>JBBALZ010000131.1:0-8456 GCA_040402735.1 Bdellovibrionota bacterium
CTAGAAGCCAAAAGCTAGCCAACTCTGTCAGAGCTTCGATTAAGCTCCTGTCGAACAACGCTTTTAGATCACTCGCTGCGCTGCCGCTTTATAATGACAGGTGTTAGGGGATAGTGAGGCGCGGGTTATTAAACCTAAATTCGGCAGTCTCGGGTCTGAAAATGGCGCATATACTCAAAATCACTTTAGGCTTTTCGCGCTGTTAATCTCCGATCTTCCAAACCCCCTGCTCAACGAAGGCCTCGATAGTTTGGCGCTTGGCTTTATTAATAAGATTTGCATGCGAGAGCTTATGCCTTTTGGCATACGCATTCAGGGTAATAATCTCGCGTCCTTCCAAATACGCTAGCCTCTTGTGGTAGCTATTTGTGAGAGCACGAAAAATTATCTCCTCCATCGTCTTTATGTTCTGTCTTCTATGATACTCACTGAACGCGTCGTAATACCGGGAGCGGTCAACAAAAGCTATGTTAATCGGAACATACCCCTCTCTTATCAAGAGATAATTGACAAGAACGCGACCGATCCTTCCATTACCATCGACGAATGGATGGATCGACTCAAACTCAAGATGAAAACGCGCTAGTCGACTTGTAATCGGCTCGCTAGGGTCGCCATAATATCGAGCCAATAACGCAGTAATTCCAGCTTCTATATCAGCGGGTGCACTTCCGATATGATTACCCACTCGAACCCACTCGTTAAGCGCGCGAAATCTTCCTGCGACATCATCCCGGATATTTGAGATCAGCATCTTGTGTAGAAGAAGGATAATTTCCCGATCAAGTTCATGCTCAAGTGCCTTGCTAGAGATGTACTGAACTACACGAGCTAGATTCTTCGCCTCAAATATCTCTCGTTCCGAAATGAAACGGTCGAGGTCAATCTGTTGCAGGATCTTATCCGTCTCCTCTAAAGACAGCGTGCTGTTCTCTATGGCGTTTGAGTTGTATACGTGTTCACTGACCTCAGCCTGGTCGATAATAGAAAGGAGCTGCTCTTTACCGGCCCTGGATGCAAAGAACCTTTTGCGTAAGGCTATGATCTGAATGCTCTGTTTAGTTGAGTTTGCCTTAGTTAATTTAGCCATGGTTTTAACGATAAATGTATTATATTTCGTTAAACAGCTCAAATAAAAGGAGTCTTTAACTAGATTCTCCCGCTATCTACTTGAAAGGACTGGTATTCCTGATAGGGATAAAAATGCGCGGCTAAATGCGAAAGCAGTGGCAAAAAAATATGGAACTCAATTAAAAAGTTAGCGCAATCGCTCCAGCGCCTCATACGACGGTCGATACGTAGTATCTGCTCCCTCAGCTACGGTTAGTTTCTGGCCGCTGTAGCCGACCAGGTCAGGGCAAAGAAGAAATGCGCACGTCTTAGCTATAGTCATGGCAGGGATCATCGCCGGACGACGCTGAGTTGCAAACATCTGTAGAGCGGCCGCAGGCGAGATTCTGGTGCGCTCGGCAGCCGATGGAGTATCGGTGCGGCCTGGAAGTACAACGTTTACGTTAATGCCCAGATGCGCTACTTCGTTTGCAAGGTTAAGGTGAAACGCCTGGCCAGCAGCTTTGCTTACACAGTAGGGATCGCGCTCGGGGATCGCTAGGTCGGCGCCGATGCTACTTATGAAAACGTAACTTCCTGCTACATGCTGAGTTGCATCGTTTACGAGAGCTCTATCACGAGTCTTGAGGTCGATAAATCCGCGAGCTAAACGAATCGCTCCATAGCAGTTAATATCTAGCTGCCGTCTGTATTCATCAAGTGAGCACTCAAGAGCCGTTCCTGGTCCAACGATGCCGATAGCATTGACTACTCCGTAGAGCGCGCCGTGGTCTTTAGAGATCGCCAAGTAAAGATCGCTAATCGATGCCTCTGAGGTTACATTGCATTCATACGTGGCTGGCTTATGCCGGGAGTTAGCGAGTTCACGACAGAGTCGCTCGGCATCCTGTAGGTTGCGATCGGCGATGAGCACCTGCGCATCATTTGCCGCCAGGGTGCGCACAATCTCTTGGCCTATTCCGCCACTGCCGCCAGCTACTAAGACAACTTTACCTGCAACAGATAGAAACGACATATGGGGCTCCGTATTTCCCTCTAAGTAGTCAAATTAGGTTTATTACCTCGGGATCTCCATCATCAAAAGCGTAGCTGCATGGGTCTTGCCCTGAGCATCCGTGCGTAGTGACAGTGTGCCACCGCCATCGAGTGATTCGTGTAGTACAAAATTTAGCGCGTGGATATTTGGTAGCTCAAAGCGTTCAACCTTGCCAAAGCATATCCCAGCAAAGTGCTTTTTGACCCGCTCGGCTGTTACCTCGCGGCGCAAAAGCTCGTAATCCTCTGGATTACGGGCGATGAGTCCGATATTACTGTTGTTGCCTTTGTCGCCTGAGCGAGCGTGCGCGATTTCAACTAGCTTTATCGTTGGCATAGGCTTCACTTATGAAAAATACTCAACAATTGGCAGCACTGCACTCCGCGGGATAAGGCTGGGCCAGTAACCATAGACCTCACTCACATCACCCTTGCCCCCAGAGTAGGCGGTTGCAAATGGTGGCCCACCAAGCACAAGTGGCGCCATCTCGCGGGTGAAGCGCTTTACATCCTTTTCGTGAGGCCCCTGTACAGCAAAGCGCAAGAGAACCTCTGGGATATCAGGATTGTCCCTGTCGGTCAGAGCTCCGTGACAAGCATTAGCGCCGATAACCTCTGCATGTACTTTTTCAAAGCGTAGCCCTAGGTCGCTTATCCTGGCGCGTAGTATATCCGCTGCCGCCTTGGCCTTTGCAATAGCATCGGGCCACGAGTATACAAGTGTGCTGACCGTACGGTAGCCGTGAAAGTAGCTAATCGATACCTTGTATGAATCCGGGCGCGCTTTGCCGGTTACACCGGTAATCTTGACCCGCTGCGACCCATCGTCGCTTAACTGTGCTGTGGTGAAGTTTGCGATGACATCTGGTGTATAGTAGGCGGTTGGGTCGCCAATTTCATAAACCATCTGCTCCTTTACGGTGGCCTGCGAAACTAGTCCGCCTGTGTTGGGGTGCTTGGTAACTATGAAGTCTCCGTTCTCGTAAGCTTCAATTATCGGAAAACCAACGTGGGCCAGATCCGCCACAGAGCGCCAATCTCCAGAGAAATTACCACCGGATGATTGAGCTCCGCATTCGATGATATGGCCAGCAAGTATGCCGGAAGCAAGCTTATTCCAATCATCCTCAGCCCAGCCGAAGGCAAATCGCATCGGGGCTAGCACCATCGAGGGATCGGCAACTCGCCCAGTGATAATGATCTGCGCCCCATTCTTTAACGCTTTGATGATCGGCTCAGAGCCGATGTAGGCATTAGCGGATGTAATACGATCACGGATAGCATTAAGAGATGCCTTGGTCTCAAGGTGCGGTAAATCGTTGTTCGCGGTGAAAGCTAGTATATCATCACCGCTAACAACGGCGACCTTAACTGAGATCTGACGGGCACGAGCAGCGTGAACGATAGCTTCTGCGCACGCCTTTGGATTAAGCCCGCCAGCGTTACTGATGACGGTAGTTTTTCTGGCTACTATATCTGGAAGAATGCGCTCAATCAGGGCAGGAAAGTCACGGGCGTACCCGAGTTTTGGATTAGCCTCTTTCTGCTTGGCCATAACCGACATCGTTACTTCTGCTAGATAATCGAGCATCAGGTAATCGATCTGGCCGCCTTGAATCTGACGGACTGGAGCCTCAAGCCAGTCGCCCCAAAAACCTTGACCTGCAGCGATGGTAATTTTCTTTGTACTCATATCTATGCGCTCTACTGTGCTGGTAGCGGCGTTTTCTGGCAAGAGCGAATAGTTGGTGATTTAGCGACGAAATTGCAGCGACGATCTTAAAATCCGGTGAGTAGTTACCACTCCTTTACCCTTTCACCTTAGACACAGCACAAGTACAATCTATAGTGATGTGCAAAAGTCCGTGCCAGTAAAACTGGCAAGCCTTTTGCTATACATCACTATAGGTTGTTTTTTTGATTCGCATCCGCGAATCGATAGCGTTCTCCAACGGCCCGGATTTCGCTATAGAATTATAGAGAGAACGCTATACCTATGACCCTCAATCAAGCCGAGATCCTCTGGAGTCCCGCAAATGAGCTTATCTCCACGTGCGCCTTGAGCCGCTTTATGAGAGCGCTTATCGATACAACTGGCTACTCGTTTGGTAGTTACCAAGAGCTACATTCGTGGTCGATCAGCGAGCCCCAGCTCTTCTGGCGCGAGGCCTTGAGGTTTCTTGAGATCCAAGCAGCAGGAGTCGCAGAGCCCGCGTATCAAAACACCCAAGGTCAAACCCCACTAGTTCGCAACTGGTTTCCGCACCTTTCACTGAATTTTGCTGACAACCTACTGGCTGGGCCAGACAATGATCCAGCGCTCGTTTCGTGGTCTGAGGATCGTCTAGTTAGGCGTTTTACCCGCAGGGAACTCCGTGAACAGGCTGGGATGGTGGCTGCTTTTTTGGAGCAAGTGGGCCTGAAACCCGGAGACCGAGTTTTTGGCTACCTTCCAAATGTGCCAGAGGCGGTCACGTGTATGCTCGGCGCGGCTAAGATTGGCGCAACCTGGTCTAGCTGTGGAACTGATTATCAGGTTGAGGGTGTTATCGCGCGTATAGAGCGGGTAAGACCTAAAGTGCTGATTGTTGCCACTTCGTATCTCTGGCGAGGAGAGGTGCGATCGCTTGAAGACACAATAGCCTCTATTGTCAGTCGTGTGTCCGGAATCGAGGCGCTAATTCTGGTGGATTACTTAGGCACTTCTTTTACCGTACCTGCGCTTTCAGTGATTAAAAGAGTTGGCTACTACAATCAACTTACAGCAGCAGAGCATGATTGGAAGGCGGGGCCGCTTTTTCCCTTTTCGCATCCGCTCTATGTGCTTTTCTCCTCAGGAACAACTGGAAAACCCAAGGGAATTGTGCACGGTGGCGGTAATACGCTGCTTGAGCACAAAAAAGAGCACATTCTTCACAGCGATATCCGTCCGGGTAACCGCTTTTTCTATCAGACGTCAACGAGTTGGATGATGTGGAACTGGTTTGTGAGTGGACTGGCGAGTGGAGCCACGATCGTTATGTACGACGGCGATCCATTTGGTGAGGAGGGGCAGATCCTGTGGCGACTCGCCGAACAGGAACAGGTAACGCACTTCGGTACAGCAGCCGCGTATCTCGGAGAGCTGGCAACGCAACGGATTAAACCCGGTGAGAGGTTTAGTTTACCTGAATTGCGATCGGTGTTCTCAACAGGTTCGGCCTTGGCGCCACACCTGTTTGATTACGTACAGCGCTCAATCAAGCCTGTGTGGTTGCAGAGTATCTCAGGAGGCACTGATATAGTTGGTTGCTTTGGGTTAGGGTGTCCACTTTTGCCGGTGTATCGCGGACAGGTGCAGTGTAAGAGCCTTGGGTATGATGTGGCGGTATTTAATGCGGAAGGCCAGCGAGTAGTGAATGAACAAGGAGAGCTTGTATGCGCAAATCCTGCACCCTCGATGCCGATCTATTTTCTAGATGATCCGGAGGGCAAGAGCTACCAAGCGGCGTACTTTGAGGATTATCCAGGTGTATGGAGGCACGGGGATTTTGTGTGTGAGACTGCGAATGGAGGGCTTGTTTTTGGAGGACGCTCTGATGCGACACTCAAGCCAGGCGGTGTACGTATTGCGACAGCGGAGATCTATGCAGCGCTCGATCGTGTGCCGCGAGTCTGCCAGGCGCTCGCAGTTGGCTACACCCCGAATGATGCAACATCAGAGAAGATAGTTCTATTTGTCGTCTTAGCGGCAGGAGACACACTTGATGCCGATCTTGAGAAGCAGATTAGAAGCGCACTAAAGAAGTCTAATGCTTTTTTTGTGCCGGCTATAATCGCCCAAGCTCCCGACCTACCGCGGACTCCTAATAACAAACTAGCCGAGTTAACGGTTAAGCGGATTTTACACGGGCAGGATCCTGGGAATGTGGCGGCGTTGATAAATCCTGAGAGTTTGAATTTCTTTCGTAGTTGGGTTTTAAGTTAGAGTCGTAAGCAGACGCACCGGATTCCCGGCCTGCCGGAACGGGAATTAATTCCGGAGCTGTTGTTAGCCCCTGCGGGGCTGCTGTTTTAAGCAAACTGCTAATCTGAAACGATGAATCTGGCTATTCTGGGTTTTGCCTCGTCTCTCTAAAATCCAACCACTTCCCGTATAGCCCCTAGCACATCCCCATCCTGAGGGAGCACGACATCCTCCAGAATAGGCGCATGTGGCACAGCGGCAGCGTACTTCATTCCGACGCGTTTAACGGGAGCATCGAGGAAAGTAAAACAATCTTCAGCTATCTGAGCTGCGATTTCGCCACCAAAGCCACCAAACAGGATATCTTCATGGGCGATAACGACTCGATTCGTCCTGCGGACACTCTCAAAGACGTGCTCACGATCAAACGGCACGATCGTGCGCAGATCAAGCACCTCAACCGATATACCTTCGCTCTGTAGACGTTCTGCGGCGAGGATGCTCTTGTGCACAAGAGCGCCCCAGGTCACAACGGTTACATCGTTACCGCTTCGAACTGTTTTGGCTTTTCCGATAGGTGTGAGGTGATTTGAATCTCCTGCAGGACCCTTGGCATATACCTGGCGATAGAGTCCCTTGTGCTCTAAAAATAGTACCGGATCGTCTGCTCGGATAGCCGCCTTTAGTAACCCCTTGGCATCAGTCGCATTTGAGGGGTAGAGCACGTATAGCCCAGGAAAGTGCGCGAATGTAGCCTCGATATTTTGTGAGTGATATGCTCCACCGTGAATGTAGCCACCAACAGGGATTCTCAGCACCGCTGGGCAGGAGAAGTCCCCTGCTGAGCGGTAGTGCATCATCGCTAGCTCATTCCTAATCTGATTCATCGCTGTCCAGACATAGTCGCCAAACTGAATCTCAACCACTGGCTTAATTCCGCGCATGGAAAGCCCAATTGCGGTTCCAACGATAGAACTCTCTGCTAGCTGGCTGTTAAAGACGCGGTTCGCTCCGTACTTCGCCGTTAGTCCTGCAGTAACGGTAAAGACGCCGCCCTTCCCGTGGGCTACATCCTCTCCGTAAATCACCATATCAGGATTTCGGTCAAGCTCCTCGTCAAGCGCGTGATTAATAGCGTCAACGATAAACATCTCTTCACCACTTGCTGGCTCTTCTTGAATCAGAGAGGCAGGGTGTGGTTCCTTAAAGGTGTGCTCAAGCGCGGTTTCCGGTGCAGGATCTGGCGACTGCTCAGCTTTGTCACACGCATCGTCTACCATCTGCTTTAGCAGGGCGTGAAGAGCCTCAAGCTCTTTGTCAGTTGCGATCTTCTGTTTGCGTATTAGTTTACGTTGGTGTTGTATTGGACACCGCTTCTGCTCGGCGGCTATATCCTCTTTTGAGCGGTATTTAAGGTGATTATCAGAGATCGAGTGGCTTAAGAGTCGCGGTACGTGGGCCTCAATAAGTGATGGACCAGCACCCCGCCTGGCCCTTTCATGTGCTGTCTCAAGCGCAGCTATACATGCTACCAGGTCAGAGCCATCGACCTCGGCAGTGTGCAGGTTGGCATAGTTACCGGCAAGCGATGCAACGCTCTTAGCCCCAAGTTGTTCAGAGATGTGAACCGATATGGCGTATTTGTTATTCTCAACGACAAACACAATTGGGAGCTTCTCGCGCGCAGCCCAGTTAAGTGCTTCGTGAAAATCGCCTTGAGAGCAGGCCCCCTCACCAGTTGAGACGTAGACGACCTCGTCTAGTTTCTTTAGCTTCGCTCCAAGCGCACAACCGACCGCAGGGAGGAATTGAGAGCCGGTTGGAGAGCTCTGCGGAGGGACCCTGAGCGGAATACTCGCGTAATGCATCGGCATCATCCGACCGTGAGAGTTCGGATCGTTTAATTTGTTCATGGCATTCATCATCAGCTCTTCGGCTGTCATGCCGAGCGCAACCATCAGGGCTAGATCACGGTAGTAGGGGAAGAACCAATCCTGTCCCGGTCTGAATACGTGCGCCGCAGCCACCTGCGGAGCTTCGTGGCCCGCGCAACTTATCTGAAAGTGGCACTTGTTCTGCTTGTATAGGGTGATCGTTTTATCGTCGATTAGGCGCGATAGAACCATTGATTTATAGCCCCAGAGTGCAAGCTCACGATCGAACTTTGCACGGCTGGTGGAGCGCGTGAGTAGCTTTCTAGGACTCCGCTTCTGTTTAGCCTTGCTTACCATCTTTTTTTTGGGCGACATCGTAGTTGTTATACAGTAGGGTTGGATTAAAGATGTGATACTTGTCTGCGTCAGAGGTTAGCACCAACTACTAGCTTGCCATAGCGGGAGATAGTTTGCCTAGGGCTTCGCAATTCTCCCGCTATCTACTGGAAACAACTGGCATTCCTGATAGG
>JBBALZ010000132.1:0-120 GCA_040402735.1 Bdellovibrionota bacterium
GAGTCTCGGTAGGCGTATGAGTTGGAGTCTCCGTGGGTGTATCAGTAGGAGTCTCTGTAGGCGTATGAGTTGGAGTCTCTGTAGGTGTATCAGTAGGAGTCTCGGTAGGCGTATGAGTCG
>JBBALZ010000132.1:220-8455 GCA_040402735.1 Bdellovibrionota bacterium
GAGTCTCCGTGGGTGTATCAGTGGGAGTCTCGGTAGGTGTATGAGTTGGAGTCTCAGTAGGTGTATCAGTAGGAGTCTCGGTAGGCGTATGAGTCGGAGTCTCCGTGGGTGTATCAGTGGGAGTCTCGGTAGGTGTATGAGTTGGAGTCTCTGTAGGTGTATCAGTAGGAGTCTCGGTAGGTGTATGAGTTGGAGTCTCCGTAGGTGTATCAGTAGGAGTCTCGGTTGGTGTATCAGTAGGAGTCTCCGTAGGTGTATCCGTAGGAGTCTCTGTAGGTGTATCAGTAGGAGTCTCGGTAGGTGTATCAGTAGGAGTCTCGGTAGGTGTATCAGTAGGAGTCTCTGTCGGAGTATGAGTAGGAGTCACAGAAGGAGTATTAGTAGGTGTCTCAGTAGGGGTTTTTGTGGGCCAGGGCTGGGCGGATTCTGTTGACTGTCCGCAACTATCGCATATTGCCTCCGATCCGAAATATGCGTCGTTAGATTGAGCTAATGCCTTAACTGCTATTAATAAAATACAAACGATACTTAAGCTGAGAGCGACTCGTCCAAAGCTCGAATCGAGGCGGATATTAAGCCACTTTGTTTTTGCAGCTAGGCTCGCTCCATTAGATAGACTAGTAGCGTGACCGCGCAATACCGTGTGCTCGGTGGCCGTAAAGCTTGCATCCTCTGTTGATAAAGACCCTTCGTTACAGAATAGATATGGAGGGATTGAGTGCCCCCTGTTATCAGAGTAACCAGCTGAGCCCTCTTTTTTACCAAGAGCTCTATATCTGTAGTGACGTTCCCTCTGCACGTACAAGACCGTTTACATACACAACCGTTTAAAAACTAAGCGATCCCCAAAGTCGTCAGCGTTCTCGTTCGACTTCCGTTTTTAGAGAAATAGAACGAGAGATATGCCGATCGTTAAACCTGTATTTAGACAGAATTTTAGATGTTATAAGCGATTTTGTGGCTGCTAGAATGTTGTTAGCCGGAGCGCTCAAGGGGCGACATAGATTTTAATAATCAGTAGGTTAAGGATACAAAGAGAGATAATGAGACTACACAGCATTTGGTTAACGCAGTTTTATTTTTGCGCGTAGTCGATGTATTGCCCCCGATTTCTGTCAAAACCTAATTGCAACTACAGGGCATCGCAATTCTCTTCTCTTAAATAGGGCCAAAAATGCGCGGAGCCTACTGTATTTAATGAGTTTAACGGGATTTAGCCGCGCATTTTTATCCCTGTCAGGAATGCCAGTCTTTTCGAGATAGATAGCGGGAGAATTGCGAGGCCCCGTTGCAACTACTCACCTGATTTTAAGATCCTCGTTATAAGGTAATGTAACAATGCATCAAGTTTAGGATGCGTATTTATCTCCTTCGCCAAGCGGAGCGAACAGATAATCAACTAGCTCAGTGCTTAATTCTGGGGGCCGTTCATTATCGCTCAGAATGTTTTCCACTAAATCACGCTTGCGTGTTTGAAGATCGAGGATCTTCTCCTCTATCGAACCTTGAGCAATCAGTCGATATGCAAAAACTGGATTCTTCTGGCCTATACGGTGCGCACGGCAAATCGCCTGGGCCTCTACCGCGGGGTTCCACCAAGGGTCGTACATCACCACGGTGTCAGCCGCGGTAAGGTTAATGCCAACACCGCCCGCTTTAAGGCTCATAAGAAAAAGTCGCTTCTCCCCTGCCTGAAAAGATCTGATCGGCGATTCTCGATCGGTAGTCTCTCCGGTAAGGATACAGTAGGTAATTCCTTCGGCTTGCACGGCTTGTTCTATCAGAGCCAGCATTGAGGTAAACTGCGAGAAGAGCACCACTGACCTCCCCTCAGATAAGAGCTGGGTCAATAATTCCATCAGTAGCGTAAGCTTGGCTGATTGTTGCACTGCTTGGGCAGCTTGTGTCTTAACAAGTCGCGGGTCGCAGCAGACTTGGCGTAGCTTCAACAGAGCATCGAGAAATTCGATGTGAGAGCGCTTTGCTCCTTTGCTTCTAAGAGCCTCACGGACCTTCTTTGTCGTAAGCTGTCTAATAGTTTCGTAGAGGTCTCTTTGGGCGCCTTCTAGCTCGCAACGCTTGATGATCTCAGTCAGTGGTGGCAGCTCTTTGACAACCTCCTGCTTGGTGCGCCGTAGCACAAAGGGTTTAATCCGCGCCGCTAGGTGCTCACGCAGTCGCGAATCGCCGTTTTTCTCAATCGATTTACGGTAGACTTGATTAAATGTTCGGTGAGAATAAAGGAACCCAGGCATCGTCAAATTAAAGTGTGCCCAGAGATCCTGTAGGTTGTTTTCAAGTGGTGTGCCACTCACAGGGAGCTTGAGCCTGGCTTTGATAGCGCTTGCGGCCTGATAGGAGACCGTTACTGGATTTTTAATCGCTTGAGCCTCATCAAAGATAGCTAGGTTAAATTCGATGTTCCTTAGAACTTCACTATCTTTGTTAAGTAATGCATACGAGGTAACTACTACGTTAGCCGATTGTAATGTTTCTATGCGCTTGGTTCGGTTCGTGCCAGTTGATTGGTGCACTGCGAGCCCCGGCGCGAAGCGTGCTAGCTCCGCAATCCAGTTAGGCACAACACTTTTTGGACAAACCACAAGATTAGGTCCATTCCGGCCCTGCAACTGCTCTAAAAGCAGGAAAGCGATTATCTGCACGGTCTTTCCAAGCCCCATGTCATCAGCCAGGATCCCACCTAGCTCAACTTTCCCCAAGGTCGCTAGCCAGGCCAGCCCATGTTGCTGATAGTCGCGCAATGATCCTTTAAAACCAGAGGGTTCAGCGATACTTGTAGGTTGCTCGAGTCGTTTAATTCTTTCTCGCAGCGCTTGAATCTGTTTACTGGACTGCCATCTACCTAGATTATCACCAAGCACGTTCTCAAGCGCGTACCCGGAAAAGCGGTTAAATCGCAATCTCTGCTTCTCTTCAGGGTCCGCTAGCTCACCCACAACTCGCACGAGTTGGAGTAACCGCTCACGCTCAATCTCAATACTGCGATCCCGCAGCATGACAACTACATTAGTTGCCCTACTCAACTCAAGGAGAGCAAGTTTGCCTGTGCGGGCGTTCAGTAAAGACAGAAGAACATCGCCAAGATCAAACGACACGCCCTTGGACTCAACGCGGAGCTTAGCCTCAAACCAACCGGATTCATCGTGTTCCAGCAACTCACCACTAAAATCAGAAGCCCGTATGGAGTTAGGCACTAATTCCGGAGCTACTTCTATATCCCAGCCATTTTCGTTCGCGCATTGTACTAATTTAGGCACGTACTGCAGCTGCGTAGAGAGGTGATTAAAATAGTATGAGGGGACGCCGTAGAGTCCTTTTGACTTTAGGGAGGATATCTCTCCAGAGAAAAGAGTGTGAAAATCTTGCACTCCCAGGCCGAGGAGTTTACCCGCCGCGGCTCGCTCAAAGTTCATATTTCGTAAAATTCTGCCTCCCGGGGCTCTGGAATCGGCTAATGCAATCGCGGCATCGGCCCGAGTGACCTCAGTATCCGCGTAGAAAAACGATAATTTGATAGCATATACTTTAGCGGCTACGTCACCAACTCGAAGCAACTCCGTTTCCTCGCTGATAGGCGGAGATAACTCCGTATCGCTGCTATACGGGGACACAAAGTCAGTGGAGAACACGGTTAGCTTAACACGCGGTGTTGCGGGATCGAGCGTCTCACCTGCTAGGACTATATCTTCAAGTCCAGCCGTCGGTAGGCCATTACTACGGAGGGATCTTAGTAAAGATGGAGACTGCTCGATCTTAACCCTTGGCAGGCTCACCCAATCTTCGACCTGCACCGATGTCCCATCCACAAAGACCGGACCCACCTCACCGGTGCCAGAATTAATATACATCGGTGTCGGCTGAGCATTAAGAATCACTGTGCCTTCTGGCACACCGATAATCTCAGGCTTGCGATACCCCTTTGCGGTTAAATTCCAGCCGAGCCGCACCGTCAATTGCCCACCTAATTTAAGCGGCGCCCTCCTCATGGGGATAAAACATCTACCCAATCCTACAGCTTGCGAGAGGAGATCTCCCCTGGTCGATATCCGTAACGAAGAAAATGAATTATAAGAGCCGTAGCGCTCGATCTTTCTAACGGCGAGCGCCTCAAGTCCAAGTAAGAGCACTCCGTCCTCGGGAGCGAACGATACACCCCCAGTAGGGGCTATCTCTTCAAAGTTATCGTAGTCGTACTGAGAAACTACTAGCCGTTCCCCTGCGCTATCAAGCACTACAGCTTTTATCATCCACTTGCGAAGTTGTTCTTTCGCATTAGTGTTAACGAGATGTAATTCGTATCCAACCTGGTAACGGGGCGCCATCTTATTGGGAGAAAGCGGCTTTTCTGAATTACCAAGCCGAATAAGGCGCTGCTGCATTTCTTTGGAGAGTGGCAGACCATCGGATCCTGAAATATCGATTCCAGAAATATTCGCGAGTTCCCTAGTACTTTGGTTAGGAGCTACTATTGTAGGACAAGGGTGCGCGATAAATTCGTTTAATTTATCGGCCCATGCCTCATCGAAAAAATTCTCAAGGATAGCTGCCGCATGCTCGCAATATCTGTCAGCTTTACAATCACAGAACGTGCTCATTTGAAAGCCAGCTAAGTTCCCCGCCACGCTAATCTTGACCGTCACTGTCCTAGTGCGCTTATCGAGTACTGCTCCTGAAAAAATTAACTCTTCGGGAGAGCACCTTACTATTACGACCTCAGACACCCTACCCTGCTCAGATAATTCAAAGCACTTCTCTGATCGTTTAACGCTAAAAAAGTCGTGAAAATCAAACGAGAGATCGGCTAGCACCTTAAATAGCTGTCCGTAACGAGGATCGTTGGATTTTGGGTCCTGTGGCGAACTAACGGGCACGGTTGACATCAAATACCTCACATACGACCGATACGAGGCCCGTGGAGAATCTACCTCATCAAGCTGCACAAACTCCACTAAATGTTCGAGGGTATTGACTGCTCACTCATGTTCGTGGACAATACTCCATAAATCAAATCGATATTTGGACTATGTTTCCACGAGCTATTAACCTACCGAAAGATAACAGTTTTTTTCTGTTTGGCGCACGCGGCACCGGAAAGACTTCTCTTCTAGAGGAGCTCTACCCTCGTAATAAGGCTCTTTGGATTGATCTCCTTGACCCAAAAGAGGAGCGCCGCTTTGCTGACAATCCCTCCCTGTTAAGCGAACGAATCAGCGCGCGTCGTAACCAAAAGAACTCTTGGGTAGTTATAGACGAAGTGCAAAAAGTCCCCGCCCTGCTTGATGTGGTACATCACGAAATCGAATCTCGAGGAGTGCTATTTGCGCTGACCGGATCTAGTGCACGCAAGCTACGACGCGGGGCGGCGAATCTTCTTGCCGGTCGCGCGTTTGTTTTCTCGCTACATCCGCTAGCGGCGTTCGAAATTGCTTCCAGCTTCTCGCTCGACGAGGCGCTTGAGTGGGGGACTCTCCCACGAATCTTAGGATTATCAAGCGACTCATCAAAGGAGATGTTCCTCGATGCCTACGTTCACACCTATCTCCGTGAGGAGATAACCGCTGAGCAGCTTGTGCGGAATATCCAACCATTTAGGCGTTTCTTGGAGGTCGCGTCTCAGGCTAGCGGCACAATCATAAACTTCTCCGCAATCGCACGCGATATTCAGGTCGATGTGAAAACGGTACAGAACTATTTCTCTATTCTAGATGATACTTTGCTCGGATATCTTCTCCCCGCGTTTAATCGTTCAGTAAGAAAGCAGCAGCTTCATGCTCCAAAATTCTATCTTTTCGATTGCGGAGTGAAGAGGGCCATCGATGAAACTCTGCGCTTTATACCTCTCCCGAGCCAGGAACGGGGGCCACTATTCGAGCATTTCATCATCAACGAAACGCGTCGCTTGAACGACTATTTTCGCGCCAAGTACTCTCTCTCATACCTCGCTACCGCAGGTGGCCTGGAGATTGATCTCGTCCTGTCGCGACCACGAGAAGAGCATATCTTTATCGAGGTTAAATCAAGTGATGCTATCACCAAAGCCCATCTTGCTCATCTTCGCTCGTTACAGGTGGATTTTCCGCGGTGTCGATATATCTGCCTCTGTCGTGAATCTCACCCACGATTGGTAGAAGGCATCGAGGTCATGCCTTGGCGCGAGGGTCTGGAAAACTTGTTTAGCGAAAAATTCCGGTAGGTCTCATTCACTACCCTCTGGACTCCAGTGGCTAACAGAGCGGTTAGGGAAGAGCTAAGTTGCGAAAAGTATAATCCTAAATTCATCAGCAGTTGCGGGTCTGAAAATGGCGCATCTACTCAAAATCACTGTGGCTTTTGAATTTTCGGTGCTCACCCTGACGGTGCCAGGGTTGCGCCTCCGAAAAATTCAAAATCCTTCGTGCTTTTGAGTACCTGCACCATTTTCATCTTCCTTAACTGCCGAATTTAGGATAATTCTGCTGCACAGCCCGATGGACGGGCGGGGCTTTTTAGGATTAGGAGTATGAGAAGCGACCTATTTCAGCGAGCGGCGCGGTTATGCGTCGCGGTGTTGGCTTTTTCTGTCGTCGCGTGTCGAGCTTCAGTGGCGCCGGATGCTGGGTTTATCCAGAATCCTGAGGTGCTCAAACCAGACGCAAAGCTTCCGTTCGACGCTGTATGGTTCAAAGAAGGGATAGACCTAAATAAATATAACAAAGTCTATATCGCCCCTATCGATACGACCCATCTCTTGAAATTGGATTGGTGGGATCGCGCGGATGAGGCCCCCGGCTCGGAGCAAGTTCAGGCGCAGGATCTAACCGATTACTTTCGAGAGAAGCTGGTCAAGGAATTTACGACAAATGAGCGTAAGACTTTCACCGTGGTAGACAAGCCAAGCGCGGACGCTTTGTTGGTGGAGCTCGCGATCGTAGAAGTAGTGCCAACGAAGGTTTGGCTCAACGCGATCGGATACATCGCTATCGGAGCCTTGTCGAGCGGAACCACCGCCTTCGAGGGAAGGTTGCGCGACGGGAGCACTAATCAAGTCATCGCCGAGTTCAAGGATAGGGAGCACGGGCAGCTCGATGTGGTCAGTATCGATGATTTGACGTGGTACAAGCACTCTGAGCACACGATCCGAATTTGGAGCGAAGACATAGCGCATATCTGTTATCGGGCGCCTGATGAGGTAATCTCGCCGATGTCGACCGTCACGCTTCGTCCCTGGTGAGAGAGGAGTAATATATGAAGTATTAGTTGGCGAAGACTGAGCCGGACGTCTATTCAATATACGACCTAGCCAGGGATGGTAAAACACTGTGGACGGGCGTGCGTAATTACCAGGCGCGCAACTTTCTAAGAGAGATGAAGCGAAAGGATGTTGTGCTCATCTAACACTCGAACGCGGAGCCTCCCGGTCTGGCGGGAATAGCCGAGGTGAGCAAGGAGGATGTGGCGGACCCCACACAGTTCGACAAAGCTAGCGAGTACTACGATCCTAAGGCGTCAAAAGAACAACCCCGTTGGTTTTGCCCCGAAGTTACCTTCATGAATAGGTTCCCAGAGCTGGTAGCGTTAGATCGGCTGCGTGAGCAGAAGTCCTTGGAGGGGCTACTTTTTAGCAGCGCCCCCTCCACGGAAGCCTGACCAATCAATACCTGGTTGTTCACCTCTAGCTCCCCTTTGCACACTCTACTTGAACTCTTGAAAACATAGCGTGGGACCACCAGCTACGCATTTCGATCCTCGCTTGACCCTTCTCGACAGGACAAGTATCGGCCCGACAGCGTAGTTCAACTACTTATAAAAAAGCGATTGATTTGCCTGCTATTCCTCTGATAGGGCTTCGCAATTCTCCCGCTATCTACTGGAAAGGACTGGCATTCCTGATAGGGATAAAAATGCGCGGCTAAATCCCGTTAAACTCATTAGATACAGTAGGTTCTGCGCATTTTTGGCCCCATTTAAGAGAAGAGAATTGCGATGCCCTATTCCTCTGAGGCGCCTGCAAGTAGTAGCTAAGTAAGGGGGTAAAATGGGCGTTTCCGTGCGTGCTCGTACCCCAGCTGACTTCTACCTGTACCATGGGGAAGGGTACCATGGGGAAGGTAGTTTATGGCCGGGGATCAGATGGGGAAGGGGGACCATGGGAAGGCTAACTATGCATAATCCTAAATTCATCAGCAGTTGCGGGTCTGAAAATGGCGCATCTACTCAAAATCACTGTGGCTTTTG
>JBBALZ010000133.1:0-8417 GCA_040402735.1 Bdellovibrionota bacterium
TTTCGAGTAGATGCGCCATTTTCAGACCCGCAACTGCCGAATTTAGGATAATAACCACTCATCAAAAAAGGCACCGCCGACTTTGGGTGTGGCAAGAAAGAAGATCCTCCAAAATCACCTCATTTAGCAGTGAAGAAGAAGAAGAAGCGATTGGCCTCGACCTCAGCCAGCATGGAGAATCAATCGAAGAAACGCACCAGGCCGCCGAGGCTGCTCTCTCACGCCTGCAAGTCGCTAACAGCTAGTCCGTTTCTGCACCGCGCTGCGGTGGTTTAACGAGAGATAGTACCACCGACCCGACGATGAGACCCAGCACAACCATAAGCGATATCTCGGTCGGCAGCTTCATATGAAGGAGTTCATCAAAGAGTGCCATCTTCACACCGATAAAGATGAGTACAAACGATAGGCCATACGATAGATAGTGGAAGCGCGAAATAAAAGCTGCGAGCAGAAAATAGAGCGCCCGAAGATCTATTACCGCAAAAATATTCGACGTAAACACAACTAGCGGCTCTTTGGTAATTCCAAAAATCGCGGGAACCGAATCGAATGCGAACATTATGTCTGTAATCTCTACGAGGATCAGAGCAACAAAAAGCGGCGTACACAAGAACTTACCACCGACTTTGGTAAAGAAGCGTTGGCCATCTAGGGAATTTGAGATCGGGAGAAAGCGCTTTAGCAACCTCAGGACCGTATTCTTCTCTGGATGCAGCTCAGGCTCCTTACCCCGTAAAACCGAAATCCCTTGGTAGATCAAAAAAAGCCCAAATCCAATTACTACGACAGGAATCTGCATCACCACCGAGCCCATCGCTATAAACAGCGCACGAAGTGCGATTGCTCCAAACAGGCCATAGAAGAGTACGCGTTGCTGGTATTGAGGCGCTATTGAGAAGAACCGAAATATAACGAGGAAAACAAAGAGATTATCGACAGCCAAAGACTTCTCAAGCAGGTATCCTGAGAGAAACTCCAGCGCTGTTTGGCGCGCTAGCGCATCCGGTGTTAAGCCCAAGCTCGCCGCGACCGCGGGCGCGCCCTGCAGATACCAGAGGGTAAAACCGTAGAGCGCCATGTTAAACAGCAAGGCCATTCCTAGCCAGCTAAGCGCCGATACAGTAGCTTCACGGATGCTAACCTCATGAGGTTGCTGACCGAATGCGCGTAGCGATAGCCACAAAACTATCGAGACACCAAGACTGAACAACACATACACCGGCCAAAATTCGTTGAACGGAAAGATATGCGTAGAATGTGTCATCTGGGGCTACTATTTATGACAATTAACAGGCAAGCAGAGTGCACACCGCGGCTTTTGTAAGCCCACTCAAGGACTACTTGTTGACCTTCTTCAGAGAAATTACCTCTTCGGTAAATCTGGGCTTTAAACGTTGTTCAACAACCATCTCAACCCGATCCCCTGCCTCAAATGATTCTACCTTTATACTAGGTGCAAGGTAAAAAGGCATGGTCATCGCGGCCATCCCAACAATGTTGCCAGCCTCATCTCGATATCCAGGAATCGGCTCATGTTTAACGAGGATCTCATTATCTGCCGTTCCCTTGCCTGGAAGAGACTTAAGTACACCTTTGACCTCGTACGTGTATACGTCCTGGGCTGCAGCACTGGCAGAGGTAGACACTACAACCAGCAACGCTATCGTCACTAGAAGCCATCTCAAAAATGCCATGCAGGCGAGGCTCTGCGAGCTACGAGAGCGCGAGAATGCAGGGAGAAAAAGCGCGCGGGTGTATCCGCTGCGATACAGCGAGCACGTTTTCTCCCTAAGACGACGCGATCTCGTAGCGCAGCGAGCCGCAGCCCAGGGGATTTTTGAGATGGCTTCTAGCCTAATAAACTGCATACCTAATCCAAGCCTCCACGGATCGACCAGATTCTTGTTCCGATGAACATGCAATACATCGCTGATACCGGGATACCCATCGCTGTAAAGAAAAAGAGCAGCACTTCCAGATTATTCTTAATAGCCTGGATCGTAAGGAAAAGAGCGGTCCAGAATAGAACTGAACATCCGATTGTGACCGCTGCAGCCGCTAAGGATCTCCGGTAAAATAAGTAGATACAGGTGAGTAAAAGAGCAAAGCCAACGGTCACCTGCCCCATGACCGGAATAACCATGAAAGTAACGAATCCAAATGGGGCCATGATAAGGGTAATGAGTGCAGTAATTGCTAACTCGCCAAGCGACGGCCTTTGTTGCACAGGAGCGAGTCGCGCCCTGTGAAAACTCTCGAATTCCCTCAGTTGCAGACGGTTTGACATGGTCACGCTCTTTGTCGACATTTTAGGATCTCCCCTTCGGACTATGCTAGCACCGATAAGACCTTCTCTACAATCGTGCGCTAAAAAGCCCGCTAATAAATTACTGATCGCCCTCTTGGTCAACTAAATCCCTCTCGCTTGACTCCTCAGAGACTTGCGGCACCAGCAATACAGAATCAACACTACCGCGCGAGCGCTTTAAAATGCGTACGAGAAATCCATGTTCTATCAACTCTTGTCCCACCTCTGGAATCCCACTAAAGAGCACATTGGTATAACCTGCAACCGTTGAGTACTCTGGCGATTCAGGTAGCGCTAATGGCAAGAGCGCGTTTACATCAATAATCGAAGCATGCGCATTTACCACAAAACTGCCATCTGCTCGTTTCTCTACCGCTGGGCGCTCATCGTCGAATTCATCTTGTATCTCACCTACTAGCTCCTCGACGATATCTTCAAGCGTTACCAATCCCGAGGTAACTCCGAACTCATCAACAACGATCGCCATGTGAATCTTCTTACTCTGCAATTCCCGCAACAGTGCGCTGATTTTTTTTGTCTCTGGTACAAAATATGCCGGATGAAGAATCATCTGGATTGAGAACGGCATCTTCTCCATGCACTTACGCAAAAGCTCCTTGGTGTAAACAACACCAACTATATTGTCACGAGACCCAGAATATACCGGCACCCGCGAATATCCATCTCTACTAACTGAATCTAGCACCTGCTCAGGCGTTGCCGCTGCATCGACTGCTGACATCTGAGTCCGCGGAATCATAATCTGTCTAACTAAACGCTCATCAAAGCTAAAAACCTTTTCAATCAATTCATGCTCTGTCTTTTGAATCGAGCCTAACTCTCCACTATGGGCACTTTCTGCTAGAAGTAGGCGTAGCTCCTCTTCGGTATGCGTGTCCTCCTCGCTACTCACTTTAATTCCAAAGGGAGCCAGAATTAACCAAGAAGCGCTATTAATAATCCAAACCAGTGGAGCTACAGCTTTCGCAAACAAGCTAAGCGGTATGGCGCACGCATACGTTATACCTTGAGGATGGTAGATAGCCGTATACTTAGGAACGGCCTCTCCGAATATAAGATGCAAAACCGTTATAGCGATAAATCCAACCGGAATAGCGATCTTATGCGCTAGATCCTCTGAGATCGGAATCGACAACGCATCCATCGACCCAACGATCATATCAGCAACAACCGGCTCACCCACCCATCCAAGCGCTAAGCTTGCAAGAGTGATCCCGATTTGCGCCGCAGATAGATACGCATCTAATCGGTCGAGCAACTTCTTTGATACCCCTGCGATAGCTCGGCCATCCGCCGCGTCCATCTCTACGGCAGAATACCTAACCTTGACCAAAGCAAACTCAGCAGCGACGAAGAACGCGTTGATGGCTATGAGAACTATAACTAGAGTAATACCGATAAACATACCGATGCGGACGGATCGTAGCGCAAAACTAAGCTATACCCAAGCACTCTCCTACTTCTTGCAGCGCTACTAGCTGCTCTCGCCAGTAGCGCTCAGAGCCATAATCTACAAAAACCTGTTTGAAAGCAGGATCTTCGAACCTTTTTGCTATCCAGGTAGTGAAGTGAACCATCCTTAGGGCTCTTAGCGGCTCCCTAAGCCTCAAACTCCCCTGATCAAATGGGCGCATGCTGGCATACCCTCGAACAAGCACCTCCTGCCGCCTGAGAGAATCCTCATCGCGGCCAGGCGTTAGCAGCCAAAGGTCTTGTACACACGGCCCCATAATAGAGTCATCAAAATCAACTACCGAGCACTTTGACCAGAGCCACAGGATATTCCCGAGATGACAATCGCCATGAATCCGCTGTGTTGCTACATCGCTAAACCACGGCTCTGTTGTGCTAAATATCCGGCTAGCGATCCTAAGAAAGTGCGCCTCAACCGTTACCGGGATAAGCTTATGCTGACGCAAATACTCCAAATTATCGTAGCCATAACTCTGCACGGTAAGAGCGAGTCGATGCTGAAATGAACGGGCGCTGCCAACGCTATGGAGTCGCGCTAGTAACCTACCGATCTGCTCAAGCTCCACATCCGCTAACTCATCGGAGATACGTCCGCCAACCTTTGGAAACACTGCAAAATAGATCGGTGAATCAGGAAGCGTTGCGAGTGTGGAACCCGAGGGGAAAGTAAGTGGAACAACTACGGGCAGATCTGCAGCAGCAGCCTCTCGTAAAAACTCATGCTCCTCAAGTATCTGCTCCCTACTCCAGCGTCCGGGACGATAGAGCTTAACAACACGAAAGGCATCCCACTTAGGAGCTTTCGGAGGTAAGTCGATATCAAGCTCGACCTCGTAGACCCTGTTCTCCATGCTGTTTAGGGCGAGAACCCTACCGCTGCACCGCACGCCTAACTGCTCTACAGCGGCCAGAACCTTATCGGGAGTAATATCGAAAAAATCTCGCGCTGCGTCATGTTGGTGGTCGTTCATAGTGGTATCGCTCCTCCAGCTCGCTGTGGAGCGCTTATGCTACGCGCCTCGTCTCAGTAAGTAAAAGAAGCACGAAAACTGGGCCGCCAATTACCGAGGTAAAAACCCCTGCCGGGATCTCAAACGGCGCAATGACTAGGCGACCTAAAAGATCACAGAGTACCACCAAGGATGCCCCAAGGAGAAGTGAAATCGGAAGAACACGCGCATGGGAAACCCCCACCATTACTCGCGCGATCGCTGGCACAACGATGCCAACAAAGCCAATAACCCCGCACTGCGCGACGATCCACCCCACGAGGAAGCTCGATAGCACAAACGTAGCCCTACCAAAACGTACCGGATCAACCCCTTTGACCGTAGCTAGGTCATCACCGAATAGCATCAGATCAAGCTGTCTTGTATGTGAAAATAGCCACGCTGTAATCACCCCTGCGCACACAGCTCCGACAAACAGGTCCCCCCAGCCGACCGAAGGAATACCGCCCATAAGCCACCGAGTCACCTGAAACAGCTCGGAGTAATCCGCCAGATACTGAATCAAGGTCATGGCACTAGAGCAAAAGAAGCTAAAAACTATCCCAACCAACAACAAAGAGTGCGAATGACCCCGGTGAACTCGCGCTGCGACGATAAGGATAAAGGCGATACTTAACAACGCACCAAAGAGCGCGTAAATCCCTATATCCATCCCGAAGCGCGAGGATGTTAACCCAAGCACAAGCGCCGCTGACGAACAAAGCGCTGCTCCGGATGAAACACCAAGGGTAAACGGGCTCGCAAGGTGGTTACGAAACAAGGCCTGATACGCCACACCTACTACGGCTAAACCACCACCCACTAGCACCGAACACAAAACTCGTGGGACTCTGAGCTGAAAAACAATTCTCCGCGCCTCATTATCTTCAAGGAGGTCAGTTAGTGTGTAGGTAGTTAGCCCTACAAGAACACTCGTAGCGAGAGCTATGCACAGCAGCCCAGTAAGAGCGGCGTAAAGATACGCAAATGAAGTTCGGGCAACGACCACTCAGTAAAGCCTCCTGCGCTATCGCCTCTCCTGGCGCTTAGCTCACCACCTGAAACCATGAAGGCTGAATTACTCGCGAGCAACCCGCATGTTGCTCACTCCTTAGAGCTTGTCAGATCAAACCGGAACGACTACTGCGCCCTGGACTGACTGGTGCTCAAGCCTCACAAACCCACAACCGTACGCGCCCTCAAGCGCGCACACAACAGCCTCCTCGGTTGCATCACCGACCCAGCGCTGCTCACCGTTAGCTATCACGAGCATGCGCGCGCAGCAACGAAGCGCAAGAGAGATATCATGAGTGACTAAAACGTACGAAATACCAAACTCTTCACGGCAGACCCTGAGCACCTGTTCCACCTGTGCACGACCACTCGGATCAAGGTTCGAGGTCGGCTCATCGAGCAATAGTAACTTTACACCCTGTGCCACTGCCCCTGCGATAATAACGCGCTGGAGTTCACCGCCGCTAAGCTCAGGCAACAATCTATCCCCCAGATCGGCAATCAGCTCCTGAACCTGCGGCCCCTTACGAGGCCCCGTGAGCTCCATGTACTCCGAAACGGTAAATCCGGGCAAAAACTCCATTCGCTGCGGCACTAGACTAACGAGCCGCGCTAACGATTCAACCGGCTCGTGCTTAACTTCCCTGCCAGCAATCCGAGCTGTCCCCTCATAGCCTCGGTATAGGCCACACAGAATCCGCAGCAGCGTTGTCTTGCCTGCTCCGTTGGGACCAACTATCGAGAGGCACTCCCCCGGCTTAAGCTCAAACGAGAGCCTACGCACCATTGGGCGGTGATGCAGCGAAAGGCTGATATCCTGGAGCGAAACGAGGGACGCTAGAGGTTGCACCGAATCGGACATAACTTCTAAAAACAGAGAGCGGTGAGTGCGGCTACTACGTACAATTCCCATGCAGCAATGCAGGTGCACTGCACAGAGACCGCTGAAGCCTACATTAGGTTCAGGCCCCATAGGATAGCGGCCGCTATTCGTTCACACAAGGGGGTTTGCGGGTCACCAGGGCTTCGCAATTCCCTCTTCTTAAACGGGGCCAAAAATGCGCGGAACGTATCGTTTTTAATAAGTTTAACGACGATTGGCCGCGCATTTTTATCCCTATCAGGAGTGTCCGCCTTTTCGAGTAGATAGCGGGAGAATTGCGATGCCCTGGCGGGTCACCAGCTACTCTAGTGGCCTGCTGCGCAGATAACCTTAGATAGGCGTTCAGCCAGCGTGATGTACCGTGGGCCCGGGATGCTCGCGTAGTCATCGCTCAGCACCACTACCCTACCCTGCTGCACGGCTGGAAGCTCAGGGAACTGTCGCCAAAAAGCCTCAAAGCCGCGCTCATCAGCTGGGTCATCCACATTCACTATATCTATCACCACATCGGGAGCCAACGCGCGAATTCCCTCCGCAGATAGCGAAGGCACTGCAACAGTCCGCCCGGCGTGGACGTTTACAGCTCCGAGCAACGAGACAATGTCGGAGTAAAAACCATCGCTACCCGAGACATACACTCCAGAATCAGCACTACCCTCTCGAGTTCGTCCAACGACGACCATAACACGTTTTAGAGCGCCTGAGCCGCGAGAAGCCCGACAGCTCTCTGCTAGCAGCCGCTCGCGAGCCGCAAATGCGGCCAGTTTCATCTGAGCACGCTCTGAGATTCCACAAATCTGCGCCACTTTCGAATAGCTCGCACGAATTCCTCCAAGGGATGTATGATCCAAGAGCTGGGTTTCGACATTAAATCTTTCAAGGGGCTTAAGGGCTGCTTCGCTCTCCTTCAAACCAAACACTACCGAGGGTTTCAATGCAACCACCCGCTCAAGATTGAGATCAAGATACCCTCCCACTCGCGGAACTTTAAGAGCATCTGAGGGATAGCGGCAAAACTCCGTTGCGCCCACGAGGCGCGATCCCAGGCCAAGGTCAAACAGAAGCTCAGTTACACTCGGCGCAGTTGACACTATCCGTTCACAGCGATCCGTTGCTTGGCTTGCAAGGGGTCTGAAAGCTGCAAGCACCGTGAGAGCAACGACAAAACTGGCACAAAAGTTCATCATCGCTCCACCGGATCAATCCACCGAATCATACGTACTGCAGATCACCCCGATGCATTACAGCTCAACTGTACCGCGCTCGGAGGTGCAATACGGATGACAAAAGAAGGCTATAACACCGAGGGCCTCGACTATTCCGCTAGCACACACTGAGAGCAGATCTCATACCAACCCTCGAGTCCCCACCTGACCTTTTTCACCCCCTATCTTGTAGCAACTCCCGAAACAGTTTCAAGCTCACAAAGTTGTAACACTTTAGCTGTTTGCCAAAAAACGTGCACCTGCACGTGCTCGTGCACGTAAACGTACCCGAATAAGAATTAACGACATAATCTTGCTGTCGTCTTCTTAGTCAGGTATCGAATACATTCGGCGATAATACCCGGGGTTGCCGGCTTTTCGTGTACGTTCACGTTTACGTGCACGAGCACGTTCACGTAGAAGGGCGAGGTTTCATGGAGGCTTCGGCAAACTGCTAAAGTGTTACCTGTTTTTAAGCCGAAATACGGTCGCCAACTACTTAAAGAGATACCAAGCAGGTG
>JBBALZ010000134.1:0-8320 GCA_040402735.1 Bdellovibrionota bacterium
AAGACCCGCCAAAATCACCTCATTTAGCGACGAAATTGCAGCGACGATCTTAAAAGTCGGTGAGTAGTTACGTTTGGCTTATCCTACTACCTTCCCTTTAAGCCTAAAATCAACCTCGAACTCATCGTAGATCAACTTATCTCCCAGCCCTTGAAAAAACTTGCCAGAGCCGTAGCGAATATCCCACTGAGTACGATCAAGTTTGGCTTTACCGGTAGCTTCTGCCACACCATCCTTTATCGCCACACGCGCAGGAAACTCTACAGGCTTTGAGATACCCTTGATCGACAAGGTGCCTTTAATCGTTGTGTTCTCGCCTGTTGGCAGCGGATTAGCCATCGGAGAAGCGCTATCTATAGTAAATTGCACTGTTGGAAAAAGTTCTGCTGAGAAAAAGTCTGGTGACTTCAAGTGGCCAACTAATTTAGCGTTGTTCTTTGGATCCGGGATATCTGTAACCCTAACCCCTGAAAGATCAATCCCGAATCTGCCTGAAGCTATAGCCGCTCCATTCAGCATCACCTCGCCTTCCTTTATCGGAACCGTTCCAGCATGCGATCCAGTTACCTTACGGCCTACCCAGGAGATCGAACTTTCAGTCGGCGATATCTCAACTCGGCGTTGAATTTCAGCTAGAGCTAGTCCCGTGTGAGCAATGAATACTCCGAGCGTTGCTGTGAGAATCAATCCTAATCTTCTGTTCATGGTATATCTCCCTGCTATTGTGTTTATCAACAGTGTCGATCTGCAAAGCGCAGGCAAGAGACTTTGCTCGCCAAAGTCCCAGTACTCCGCCCACGCCTTTTTTGAGCTGTTCAAGAGCTTATGGTAACCTCGCTCCCATGAAAAGCCAAAATAATTCAGCGTTCAAAGTGGTAATTTTTGACCTAGACGGCACCCTAATCGACTCCATCGGTGACATAACAGATTGCGCCAATCTAGTGCTTAAAAATCATGGATTACCTACCTTCTCTGAGGAGCGCTTTAAGGAGCTTGTCGGAGATGGCTTCGCCAACCTAACTCGGAAAATAATCCCGGCATCAGAGCTCTCGGCAGAGCGCGTCGAGCAATTTACTCGTGAATACCGCGCTCTGTATCGCGAGCATTGGCATCAACGCACTACAGTATACGAAGGGATTCACGACTTGCTTTACTCGCTCCAAGTTGCAGGTTACACGTTGTGCGTACTCTCAAATAAAATAGATGAGTTCACCAAGCTCTGCGTCTCTCGATTCTTCCCTGAGGTGCGCTTCGCTGAGGTGCGTGGTGAGCAATCGGGTATCCCGATTAAGCCGGCCCCTGATGCCGCGCTCGCTATCGCCGCTTCATGCGGTGTGCTGCCAAATCAATGCGTGTTTGTAGGAGATTCTGAGATCGACATAGAAACCGGGAAACGAGCTGGAATGACCGCCGTAGGCGTTTTATGGGGATTCCGACCACGCGCAGTCCTGGAGAAAGCAGGCGCATCAGTGATTATTTCTAAGCCCGACGAGCTTTTGGAGCTAGCAGCGCCTAAGCTATGCCAAGATACCCGCGCCTAAGCTAAATGTACCGTACTGCCACATATCTGCCTCTACTGGGCGCTGGCGCCCGTATGCTGTGTAGGATATGTCGAGTGAACGTAGTGGGTTCCAATCAGTTTGCTCTGAAACAAATCTTCCCAAATACGGTGTCGCCAATTCCAGAATCTCTCGTTCATCGAGATCATCAGGCAAACAGAAGCCCTCATTCGGGTGCCTAATCATGTACTTTACAGCCGCGATTACTGATATCGCTACCTGCATAGTTGTAGCGTTTTGATGCGGCAATAATCTGCGCGCCTCCTGTATATCGAGCACCGTTCCAGTCCACCACGCGTTAAAGTCGTGGCCCATCACGAGCACACCCAATTCATCCCAACCAGCAACAATCTCATCACTCATAATTCGCTGGTTGACCTGCAGATCATACTGCCTCATTCGTAGCTCGTATAGCGAGGCTATCGCCGCATCACACGGGCAGTAAACGTAGTGAACCGTAGGTCGGTAAATAGCCTTTTCTCCATCCCACACCGTCAATCTATCAGAGATACCAAAGGCCTCACCATGTCTGATCACCATGCCAACTATCGGCCCACTAGGCACCCATGAACGCACAAATGTGTTTACCCCTAGAGACGATAGACAGATCTCGTTACGCGGCCCGCTTTCAAAGAGTGCTGCGCCGGGCGGAAGTGTTCTCTCATGTGTGCCCCAGCCCATTTCAGCAGGAGCAACCCCTTCCTCGTATAACCCTTCTATACTCCAGGTGTTTACGAATTCATTCGGTTGCTTTGGTTTCGATGCAATTTGCGTGTCGCGCTCACTGATGTGGATTACCTTAACCCCAGCCAACTGAGCCATAGCGCGGAAATCGCGGTCGCTCAGAGCGCGCGCAATATCCAGTCCTCGCGGATCCTTTGGCTTTGTCTCTTTAATCTTGTGGCATATCTGTTTCAGCGCATGTTTTGTAAAATGCGACACTAAGCCTGGATTCGCCCCGTGATCAACTATCGCCGTTGGGCCGCCATTGTGCCCCCAACGATCGACCATATCTCGAAGCTGCATCTGGCGAACGTAGAGGGTATGATCCCTGGGGTCCTTGCGCTCTTCTTGAACGTATGGATCCCAGCTCTCAACCGATGTATTTACGAACAGAACCCCGTGCTCTCGGCACCACTCAATAAGCGATATAGTATCGATATTCCAACCCAAATCGATCAGCACATCTCCTGCCGAGAGGTACTTGCTAAGAAGCTCTCTGTAGTTTTCCGGGGTGATACGTTGCTGGATATAGGTTACGCCACCTTTAATCAGTGCCTCTATGCGGGGGCGATTATCGACGAAATCTATTACTGTAACTCGCTGAGGGGATATATCGAAGTGTTCAAATAAAATAGGCAGCGCACACTGGCTTACCGAACCACACCCGATAACAAGAAACTTACCGCCAAAAAACTCTTTGCCCAATGCCTCAATTCTCCTAAATGCATACACAGTGCCAATCTTTAAGAGGCACTCTTTTATAGGAGAAACTCCTGCTCGTCAACATGTCGCATGCCAGCAAAAGAGACTACCGCCGCAGCCGCGCCAAAACTACCGCCGAGAGAACCATCAACGCTGCACTAATCAGGCTTAACTGCTGTAACGAGATGTGTTGCAGCAGGAAGAATCCAACTGGTGGAGCGATGACACCTCGAATACCCGTGAAGAAAACGTGGACTGCCATGTAATCAGAGACCCGATCGAGCGGCGCAAACTTAGTGACCCAAAGATTCCAGGCCAAATCTCCGCCAGCACTACCAACTCCAAGAATCACGGCCGAGATCAGCAGCGCAGTCCATGAGTCTGTAGCAAAGAAACCAACGGTACTGATCATTAGCGTACAGTTAAGAATGATCCGCAACGTAAAAAAGTCTACTACATCAAACACTCGTCCCCATATCGGACCACTGATGAACCGCGCCACGTTCGGAACAATTGAGAGCAGAATCGCGATCTCTGCCTCCGACAGCGCTAAGCCGTGGCGCTCGTGCGCCAGATATTCCACCCGAAGCGGAACCATCATAAGCACTCCAAACCCAAGGAGCATCCAGGCTACAGTCGTCTCTCGAAGCACTCGATCAGTTCTGAGGTAGCGAAAACAAGAGAGGATCGGTCGCGCCTCAGTAATCATAATGTTACCGGGTAATCGCGCCGCTAAGAGCGCCGAAATTGCCAAGCTGAGCGCAACAAGCCAAAGGAGATAGTGATACCCAGATATGTTGCCCGAGAGAAACCAACCCGCCGCGAGAGCGGATAGGACGCTACACCCAATACGGATCGCATTCGACTCCGAGAAGTCTCTGCCTCGGGTAGTTGGAGTGTAGTTGTGTGCATACACCGTCGTAAATAGCGGAGTCGCTACAGCAAACGACATGACCGCTCCAGTAGCACAGACAACAAACCACTCTGATGAAACGCTAAAGCTGGCGAATACCATAGCAAGCGCCGCTAGCCACAAAAGAGCACTCGCACCCCGGGCAACCGACATCCTTGTCACCCTAAGCACGAACAGAACAAGCGGAGCCAATAACAGCCCAGACTGCGCCGCCGATGCCACCAAGGACTTCTCCACAGGTGAGCCATGAAACCAACGCACCACGATGAGGAGTAAGAAGACGTTTTGGGTGCTCTCGTAGACCCCAGTCATCAGAGCCCGATAACGCTCTAGGCGTAGGGTCTCGGCCGCTACAGATGGGGAAGGTAAAGACATGATATGGGACTACATCAAGGCGCGCTGGAAAATCCAGCGTGACTAAGCAGCACGTGCAACTACTAGTACAAGTGCGCAGAAGATTGTAGCACTTCTGATCGTAAATTCGGCAGTTAAGGAGGATGAAAATGATGCAGATACTCGAAAGCACGAAGGATTTTGATATTTGCGGAAGCTTAAACCCTGGCACCGTCAGGGTGAGCACCGCAAATTCAAAAGCTTAAAGTGATTTCGAGAGGTAACTCTTTAGCTCTTTGCCAAAATCATCTTAAAAACGCCAGCATCAAAGGGGCGCAACTCTTTGCGTGCTGCATTAGAATCACCAAGGATCCTCGCGGGTACGAACGCGGCTGGCCAGAGTCCAGCCCTCCAGGTGGATTTGGCAAAGTGCTAAAGTGCTGCGAGCAATCCTTTGAGCAATAGCCCTGTCCACGATCGCACGTAGAGCATACCTGAGCTTCCTTTCGACAATGCGTACAAAGAAAGGAGCGGAAGGATTCCATTCAAAAGAACTACTATTCCCATCCCCTACCCAGTCAACCGCCGCGGGGTATGGCGGGGTACGGTTCAGATGATCCGGGCGGGGGAGCGGGGTACTGCTGGTTATGCTAAGTCGGCATTGAACCTAAATTCGGCAGTTGCGGGTCTGAAAATGGTGCATCTACTCGAAATCACTTTAGGCTTTTGAATTTGCGGTGCTCACCCTGACGGTGCCAGGGTTTAAGCTTCCGCAAATATCAAAATCCTTTGTGCTTTCGAGTATCTGCACCATTTCATCCTCCTTAACTGCTGAATTTAGGTTTAATGAGCTTAACGGGATTTAGCCGCGCATTTTTATCCCTATCAGGAATGCCAGTCCTTTCCACTAGATAACGGGAGAATTGCGATGCCCTATGCTGGCTCCAGCAGAGTGCATTCTGTTTCGTAGTCCGATATACTCAATCCTGTCTAGCTCTCAGACAGCAAAAGACCTTTACGGATAGCCCCATGAACGTGATTCGAAATACCCTTGCGAGCCTTCTACTCATGACATCCTTTATGTGCCCGACAGCCGCTGAGCAGGGCGCTGAAGAAGAGTTAGTCTTTATTCTTAAGGGACGTGGAAACGTATTCTGGAAAGTCATGCGCGATGGCATCCAGGAAACAGCTGCATCGAACGGCATATCCGCAGTTGTTCTCAATACAGATGACGACCAGACACCCGAAGCACAACTCAACATCTGCTTAACATCGATAGCGCGACGCCCGCGCGTTATAGTTATGGGAGCTGCAACTAAAAATGTAGGCATCGAATGCTTTAAAAAGGCTGCTGCCGCTGGAATCACCGTGGCCGATGTAGACGGCAACGTTTCGGTACAAGAAGCTAAAGAATCCGGTGTTAATCTTGCCTTTACTGTTACCTCTGACAATGTGGCGATAGGACGCCAGGCGGCAGAGTACATCGCCAGCATCAAGAGCTCAGATAGCCCGAAAATTCTTGTCATTAGAGGACTACCGGGTAACATCGTCAGTGAGCAGCGTGCAAGAGGATTTCTTGAGCGTCTGAATGTTTTACTCCCCGCAGCGCGAATCGTTGGCACACCGACAGCTGATTGGGATCGAATGAAGGCTATGAATACAACCCTTGATTTCATGCAACGCGAAGGGGATATCGATTTAATTTTTTCAGTGAGCGATGTGATGACCACAGGAGTAGTTGAGGCGCTCAAGATATCGAAAAAGCGAGAGTCATGCCGTATCGTCAGCGTGGATGGTATGGCAGATGCTCGCAAGGCGATCATCGATGGCGGTATTTCAGCCGATGTGGCACAACTCCCGTATCTGATGGGTAAGCGCGCTGTTGAGCTAGCCTACAAGGCATCTCGCGAGGTGCTTGGCGGGGTGACAGAATACACGGCGACTCCACTGCTCACGAAAGAGACCTTGCAGAGAGCCGAAAATCCTGAACTTGCGTTCTTAAAGTAGCACAGCTTGGCAAATCCCCGTCACGCTACTTCTTGGTTACTCAGCTATCTTGGCTCAAGTCGCCGGATGAGCGTTGCTCGCTGCCTTGCGTTCCTATGCATCCTCGTAGCAGTCTTCACAGCGTTATCACCCCACTTTCTCTCATGGTCAAACGCGCAGAATATACTTTCCGCGTCAGGAGTTATCGGCCTCCTAGCCCTGGGCTCAACCTTTGTTATCGCCAGTGGTGGAATCGACCTCTCCGTTGCATCGGTCATGGCCCTTTCGGGGACGGTGTGCGCTGCACTCCTCACGAGCAACACTTTTACCACTCCTCTACTCGCAGTTGCAGTATGCATCGGAATAGGAATTCTCTGCGGATTAGTCACGGGAGCCCTGGCAAATATTACCGGGGCGCCAAGCTTTGTTGTGACTCTTGGAATGCTCAGTGTAGCACGAGCGCTGTCGTATATTATTGCTGATGGCATGCCAATCTACGGGCTGCCTGATCCCGTCACTGCTTGGGGCCAGGGAGGGCTCTTGGGCCTACCGGGATCAATCACTCTACTACTAGTTGGCACCGCTGTTGGATTTGTTTTGCTAAGGTTTACCCGCTTTGGCACCCATACACTCGTGTATGGAGACAATCCCTTTGCTGCCGCGGCGATGGGGATTCGCATTCAGTGGCTGCGGCTTATGATATTCACCGTTTGCGGTGCATACTCGGGCCTCGCTGGATTTGTATTTATGACCCGAACAAACGCTGGAGATCCTACCGCAGGGCAAAACTATGAACTCGTGGCGATTACTGCTGTGATTCTGGGAGGAGCCAAGCTATTTGGAGGCGAAGCTAGTGCGCTCGGCACACTCCTTGGGGTTCTCTGCCTGAGCACACTCCAGAACGGACTCAATCTTCTCGCAGTAAGTTCATACTATCAGGTCCTCTTTATCGGCCTGGTACTTATCAGCGCGGCGTTACTTGAGCGCATCGGGGAGAAAGGATGAAAGCTCTACGCGCACAAAACATCACCAAGAGCTTCGGTGGACTCGACGTACTCAGCGATGTATCACTTGAGTTTCTTCCCGGCACCGTTTCGGCGATCGTCGGTGATAACGGCGCAGGTAAATCGACGTTTCTCAAGATACTAGCCGGGATCCACAAGCCAGACACTGGGACGCTGCATCTTGGCTCTGAAGATATTACCGATAACAGCGCTCAAGAGAATCGTGGGGCCGGTATTGAGATGGTCTACCAGGATCTAGCGCTTGCAAAGCGACACGATGTTGTTACAAACCTCTTTCTGGGACGTGAGAGCACAAATCGCGGCGGCTTTATCGCTCGTTCGCAGATGCGGCGGAGAGCCCAAGGGATTATCGAGCAACTTGGTATTACGATCCCCAACCTCGACCGCCCAGTCGGATTACTCTCCGGCGGGCAGCAGCAAGCTATTGCAATCGCCAGAGCCATTATGTTTGACCCCGCAGTGGTCATTCTCGATGAACCGACTGCCGCACTCGCGGCCCGAGAGGTCGAGCGCACTCTTGAGCTTATTCGTGCTCAGCGTAACGCCCGTCGTGTTATCATTCTAGTAAGTCATAGGCTAAACGATGTCTTCGCTGTGTCTGATCGTATCATCGTCTTTAAGCACGGGCGGGTATTCGCTGATGATGCCTGTGCCAGCACTGATATCTTTAAGGTCGTTGCGAAGATCGTAAGCTAGACGTTATGCAGGTAGTCAGAGGCTCTGCCGAAGCCTGTACCAATCACTACATCAAAATAAAGTTCTCCGAGCGATGCCTTAGCATAATCCTTAATTCGGCAGTTGCGTGTCTCAAAAATGGTGCGTCTACTCAAAATCAATTTAGGATTTTGAGCATCTGCACCATTTTTATCCTCCTTAACTGATGAATTTATGATAATGCGCCGCTGCTACAGCAGCTGTTTTTAATCAATACCTCGGCAAACTGCTAAAGTGTTGCAAACACAGCTTATCTTCTTAACACCTGTCATTATAAAGCGGCAGCGCAGCGAGTGATCTAAAAGCGTTATTCGACAGGAGCTTAATCGAAGCTCTGACAGAGTTGGCTAGCTTTTGGCTTCTAG
>JBBALZ010000135.1:0-8053 GCA_040402735.1 Bdellovibrionota bacterium
TAGGTTCCGCGCATTTTTGGCCCTATTTTAGAGAAGAGAATTGCGATGCCCTGCTCCGGCCGACAGGCCCTGCTCCGGCCGACAGGCCCTGCTCCGGCCGACAGGCCCTGCTCCGGCCGACAGTCCCTGCTCCGGCCGACAGCGAGGCTATTTTGACTCCTGGCCATCTAGCTTTTGGTCATTTACTTCGCCCTGAGTCGCCTCGGTAGAGTCCTTTATAAGTGGAGCAGGTGGCGTCTGCTGTTCAATATTCTCGTCCACTCTGAGCGCCTGCGTCGACTCGCCCAATACGGATTGTCCGAGATCTTTCAAGCAATCTGCCAACGAGCCCCTCTGCGGCGCTAAGATCGAGAGCGAATAATCGAAGGCTGATATATATGAGAATGCCAGAGAAACCAGGAGAATATTGAGCCCAACGAACTGATAAGTCACCCTGAACCCAAAGAGATTAAACGAATAGTCGTGCAGCAAGAGCGCTAATATCGCCACCATCTGCAAGAAACTCTTAACTTTCCCGCCCGACCTAGCCGCTACTATAGTGCCGTCTTTGGCCGCATAGGCTCTAAGTCCGGTGACCCAGAACTCTCGCGCAAGAATCAACACCACCATCCAACCAGGTACAAACGAGATGCACTGGTCATCCCGTACTGCTACGAGCATCACCAGCGCCGACATAACTAAAATCTTATCTGCCAACGGATCGAAGAGCTTGCCGAAATCAGTAATCGCCGCATACCGTCGCGCCAGTATTCCATCGGCATAGTCAGTAACTGCCGCTAACACAAAGATAACCGCGGCTATGTTAAGTGATGTGCGCGAGGGGTCGATTAAAAAGACTACAAAAACCGGTATCAGAGCCAGTCGAAGAAACGTGAGCCAGTTAGGGAGCTTCTTGTACCAATTAGCCATTAGACTGGAGAGTATACTGTTTTTTAAGGCTAAGTACACGCCTTACATACTCACGAGTTTCAGAGTACGGCGGCACACCCTTGTGCCTATTAACCGGAACCTCGCCAGCGTTATACGCTGCTATAGCATGGGCCTCGTTCCGAAAGCGCCTTAGTAACTGCGCAAGGTACTTGGTACCGCCACGAATGTTTGATTCTGGCGAGAATGAATTTTTTACCCCCAACATTCGCGCAGTTGCCGGCATCAACTGCATTAGACCACGCGCTCCTTTTGGCGACACCGCATAGGGATTAAAAGCCGATTCAGCATGAATAACTGCTCTTACAAGGGCTGGATCAACCTCATGATCACTCGAAGCCCGATCGATCTCATCGGCGTATAGGTCTGGAAATAGGTTTACACGCTGCCCCTGCGGCATCCTTATTGAGCCTTGCGGTAATCGTAAAGAGGCCCGCCCGCCGATAAAAAATCTCTCTCTTGGATATTCCCTTAGCGTAGAGGTTCTTAGAGTGTGGGTTCTTAGAGAGCGAGTTCCTAGTATCTCGGTGTTTAAAGCAGTCCGCGCTCGAACGAAGCTTCCACCGTTACCAGTAGATGTAAAAATCTGCGCTTCCTGTCCGTCTGCCGGTGGCTTATTAGTAAAGCGCAGAGCGCCGTCGGCCTCACGGATTACATATATCTTTGCCTCGCCAGCCAACCCAGATCTGGGAGCCAGCAACAGAGCAACGCTCAGAACACTAACCAGAAGTCTTGCACTGCGAACGATTTTCATGATTAAACTTCAAAGCCTTGACCAATTGAACGCTACTGACAGCAACATCACTCACATCGTCCACTGCTAAAGCAGCGGAACCAAGGGGAACCGCAAGATAGACAAGAGTTTTGATGCAACCAAGCGGAACAAGGCCTCGTGGCTAGACACCATAAGGCTTACATTATTTGCTATAACCTGTTGAAATCAGGTAATTAGCGGGGGATACTGGTGTATATTGGTGTTTTATTTTGGCCGGTCTATACATCCATGCCACAAGTATTAACACTAGGAATCATCAACTGCACCCCCGACAGCTTCTCTGATGGGGTTAGCTACATCGACCAAGCTACTCCTGGCGCTAAAGCGCGCGCTACGACTTGTATTATCGATAAAGCCAAGGCTCTCCTAGATGCTGGCGCAGAGATGCTTGATGTGGGTGGCGATTCTACTCGACCAGGGTCCCTATGCACGGATGATGAGCTGGAATGGAATAGAATAGAACCTATATTATCGTACTTCTGTCACCGCGTCCCCGTTTCAGTTGATACTCACAAAGCAGAGATCGCCCGGCGCGCTCTGGGTCTTGGAGCATCAATGATTAACGATATCACCGGGGGCACAAATGCCCAGTTAGTAGAAACAGTTGCCGATAGCCCTGCGCTCTACACATATATGTTTAACGCCTACGGCGCTGCACACGCGTTTAACCAGCCCCTCATCCCTGTGACTCTGGAAGGTGTTATTAACACAATCTCAACGTGGGCAGCTGAACGCGCACGCCTACTCGCCGCTCATGGAATTAGCATTGAGCGACAGGTTTTTGATCCGGGCCTTGGTGGATTTGTATCTCCGGATCCAGCGGTATCGCTAAGCATCATCGACAATTTTTGGAATATTAAATCTCCAGCCACAAGAAGGATGCTTGGATGTTCACGCAAAGGATTTCTTAAACAACCACAAGAGCAGTCGCCAGCCGATCGAGACAAGCAGTCTGCTACGATTGGCGCTAAAGTTGCCGCTGCTGGCCCAATTGAATCTACCCTCTACCTCAGGGTGCACAATGTGTCAGCCCAGAAGCAGTCCTTAGGAAGTCTGTAACACTTTAGCACTTTGCCAAAATCATCCTAAAACGACAGCCCCGAAGGGTAGGGCTTCGCAATTCTCCCGCTATCTACTCGAAAGGAATGGCATTCTTGATAGGGATAAAAATGCGCGGCTAAATCCTGTTAAACTCATTAAATACAGTAGATTCCGCGCATTTTTGGCCCCATTTAAGAAGCGAGAATTGCGATGCCCTACACGAAGGGGCGCTACAGGGCTTCGCAATTCTCCCGCTATCTACTCGAAAGGAATGGCATTCTTGATAGGGATAAAAATGCGCGGCTAAATCCTGTTAAACTCATTAAATACAGTAGGTTCCGTGCATTTTTGGCCCCATTTAAGAGAAGAGAATTGCGATGCCCTGACGGAAATCTCTAGCTCTTCTTTCTGAGTTGTTACCTCCAGCAGCGATTACTACTGTGTCCTGGTCTTACGCCGCTCCGGCCGTCGCCCCGCAAATAGGAGCTAGGCAACTCTCAAGCTCAAATCGATGCAAGATAAGCCGCTGATAACCCCGCTCCTCAAGCGATGATTCTAATTCCCGCACACTCTGCCCAAGAACTGGATGTACACACTCTGGAGCAATATCTAAAAGTGGACACAAAACAAAATCTCTTTTGTGTAGCTCTGGGTGGGGCAATATTAGACCCGGTTCATTAACGATCTCGCTACCGACAAATAGCAGATCAAGATCTATGGGACGTGGGGCCCAACGCTTTGCTTCACTTCGGTCACGCTTAAAAACTAATTCGGTCTCCAGTAAAACTGCCAGAATCTCGCGCGGGCTCAATTCGGTTGTAAAGGCGAGAACTAAATTGCAATAGTTATTTTGAGATTCAGCTCCATCGAGCGTTAAAGCTCCGGATTCGTAGACAGCTGACTCCTTCAAGATTGGGCCAAGCTTAGATTCAAGAACGGCCTTCGCCCGGCCGTACGTGTCGAGCGGATTACCGACATTAGCCCCAAACCCAACATATACCGATCTGCTGCTCGTTTCCATGCAGCAGGGTTCTCGCACAGTGTACCTAGATAATCAATCAAAAAATGCCGCACTCGATCCCGATTGTCAGCTACCCGCCGGGAGGGTTAGCTCGACTCGCCACATACCGCGCAGCGAATTAACCAAGTAGATATCCTTAACCTTGCAGAACTCCTCGATATTAACAATCCGCTCAACTACTCGGCCCTGCTCAAGCAACTGACGGCGCAAGCAACCTGGCAACAATCCACTCGATAACGGAGGGGTATACAAAGCTTCATCCAGAGAGATAACCACATTTGCTATCCTGGACTCGGTTACCTCATCACGTTCATTCCACAACAGCACATCATCTACTCCTGGCACGCTTGGCTCTGCCGCATCGTATATCGATCGATCGGTAGTCTTATGACGCAATCGCAGGTCTCTTGAGCAGATCGGTTCACGTGCAAGTGCTATTCGATACGGCTGCGGTAGAGTAGTGCATTCTGAAAGCTCTACTGCTATCGATCCCATGGCATCAAGTGTCAGTCGAACTCGCAAAAGACTACTGAATTGACCGCCTGAACTCACTGCTCTAACAAGCCGCTCTCGAACCTGCTGCTCATCACACGGATAGCCAAGCACCTTTGCGCTACCGAGTAGTCGCTCAACGTGGTAATCAAGCAACCAGTAGCCCTTATCTTTTTCCCATAGCAGAGTTTCAAAAATGCCGGGTATCCCTACGTCAAGCTGCACTACGCCAGGCGGCACTACGCCAGGCTGAACTACCCCAGCCTTCAACAAACATTCATCGTACTCGCGTTCGCACGTTGAATCCCAAACCACACCGCTACCTACGCCGTATTCGGTCGTATCGGTCTCTCGGTCAACCACCGCGGTGCGAATTGCCACATTAAACCACAACCGATTACGGGGGGAGATTACCCCAAGCGAGCCAGTGTACAAACCTCTCGGTGAATTCTCGCTCTGGCTAATAATCTGCATTGTACGTGGTTTGGGAGCACCCGTAATTGAGGCAGAAGGAAAGAGCGCTGAAAGAATCTCAGCAAGCGAAGCATCTGTAACAGCACGCACATCGCTTACCATCTGAAAGACCCCGGGAAATCTCTCCACCTCAAAGAGTGCAGAGACCTTAACCGAATCATCGCACGCGATGCGACTTAAGTCATTGCGCACCATGTCGACAATCATCACATTTTCAGCGCGATCCTTGATTGATGCCGCCAACTCTCTTCCACGAGTATCGTCCTGCGCCGAGCTGCGTTCGCGTCTAGCAGTTCCTTTCATCGGCCGACAGATGATCTCTCGATCACTCAATGCAAAAAACAGCTCTGGTGAGGCGCTGCAGATCACAAAACGTCCCGTATCAATAAAAAAACTGTACCGGCCGGCCTGCTGCGAGACCATTGAGTAAAACAGTGCATAAGCATCACGGGGTCCCCGTGACCTCAAACGGAAAGAAAGATTAGTCTGGTACGTATCACCACGAAGTATCCTTCTGTGCACAGCTCTAAAGACATCGGCGTATATCTCTTTAGACATCAATGGCTGCCAATCATTTGAAAGAAGCAACTCCGCACTCAAATAGACTGGCTTTGGCAGTTGGTCAAGAAAAACTGGCTCATCGTATTCACCGAACCAAATTAGCGGCAGTTCTGAGGCCTGCCCAACCTCTAACTCTGGATCAAACGCCGGAGCGGCCTCGTAAGCAAGCCAGCCAATCAACCATTTATCAGAGCCTCGCGCTGAACTCTGCGCCTGCTCGAGATTAGCTATGACCTTAGCCAGGTTGTGTGTGCTATAGACCCGCTTCGGGGCACCAAAGCCGAGCCAGCCGTTTTGCTCTGTATCGAAAACGAGTGCTTTAGGTGTGATCATAGGTTACAACCAGTTGTAGGTTGGGTTTATAACCCTGCCCGCTGCGACAAACAACTGTTTGCCCCCTCAAACTCTAGACACCTTTTGAACTGGACCCATATGTGCAGCTGTCCGCACCGCCGCAAATATTGCTATAAGACCCGTATGATGCACCGATTCTGCTCAACAATCTTGACCTGTCTTCTGCTGGCATCGTGCGCCGTGAAAGAGCGAACCGAGCCCGTAGTGGAAACTTTCTTAGACGGCGCACCACGAGAATCGACTATAGCTGATATTCCGTTCCGTCACGCCTGGATCGCTCCTCAGGAGACCCCCCTCCCGTACACTAGCATTTACGTGAAGCCAGTGAGAACCGACCTCTTTCCAAAAGATATGTGGCTACGAAGTCGTGGTCTCGCCGTTTCTTCAGAAGAGGAGTTTAAGAAGGATGCTGATGTTATCGCCCGATATTTCCGAATTAGGCTACTTAGCGAATTAAAGACGACCAGTTCACAACGCTTTGCGGTTGTTGATACGCCTAACGATCAAACACTAATCATAGAGATCGCATTAACTGAACTGGTGCTCTCGGAACCGCTTATCAGAATAGCGGCTCTAGCTGTACCTTTTCCTGGAGTAGATCTGGCGCTTTCAACGATAACCGACCCACACGTTTCATTCGCGGCGCGATTTACATCTCCCGACGGTAAGCATCTTATCGCCACCTCGGCAGATCGCCGTTTTCCGCCAGTTCGCCTGATCGATCTAAACAAATTGCGTGCGCGTAGCTCAGCACGAGAGATAATCGCTCACTGGGCGCGCCAACTCGCTCAAGCAATCCAGTTAGGAGAATTTAAGAAAGTAGATGGTAATTCCTGGTTTTCAATTCTGCCCTGGTAGCCACACACTGCTCTACGTTTCGTAAAAATCGAGATCTGTATCAAACGACTCACGAATATGAGACAGTCCCCAAAAGGCAACTGCAAAAACTACTGCTGTAATCACCCAGACTGTGTTCTGAATTGAGAGAAATCTCCGTATTTCAACAAAAGCGATCGTAATTGGTATCGCCGTAGCACGTACGAGATTAGGCACCATCGTCGTCACGGTTGCGCGAATATTGGTGCCGAACTGCTCCGCCGCCGTCGTAATCAAGCACGCCCAATATCCTGAGGTAAGTCCAAGCAAAACTACCAGGATCAGAAAGGCCCGCGAACTCGTAAACACCCCACTAAGGATGGTTATAGCCACCAGACAGTTTAACACAACCAGTGTGACCAGCGGCGCTTTACGTTGTCGCAGCATCTGACTTAGCAAGCCAGCAAGCACATCTCCCAACGTTAGCCCTACAGAAACACACAACATAACGTCTGCGACTACCACTGGCTCAACTATACCGATAGCCGGCGCTAACTCCGGAGAAAAAACCGCAAAGATTGAGAATGTAAGATAGATCGGCATACCAGAGGCGATGCAGCTAATAAATCTAATCAACCTATCGCGCTTACAGAGAAGCTGCCGAATCGATCCGCGCTCAATTTCTGCGCTCTGCCTCATTCTCTCAAAAAGTCCTGAGTCATGCGTGAGAACTCGCAACAAAAGCAAGGTAAGTCCCATACATCCGCCAACCAAGAACGCGGTTCGCCAGGCGAGGTACTTACCCATAAGCGCCGCCAGTATCGCCCCAGCAACTCCCAGACCGGTGACAAATGTAGTCCCCAAACCGCGCTTATCTCTCGGCAGTATCTCACATACCAGCGTAATACCTGCTCCGATCTCACCGGCTAATCCCACACCCGTGATAAAGCGCAAAAAAGCATACTGCGGAACCGATGTGACAAAGGAATTTAGGATATTTCCCACTGAGTACAGAAAGATCGAACCGAACATCACGCTCGCTCGGCCGCGCTTATCTCCCATTACCCCCCAAACAATGCTACCGAGGAGCAGTCCCACCTGCTGAAGATTAAGCAAAAGAGCGCCCTTATCTGTAATCTCGTTGGGCGAGAGTCCCAAGTCTCGTAAACTGACTACTCGCAGGTTTGAGAAGAGCCACAGATCAACTACATCCACAAAGTATCCGAGTGCGGCCACTAAAACGGTGACCAGGATCCAGGTATCAATAGAGCCGCCAGAGGTTGGGGTAGATATAGAATGGTTCACTTAACCCTAAATTCAATTCGGCAGTTAAGGAGGATGAAAATGGTGCTGATACTCGAAAGCACAAAGGATTTTGATATTTGCGGAGGCTTAAACCCTGGCACCGTCAGGGTGAGCACCGCAAATTCAAAAGCCTAAAGTGATTTCGAGTAGATGCGCCATTTTTGAGACCCGCAACTGCCGAATTTAGGTTAACATTTTCTGTAACTATTCAGCAAATGCTGCCGCAATAACGCCAGGGCATCGCAATTCTCTTCTCTTAAATAGGGCCAAAAATGCGCGGAACCTAC
>JBBALZ010000136.1:0-7947 GCA_040402735.1 Bdellovibrionota bacterium
CAAAATCCTTTGTGCTTTCGAGTATCTGCACCATTTTCATCCTCCTTAACTGCCAGAATTTAGGTTAAACCTTTCCCTCCTCGCCACCACTGCGTATGATGATAGATAGACTATCGAGCTATTTGCAAAATTATCGAATTGCGATCTTGTTTCGTTCTCTGCGCCTTGAGGCCAACCTAAACTCGCAATTCTCGCGCGAAGCTTAATTTTGCAAGTAGCTCTATCAAACACGCCCTGCGAGAGCTACCTATGGACGAAACTACCAAAGCGTCAATCGATCGGATTACTATCCACTTCGACCGTCCAACGAGACTACCTGGAGGCCAGGTGGCGTCGGTGTTTTATGACTGTTATCAGCTGGCCCCCAGTGAGTTGGCGCGGCTGGCAGCAGATGCTATCGGTGATCTTGAGCACGATGCCTTCGATTTTGCTATCGGCTTGGCCTACAGCGGGATCCTCTACGCAGCGGCGGTGGCCGGTGGTAGAAAGGTTGCTATACTGCAAAAGGACGGACGGATCTTTGGCCCAGACCTTAAAGGCAAGCGAGTCGTGATCGTCGATGATGTGGTACACACTGGGCGGCACCTTATTGAAGCAGCGAAGAAAGCCGAAGCCGAAGGCGCAACAGTAGTCGGATTCGTCTGTATTATTGACCGCTCATCCGGTACACTAAAGGGTTCAGCATCGCCACTTAAAGCGCCGCTCTGGAGCGCCTTTCAGGCCGATATGGAGTAGCCTCCTGTTGTGCGCTTAAGTGTTGCGCTTAAGTGTTAACCGGTTGTTAATCCCACAAAGGATATAAAATGTCCGCGACGAATCCATGGCGCAAGCTTTCAACTCGATTGATTTACGAGAATCCCTGGATTCGCGTGCGCGAAGACCAAGTGATAGCACCCTCGGGCGCGCATGGCATCTACGGTGTTGTTGAAGCTAGAAATGCTGTGGGAGTCGTGGCGCTAAGCGAGCACAATGAATTGTATCTGGTAGGGCAATACAGATACCCCACGGAATGCTACTCGTGGGAGATTCCGGAGGGTGCTGCCGAGAGAGGCGAAACCCCTCTTGAGGCAGCCAGGCGCGAACTGCGAGAGGAGACTGGGCTTATCGCTACCAGTTGGGAGCCCCTCGGTGGAGAGGTTCACCTGAGCAACTGCTTTACAGCAGAGCGGGCGTATATCTTTCTAGCGAGAGGTCTGACTCAAGGAGCGGCCGATCCTGATCCAACCGAGCAGATAGTAAAGAAGAGAGTTGGTCTAAAAGAGGCTCTAACTATGGCGCTGAGTGGTGAGATATCAGATGGCATGTCGCTGATAGCGATCCATCGAGCCGCCGCGGTTTTGGGAGTATAGCTTTCGGTGAGCTTTGTCAGTTCTAAAACATCAAAAGATATCGTTAAAGAGGGGAGCCTTGATGCGGTTAAGATAGGCGCAGCGGAGACATACTTTGGCGCTTTTGGGGTTTTTCTAGGTGGCACGCCTCTACAGATCGGAGCGCTGGCAACTGTTCCGCCACTCGTTGGTGCCATGGCGCAGACGATAGGAATGAGGCTTGCAGAGCGAGTGAGTAGCCGCCGTAACGCTATCGTGCGGTGTATTCAGATCCAGTCATTGCTGTGCCTCACTTTTGGTATCGTTCCGTTTCTGTTCGGCTCTGGTTGGTGGTCTTTATGGGCACTCGTAGCACTGGTGGCAATCTATCATAGCACCAATGGATTGATATCGCCGCTTTGGAACAGTCTGATAGGGGATCTTGTTCCCCCGACATCCCGAGGTGAATTTTTTGGTCATCGCAATAAGTGGATGGCGATAGTGACGTTTGCTGGGGTCGTTGTTGCTGGTGAAGCGGTACATCTATTAGCTGGGAAGGGCTACGGAGCTGTCGGCTACGCGTGTATCTTCGCTCTAGCGGCGCTTAGCCGTATGATTTCTGGGAGATATATGAAAGCGGTTCCTGATGCTGCCATTCATGTACCGGAGGATTCTAAGTTTTCGTTCTGGCAGTTTATTATCCGAGCGCGACAGTCGAATTTTGTTCGATTTGTGCTCTTTGTATCGGCGATGAATTTTGCAACCTCTGTATCAGGGCCGTATTTTGCGATGTATATGCTCAAAGACCTAGCGTTCTCGTATCGCGAGTATATGGTTATAGTAGCAGCGGTAGTCATTGTGCAGTTTGTTGTGATGCGCTCATGGGGGGCTTTGAGCGACCAATTTGGCAGTCGCCAGATTTTGCGCGTATGTGGAACGCTTGTATCGATTAATCCCCTTCTGTGGCTAGTTTCGTCAAACTTCTGGTGGGTTGTATTTATTCAGTTGTACAGCGGACTTTTTTGGGCCGGATTTAACCTTGCTGCGGCGAATTTTGTCTTTGATGCTGTGACTGCTCCAAAGCGAGCGCGTTGTTTTGCGTACCAGTCGATAGTCAATGGAACTTTAGTATTTCTTGGATCGGCTATTGGAGGATACGTAGCAAGCCATGTTTCGCCCGCTATTAACGAGCATTTCGCCATTTTAGTTGCGCAATCGAGTTTTCTGATTCTATTTGCCGCCTCTGGGGTGTTGCGCATATTAGTGATGCTAGTGCTGTTTCCGACCTTCTCTGAGGTGCGCAAGGTGCAGAGAGTGAGGGGGTATCAACTTTTGGTGAGAGTAGTGTCACTCAGGCCGCTGTGGGGGGCGACGTTTGGGGTTAGTTCGGCGAGGCGGGGGAGGGGAGGGGGAAGTGGTACTATTTGATCTTAATAGTAAGTTGTTGAGGCAAAGCTCGCTGAGGCTGGGTTTGCTAATTAACCTGGCTAGTGCTGATTATTGATAGGGTGGGTGGCGATAGAAATGCACGCATCTGGGATAAAAACTCATTAGGAGATTCATGACTATTTATGACACCTTTAAGACCATTTATTGCCTTGTAGAGATTAGTAATATCTGTGTCTGATAGATCTAATAATGGTATTGTTTGCCTAACTAAAGTGCGGAAATTATCTTCATTATTTGCATCCAAGTAGATTCGACTTATCTTTGAGCTGGAGTTTAATTCCAGCTCCTGGTCCCGTAATTCAAAATCTATTAGGGTTATCAACCAGGTTCGCTGAGCGATCGACAAAGCGACCGTTAACTCGGCGAACGCTTCTAATTTCTTCAGGATTGCATCCCGGGCATCGGCATCTTTGCCAACGCCCTGCTCTTGAGTATGCCTCCAGATGCAGGCGCAAACGGCATTCACTGCATCTCTTTGTTGTGCTAAATCAGCTGTCGTCGGTGATCCCTGCGGAGCGAGAGGAGGTGCGATATTTTCGATAAGCCTTAATTCTCGCTTGGCTGCTTCTCTGACGCTGTTAGCGAGGTTCATAATGGTAGGATCAGGGAGATTTAGAATTTCGCGAGAACGAGCAAGGTGTTTGCCAATATTTAGTAGGGAGGGAGGGGGAGAAGTCCCTTCACCGTCCTGCGGACTAGCTCGGTCAAATGCTGCGAGTATATTGGTTTTTTCATGCTGTTGATTGTCAACTAGTCTGCCAAAAGTCAAAGCCATCTGTTTTACGCATTCATCAATAAGGTTATCAAGCGCTTCTTGATTCCCAGATGCTACTGAATGTGCCAGAAACCGAGCGATTAAATTTCCGCATATGATAGGCACAAGCTTGTTTATGTATTCGTTATAATTGATACCGCCAATTCCACAAAACGACTCGCTCGCACTTAAAAGCGTCACAATTATCTCTGACTTCTGGCTGTTGGGATTAGTTCTGGAGATGTTTATATCGTGTAGAGGGATATGTGGTAGCTGAGCGATAATTCCCACGACCATCATATCTGCAAGATGTTTTAAGGCTTGCTCTAGGTCTGATTTGCTCCATGTATCAAAATTTATGTTGTTCGCCAGCTGCCCATTCACCCATGGCCGTGCACGATAAGGTGTTTTGGTTTCGGGTGTTGTATCTGATGTGGCTGGTGAAGAGGTTTTAGGTGTCTGCAATTGTATTGTATTATCTGAGCCGATCGAAGCTTCGTGGTTTGGCAGAGGCAGGTATAGATAATTATCTGCGACCAATAAGGATTCATTGCCAGTAGCTTGAATAATCAATCGTAAAAATTCATACTGCTGTTGTTTGTACGTTCTAAGCAGTTTGGTTAATTCCTCTTCTCCTAATTCCCTGCGTAGTGTGGCTAATTCGCCTTCATGGCCTACTTGCGTTTGCCGTATTTTCCACGATTCCTCAGACCATACGTCCTCATCAAATACAAGTTCGATGGTTCGTCCATCCCTAAATCCGATCTCTAAGACTATACCATTATTCGGTTCGAGGTGGCCGAATTGTGTGCTAAACGGTGCGGGATGATGCTCGTGGTGTGGCGTAGATTCGAGCTTATAAATTACTAAGTAATCGGCATCTTTAATCTGTGCGTTTAGCCCGTTGAGAGTCGGATTGTTTTCACTGAAAGCCCAATAGATTACGCGCCTAGAGAGCGGATCCGTTGTAGTGACAACAAATTTTCGCGCCTCATCTGAGTGTTCACCAACAAAATATCCCCCCTCCACTGGTATGCGCTGGGTTGTATTTGCTGTGTCAGTGTCGCGAGCCCCACGGAGCGTCGTACTTACTAGGTCGACAAATCGCTGCGAGGATAGGTTTATATCGAAAAATTCTGTCGTTGTATTGTCCTCTAGCTCTTTTGCGATATCGTTGAGCTCATCGGCGAGACGTTTGGCATCGTCTTGCCAATTAGTGGAACTTTCTAAGTCTACACGAACACGCTGAAACTTGTCGGCGAAATGGCCGTGAATATTCGCATTTTCTCGTATGGTATTCGTTACAGGATCCAGAAGAAAGAATCGGGCCTCAGGGATGCCGCAACGGTTTTTGCCATTTAGATATAGTTGTAGCTCGATGAGGGCATCGATAAGCTTCGTTTTGCGAACTTGGCGGTCTTCTTGAGGGAGGCTAGTGTCCGCGCAAGATTGAAACTGCCTCGCCAAGTCCCTCACTGTTTGAGGGAATATATATCGAGTGCCAGTCGGAAAATGGTAGATACATCGTCCGAATGAAAAAGTTCTTATTCTTTCTTTTGTGAAGGCGAAGTTATTTCGGTCGTCTTTTAAATGGTAGCAACCGAGAATTTTGGCCAATCGTTCGGCTTCATTGCTCCCCCCTACCCGTACGTTACCGCTAAGCCTCTGCGCTAAAGCAGTCGCCATGTTTAGCACTTTGCGGTGATTCTCAAGGTTTTTTGGGTTAATGTTTGAGTTGTCAATTCTTACATAGACATCGTGACCGATTATTAGCCCAGGAATGACGGCATTAGTATCGACTTTTAGTTCTTTACAATACTCTTCCATGCCGGTTTTTACATCAGCATGCGAGCCATAACTAGCCGAACCTATAGCGACGACTGTGTTATCGTAGTAGAAGTTAACTTGCAGGGGGTTCGCGACAGCTATTTCTGGGTTTTTCGGTAAAGTGGCGTGGGCCAGCGGAGTCGTTAATCGCACCACCTTCATAGGCTCTCGAGAGCCTTCAAAAGGCAATTGGCTAATTTCTGTCTGTTGTCTGGATATCGCTACCAAATGACAATTCGCTCACCAGCGCCCTATATTAAACATTAAGTCACTGTAAATCAGATACTTCTGAAGCTGCTCAATTTCAAATGAGGCTCAGATCCACTATATGGCGCCCTAAGGATGCCAAAACTGGACAATAATTTAAGAATAGAAATTTGCTTCCATACGTTGCTGCGATAGAAGAGAGCCAACCGTCTCCTACTCAACCCCGCCCCTCGACTTTACACCCCTTCCAGCACTACACAACCAATAGCGCCCGCAAAAGTATAGTTGCTTAAATTATTCTGCAAGGGCAGGGGTGTTAAAAAGCGATTAAACCCCATTACTCCTACCTATTAATTACAGATCCAACCCATTACCGCCCAAAACCTAACATCGGTTGCGGCGAACGCCAGGCTCATTGACCCTAGCGCCCCTAGCGCCCCTAGCGCCGGTAGCGACCATGCGGCCTCGTCTGCGGTCGGTGCCTCTTTAGCCGCGACACAAGCTCTGCGAGCGGTCGCTCAAGCGCCACTGCGATGTCATCTCTCTGCTCCAGTATACTCAGCACCTCACCTGTCGTCTCCACGGTTGATAAGCATCCCTTACGCGGCTCTTTGCGAATTGCATCGTACAGCGAGCGCTTTGAAGTTCTGATGACGAGCCTACGTAGCTTGAGCAGCCAGGCATTTCTCCACCAGAGCGTCTTTGCCTGACTCCAGGTTCCATCAAGCAACACGATCCCCTCAAGCCGCTTGAGCACAGCATCCTGATCGGCGAGGGGCAAGCCCTTCTTATCAACAGCAAAGAGCGTTCGCTGCACTGGAAGATCCTCGGTGTGCACACTTCCAAGATACAACACTCCCCACACTTGCGGATTTACTTCTCGTCCTAATGCTTTTTTTAAGTTGGGCCACGACAGCCCAGTCCTGATAACAGCATCAGGGAACGTCCCCGCGATAATCGGCACGGTGCCGATATCAACGCCTGGCTCCTGCGGATGTTGTAGAACGAGTATCGATGTTCTAGTGCTAAGTGGTGTGACAAAATCGCACACGCAGTATCTCGGCAGGCGGCCACACCGCGAGCACTGCGTTATGCTAGCCTCACCACTAGCTCGACTGCTATCCCCACCGCCGATTGTCACGTGACTAATTCGCCGACGCTGGCACCGTTCCCGTGAGGGCGTTTAAGAAGGTCACAATACTTGTAACTTCCTCGTTTGAGAGGTTCTTACCGAGCTGGTACTCGCCCATCTTCGATACAGCCTCTTCGAGGGTCTTAACACTTCCATCGTGAAAGTAGGGACCGGTCTTAGCCACGTTACGCAGCGACGGAACCTTGAAGAGCTTTTTATCAGCTTCGTTCTTGGTAACCTCAAAGCGTCCGAGGTCTGTTGTTGGATAGTCCTTAACTAAACCGAGTTTCTGATAGAGCTGCCCGCCTAGTGTTGAACCCATGTGACACGCTGTGCATCCGGTTTGAACAAAGAGCTTACCTCCAGCTTTCTCTGCAGCAGTTAGCGCGTTGTCGTCGCCTTTTAAGTAGGCGTCAAATCGAGATGGGGTGATTAACGTGCGCTCAAATGCTCCGATAGCCTCACCGATATTCTTGTATGTCAAAGGATCGTCTTGTCCTGGGAAGGCAGCTTTAAATGCAGTAACTGTCTTAGGATCCTTTCTTAGCTTCTCAACAACGTTAGTCTCGCCCTCCATTCCCATCTCAATAGGGTTAAGAATCGGTCCGAGTGCCTGTGCCTCAACATCCTTGGCGCGGCCATCCCAAAACTGGGCGATATGCAGCGCAGCGTTAAACGATGAAGGAGAATTGCGTCCACCGCGCTTGCCTTCGTGTCCTGGCGATGTTGGCTCGTTGTCAACGCCGAAAGTAGCGATATTGTGGCAGCTGTTACACGAGAGTTTGTCGTTCTTTGAGAGGCGCGTGTCCATGTAGAGGCTTTTGCCGAGCGCTATTTTTTCAGGTGATGATGTATGCTCTGCGGATATAGCTGCATCAGGAAGTGGTTGAAAAGCGCCCTTCCAGGCGTTGTCATCAGCATTCGCTGTGTTGCAGATAATTGCAGCGATGCAGGCTAGTGGTATTACTGTAAACTGCTTTTTCATATCTGTCTTACTCCTTGTGTAGGGCATCGCAATTCTCTTCTCTAAAATGGGGCCAAAAATGCGCGGAACCTACCGTATTCTATGAGTTTATCGGTATTTAGCCGCGCATTTTTATCCCTATCAGGAATGCCATTCCTTTCCAGTAGATAGCGGGAGAATTGCGAAGCCCTACTCCTTGCGCGTAAATCGCAGAGATATTACACCAGATTATTTCTAAAGTGTAGTGCGTAACGCAGGGGGCAGGGCATCGCAATTCTCTTCTCTTAAATAGGGCCAAAAATGCGCG
>JBBALZ010000137.1:0-7892 GCA_040402735.1 Bdellovibrionota bacterium
CGTGCTTTTGAGCATCTGCACCATTTTAATCCTCCTTAACTGCCGAATTTAGGATAATTCGCCCAACTAAAGACAAACAGAAAAAATAAATAAAACCCCATTGTCATTTCTAGTCTTTTTGCATATGATACGTTCATAGCGCTAAAGGCTACATGCAGTAAGTACCTTGGCTAACCGATTGATTTTAAAACCGTTACTTTATGGCTACAAAGAGAAAAACCGAAGAGACCTCCGCCTTTCAAACCAATACCTTAGCCCCAGTACAACGCCAAACACTTGAATTTCTGCGTAATTTTCTTGCTGACAAGGGCTACGCCCCATCACTCAAGGATATCGCCGATTTCATAGGCGTTAAAAGCCCATCAACCGCCCACTTTCATTTGGAGCGTTTGGAGAACAAGGGTTTTATTAGGCGCGGCGATGACGGAATGCTTGAGATCCTTGATAGGGCCACACCTGAATTAGGACCCACCGCCGTGCCTCTACTAGGAGTAATAGCGGCTGGTCGTCCAATTGAGGCGATTGAGCAGTCAACAACGATTGAGATCCCACCAACGATGATAGATGGTCGTGGAGAGGTCTATTGCTTGGAAGTAAGCGGTAACTCAATGATTGACGAGCATATCTGCGATAGAGACATCGTAGTTATAAAAAGGCAGGATAGCGCCGAGGACGGGCAGATAGTTGTAGCCCTTTTAGAGGACGGCGGAGCAACTTTAAAAAGATATCGCCGATTAAAGAATGGTCAGGTTATGCTGATACCAGCTAACCCTACTATGCAGCCTATCACTGTGGATCGGGTCTCAATACAGGGGCGCCTTATCGGAGTAATACGCGAGCTGCACTAAAGTTTATTCAGAGATAAAACAACCAAATAAGGAGAGAAACATGGAACTATACGGAAAAAATGATAGTGGTGACGAGAATTCAGGCGAAAAGGGTAAAGCACTTTCAAGTGCAATATCTCAACTTGAAAAGAAATACGGCAAAGGCGCCATAATGAGTCTCGGAACATCGGTCTCTGACCGGGTCGAGGCGTTCTCATCGGGAAGCCTATCGCTTGATATAGCCCTGGGGATCGGCGGATTTCCTAAAGGCAGGATCTGTGAAATCTATGGGCCTGAGTCATCCGGAAAGACAACATTGGCTCTGAGCGCTACAGCAGAGGTTCAACGTGCTGGCGGGACCGCTGTCTATATTGATGCAGAGCATGCGCTCGATGTTAACTACGCCAAACGCTTGGGCGTAGATACTTCGAAGCTACTCGTCAGCCAGCCAGATTGCGGTGAGCAGGCTCTGGAGATATGCGAGGCACTCGTATCATCTAATTCAGTAGACCTCGTTGTGGTCGATTCAGTTGCGGCCCTGGTGCCAAGAGCTGAGATAGATGGCGAGATGGAGGATCAACAACCTGGCCTGCAAGCTCGGCTAATGAGCAAAGCTCTCCGTAAGCTGACCGCCATTACAGCCAAGTCGAACACAACGATCATCTTTATTAACCAGATCCGTATGAAGATCGGTGTAATGTTCGGAAGCCCAGAGACAACCACAGGAGGCAATGCACTTAAGTTTTACGCCTCTGTTCGTCTTGATGTTCGTCGTATCGGATCGATTAAGGATCAAAACGATGTAACTGGTAACCGGGTGCGAGTAAAAGTGGTTAAAAACAAAGTTGCTGCACCATTTCGTGAGGCTGAGTTCGATATCATCTTTAATGAAGGAGTAAGTATCAACGGAGAGATAGTTGATCTCGGAGCAGACAAGGGGATTATCGATAAGGCTGGGGCATGGTTTAGCTTCCGCGGCGAGCGCATGGGCCAAGGTCGAGAGGGAGCCAAGCAATTCCTCCGTGACAACCCGGAGATCGCTACTCAGATACGGTCGTTGGTTATGGATTCATACGCAAGTGGAAACGCCGACGCACCAACTGAGACAGACGGTTCTGAGGATGATTTGTCAGAGGGTGCTAGCCCCTCAGAAAAGCCTACAAAGAGCCGTCGCAAGGCAGCTGCAAACGAGTAACCGGATTGGCGACCATCGGTATGGTTTCCGGTGGTCGCTATTCAGGAGGGAGTTCCTCGCCCCTGTACTCATGAAGCTTGTTTCTTAGGGTTCTGATACTTATCCCAAGAAGCCGCGCGGCCTCTGTGCGATTGTTACCAGTTGATCGGAGAGTTTCAAAAATAAGAGCCTTCTCCATCTCCTGGACAGTCATGCCAGAGCGAATTCCTAGCGATGCTGGGTCCACAGTGCTTGTTGGGCTCGTCTCTCTCTCAATACTCGCTTCGAGCTTCGAGATAGACGGGAGACTCTCTCGCAGAGACTCCATCTGCGCCTGAGGGTTCATAGACAGGAGAAAATCGCCCTCGCGCGGAGTCTGGCCCTGCGAAAGTATCGCAGCCCTTTGAACAGCATTTTGCAGCTCTCTTATATTACCGGGCCACGGATGACTCATCAACGATTCTAGAACTTCACCCGGTAGAATCGGGGCCTTTTCGCCTAGATACTGGCGCATAAAGTGTTCTGCTAGAAGTTTAATATCCCCTCTTCGTTCTCGAAGCGGCGAGAGGGTAATCGGTATCACATTCAGCCGATAGTATAGGTCTGCTCTAAATTTGCCCTCTCTTACCGTGTCCTCGAGATTTCTATTAGTTGTTGCAAGCACCCTGACATCTATTTGCACAGGGTCCTTCCCCCCCACCCTATCGACCTCGCGCTCTTGCAGAACACGCAACAGCTTGGCCTGAAGAGCCAGGTCCATCTCAGAGACCTCATCAAGAAGTATCGTTCCGCCGTGCGCCAGCTCAAACTTGCCTATTTTCCTATTCTGCGCACCGGTAAACGCACCCTTTTCATGCCCAAAGAGCTCGCTCTCTAATAAGCTCTCCGGTAGTGCCGCGCAATTCACTGCAACAAAGGGCTGCTGTGCCCGATGACTCGACGCGTGAATAAAGCGCGCAATCAGCTCCTTACCAGTTCCAGACTCCCCCTGAATCAAAACCGTTGCCTCACTACGAGCCACCGCCTCAGCTACCTCAAGGACCCTAATCATAAATTGGTCGTTAGTTATTATGGGACGTCCACTCTTGTGCTTCTGCATCCGCTGGCGCGAAGCGCTCACCTCAGGAAGCAAGACCCTCTCAACAATTCGTTCGAGATCAGGAGCTGAAAACGGCTTTGTTATAAAATCTGCGGCGCCCAGCTGCATCGCTTCTACGGCCTGATTGATAGTTCCATAGGCGGTGATCATCACAACAGGGGTCTCAACTCCGCGCTTTTGCAGCGTTGCCATGAGCTCGATACCAGACATTTGTGGCATCTGCTGATCGGTAATAATTAAATCATAAGAATCCTGGTCAAGCTGCTCTATCGCTGCTAATCCGTTTGAAACAATAGTTAGCTGATAGCTCTCACGGGAGAGACAAGCCTTAATAGCCTGCTGCATGTGCGGATCATCATCGGCTATCAGAATCTTAGCGCGCGCGCCCTTCTGTGCTTCGATAGGTTGTTCTGTAATCATTCTGTTATTCCTTTGCTGGGCTTTCCGTTCCAATTCGTGGTAAAAATATCGTGAATTCAGCTGACGGTGTGTTGCGAACTACTACCGTTCCGCCGTGACCCTCTACGATTCGTCTTACAATTGACAATCCGAGCCCCGTGCCCTCGCGTCTACCAGAGGTAAATGGCTCAAACAGGCGACCCATGATCTGTTGCGGGATGCCAGGTCCATCATCGCTAATGGCAATCTTCATTCCATCGTCATCCGCTGAGTCCTCAGCCGTAACTGTTATCGTTCCTGCAAACGAAACCGCCTGAAGCGCATTAAGAATGATATTGTAAAAACATTGCCTTACTCCCTGTTCATCGGCGCGAACGAAGGGACTACCTGAAAGGTGTATATCGAATTGAGATTGCGGACTGTAGAGACTAACAAAATGTTGTTGCAACTCCTGAATAACCGAGTGCACATTGACCGGAGCAACACGCAACCTTTTGCTCTGCGCGAAGTGGAGCACATTCGATACTACACCATCGAGACTCTTAATACTTCGATCAATTTGATCCAGTAGCTCAATCGAATCAGGCCGGTCTCTGAGATCTCTTCTAAGCATCGATACAAACAACGAGATCGCTCCAAGTGGATTGCGTATCTCATGCGCCAAGCCTGCTGCTGTTTCACCGAGCATCGCCAGCCTCTCAGAGCGTTTAACTTCGGCTTCCTTCTCACGTAACTGCTCCTGCAGCTCTGCAACCTCAGCCAGAAGCTCTAGATGTCGACTCTCAAGCTTTTCGGTGCTGTCGTTAAATCGCTCTATTACCCCGAGCAAACTAGCGACCGTCGTCTGCTTAACTTCCTGTTCTTTGTCATTTCCAAACATATCCTATTCCTTTCGCACTTCTTGGCGACCTTGCCACTCTGCTTGTTCCAACGACGCCTGCATAACGATCAGCCACGCATCTGAAGGCGGAAGCCGCCTCTGCGCTTGCTCAAATATTTTGCGAGCTTTCGGAAGGTCGTCGCCCTTTAAAGCCAAATTAAGCTGTCCGTAATCAACCCAACTATCGACGAAAGCATCGCTGTAATCCGCCCTACCCTTATCGAACCAGAAGCGAGCTCGATCATTTTGCCCTGTCTGCATAGATATACCCGCCAGCAGCTTCACTGCCTCTGGTGCTAACTGATGATCAGTAGGAATCCCTTTGAGGCTCCGCTCAGCGTCGCCGAGTTTACCAAGCTTTAACTGCGCCGTTCCGAGACTCATAGCCACATCCGGTCGATCACCGGGACTAACCTCTGCCATGGCGCGCCAGAGCTTCTCTTCTGCTGTACTGTACTGCTTGGCCTTAATTAGACTCTGTCCCCAGAGTAAAAGTGCGCGGCCCCTTAAAGGCGCCTTCTCAGGTAAATAGCTGGCCGCCTTTTCCGCAAAGAGCGTCGCTTCTTGATAGCGTTCCTCCTGGAACTCGATAATTCCACGAGATAAGGTGATTCGGGAACGCTCATCTAGATCGAGCTCCTCACCTCGCAACACCGAATCAAATAAATCAGCCGCTTTTCTGGTTAGTCCCAGAGCCCACGCGCTCTTAGCTGCCGCGACATGGGTATCCTTACCAAGGCGTCGATCCGGAAGCCTCTCGTAAACCTCAAGCGCTTTAAAGTACTCTCCTTCAGCCGAAAGGCGTTGTACATCAACCGGATGTTCTGCATGCGCAGACGGCTGACAAACCAGCACAAGGGGCGCGAGCATTAACAGAATTGAGAGCGTTTGTTTGTTCATATCGTTAAATCTTATCGTCCGTCAAACGCCGCATCATCGCCGAACGAAGCTACTTCTATTCGAGCTTCTAGCCCCTTCTTCTTAATCTTCTCAACGAGAGTCGTCCGATTCAGGCCAAGCAACTTGGCTGCCGCCTTCTTATTTCCTCCTGTTTGAGAGAGCGCAGTAGCAATCAGTTTATTTTCGTAGTTATCAACCAGTGCGTTAAAGTCGACGCCGAAATCCGGAAGCACCAAATCATCCAGCGTTGCAATACAGGTCTGCTGTGCGGCACGCACAAAGTCCGGTATCTGATCGACATCGATCGTTTCTCCATCACTGAGAATCGCAATGCGCTCGACAAGATTTTCGAGTTCGCGAATGTTTCCGGGCCACGAATATGTTGATAGGTGTCTTAGCGCCTCTTCTGAGAATGCAATACCGGGTCGATTTAATTCATCTGAATAGCGGCTAATAAAGTGCTGCGCCAGCAACTCTACGTCTCCGACTCGATCACGTAGCGCTGGCAGGGAAACAGGCACCACTTGAAGGCGATAGAAGAGATCCTCGCGGAAACGTCCGGCTTTCACTTCCTCAGCTAGATCCTTATTGGTCGCCGCAACAACTCGCACATCAACATCTACTGAACGAGTTGAGCCCACCGGATCAACTTTGCGCTCCTGCAGCACCCGAAGAAGCTTTACCTGCAACTTTGGGCTCATCTCGCCGATCTCATCGAGAAAGATCGTGCCGTTATCTGCCAACTGAAAGCGTCCTACGCGCGAGCTGACAGCTCCGGTGAAGGCGCCTTTCTCATGTCCAAACAGTTCGCTTTCAAGAATATCTTCAGGAATTGCACCGCAGTTTACTGGCACCAGTCGTCCAGAGCGCCCACTGAGAGAATGGATCGCCTTGGCGATAAGCTCTTTGCCTGTGCCGCTCTCTCCGAGTACCAAGACTGTTGAGCGTGTTCTTGCTACCTTCTCGATCACTCCAAAGATCTTCTGCATCTCTGGGCAGCGACTGAGTATCCCCTGAAAGGGACGGATATGCGCTGGCGATTGCAGCCCTCTGCGTGTATCCCGCGATAGAGTTGCTAATTGATTGAGATTAGTTTCAAGAACCGCACTGTCCGTCATGAGAACCTTCCTTGTTCACGTGTGTAGAGCTATCAGCAGCAACAGCTGGTTGATGACTCCACCAAACCTTCCTAGTCAGCAGCATCGACTCGCTCATGCGAAATCAACCCTGCGGGATCGACCGGCGACTACTGTCATAAAAGTGGCAAACTCCGTACCACTCGACCGCTTCCATGTTAGATTCTTGACAAGGGGTAAGCGCCTCAAATATTTTTGAGCAATTTAGTCGGTATTTCTAGCTACTTAGAAAAAAGTCGTTAAATACTGCCAAGCCGTCAATCAACTAGCCCCGACCGAAGCGTCGGAAATCGAGTCACTCGATGTGCACAAAATTGTCCATGATTGCTACAAAGTTTCGTAGGTACTCCAGGCAAAGGGAGACGAAGCAAAAAATCACTCGAGCAGGGATTAGTTCACAATCGACGGAGTATCGGCAATTAATAGGCCGCGCAATGCTAGTCCAAGCGCCAATCGGAAAGATTCTCCCCGTGATTCGATATGCCCACACGAGGACTGTATAACAGTTTTGTAGCACATCTGCTTCTCGTTGAATTCAAGGCCAGCATGAAAGAGCACCGCCTGTCGTGCCTCGAACTGAGTCAACATCTGCTCTACTGTTGGTAACCAAACAAAACACGAGCGCAGCTCGTCTGGAGACATCCCTTGAGGATCAACGAGGATGGCTATCGGATGCTTTCCCTCGCGGTCTGCCACCTCATCACCGACTTCGGGATGCCAAAACAATCCAGCGGCTTCTAAATCATGTGCGACGTAAATAAACCTTTCTGGGGTTATAATTTCCTTGCTCATGCAAACCTCTTTGTCAAAGGTCGTGTCGTCACTTCTATACCCCTACTTTACATCTGGGCGCTCTTTTACCGAGAGAACCTAAAAAAGTGCTATAATTACTCACCGGATTTTAAGATCGTCGCTGCAATTTCGTCGCTCAATGAGCTGATTTTGGCTGATCTTTTTTCTTACCACCCCCAAAGTCGAGGGTGGCTTTTTTTGGTGAGTAGTTACAAACTGCTAAATACCTAAAACTCGGCAGATCTAAACGCGATACATAAAGTTTTGATGCATGAAATTAGCCAAACGGCGCAAACTGCCCTCCCTTGCATAAGCTGCTGTTATTTGAACTAGTTCTAGTTATTTCTCGGAGCATCCTCTGCAAGAATTAGGATTAGCTGGCCGACTACAAGGGTAACGCACGCAACGATTAGAGCCACCTGATAGAAAACAACTACTAGAATCCCCAGCAAAAACCCGGCCATCGCGGCCTTCTCTCCGTTTGTCTGGGAATATTCGCGGAGCCAGTTCAGGCGCCCCTTGAAGTAATCCTCCCACTCCCTACGCGATCTTGATCTAATAGCTTTAGTGATTCGTTCAAACATAATCTCTCGGCTCCGCTTTTTCCTTGCTAGTGAGGATGTTCATCGCCTTTCAACCTAAATTCGGCAGTTAAGGAGGATGAAAATGGTGCAGATGCTCAAAA
>JBBALZ010000138.1:0-7889 GCA_040402735.1 Bdellovibrionota bacterium
GCTAAATCCCGTTAAACTCATTAAATACAGTAGGTTCCGCGCATTTTTGGCCCCTTTTAAGAGAGGAGAATTGCGATGCCCTGTCAATAGGGTCTTAAATGAAGAGAGAGATTACGCTGAGTAGTTAAACAATAGCAACACATTTGGTCGCCGAATCTCGTGGAGCAGGGATATAGGTATTCGTAAGATGTAGCTGCAATGGTGTCGGGCGTGACCGATATCATTTCAGAGTAATCTGGGGAGGAGTAAATGTGACCACACAATTTGTGATGCCCCCGTATAAGGGCAGCTATAATAACAGGAGATACACGGTGAGAATAGGCAGGGGTAATGATGGTCAGAGATTTCGTGCTGGTTTGCTCTGTGCGCTGATCGCATCAACTTTGAGCGTTGCGACATCGGCACACGCCGAATCGCAGATATTGTATCGAGAAACATTTGGTTACTGTACAGGCACGGTCGGAAAAGATGCGGCAGCAGAAGCCAACTGGGTTGGGCTGGTGGGTGGATTTCCTCAAGCCAAGATAAGCAACCTTAAGGTAGTTAGCTACGGCGTTCTTGATGTCGGCGGTTCGGTTAATAGCAATCCATTAGGATTGGCACAGGGGTATGGTTTCTGGTTTAAGCCGGTATATGGATTGACACTTTTAACTGCAGAGTTCCAATTTGATATTGGTTTGCTGAAGAATTCGCAGGCGCAAATTCAGTATAAGCAGCGATTAAGTGGGATTGATCCTGCTGGGCAGCTTAATAAGACCCATATTGCTATTCTAGTCGATGACGTCTGGTACATCTCAGATGCATTCGCTAGGCAACAGGTTGCCGGTGTATGGGAGCCCGCAGAATTTGCTCCAGGTTCTATTACCTACGGAACGGCGCCATATGTTGCTGGTCTTGGACCGATTAAGCCTACAGATTCGGGTGCGCCGCTGCCTGCCGCCGGAACTGTTCGAGCATTTGGTGTGTTTATGGATGAGGTTAACGGCCGTGTTAGGCTCGATAACTTTACCGTAAAGGGTATGCTTCCCTCTGACGGATCAATTTCTCCAGATGTGCAGGATCCTAATGTATCGCTATGTCCTAGCTCTAGTCCGGATCGCAATGGTGGTGGCGGTGCTCCAACCCCTCCGCCTGATGAAGATGATGGTGATAGCACACCCGATCGCTTTGTGCCCGACCCGGTAGCCACTCCAACGCCAGGCCCTGTTATATCGCACAGTGCTTCATATCAATTCTGTGCAGTAAAAGAGCAGGGGGCAGGAAGAAAAGTTGTGGTCTCAAGTAAGGCGCGCAAAGCGATTCTGAAAAAGATATCGGGTTTTACGCTAAACGAGCTGCGGGATCGAGTGCTGATATCCCTTCTTGCGCAGCGAGCCATGCCGCTTGGGGCTTTGGTAAATGTAAAACGCGGTGATTACGACCTGAACAAGGGCATACTGACGCTTTCAACGCGCCCATCAGCCAAACCACTACGGTTTAAGCTGCGAGGCGGCGCATTGCAGGCGATGCAAGCGTATCTTGGGCATACTGGTGCACCGCAGGCGGTGACCGCCCCGCTCTTTGTGGATGGTGTAGATACGTCACACGCGTTACATGCTACTACGCAGAGAGCTCTCTGTTTGGTAGATGTCCGAGCCATGTTAAAAATCCGTGCATTGCAGGCTAAAGTGTCGATTCCAGGGGTCGGCGCTGGCCGAGTGCGATAACTCGGATACCAAAACCTTCATTATCGCTATGCGATGATAAAGGTTTTGGTTGGTTAGGCTTTCGCTGCATATTTCCGTTACTTGCCATACTTGATACGATCGTGGGGCACTTGTATCACCGGAGCCCTCATGAAGTTCAGTAATGCTGTTATCGCAATCTTTGCGCTCATCGGAATAGCCTTATCGGCTGTCTGTTGGTTTGGATTTCCAGCGCATGCGCACTTAAGCAGCTATCCAGCGCTCTTAGTAATTATCATTGGCGGCGGGGTGCTTGTAACGCGGCTTATCCTGGGGATGTTTCACGGCGAGTTCGGCAGTGACCTGCTAGCGGGTATATCTATTGTAACATCACTTCTTCTCGGAGAGTACGTGGCTGGCGCGCTCGTGGTGTTGATGCTTTCTGGTGGTTCAGCTGTTGAGGATTATGCGATGCGTCGGGCATCGTCGGTGCTCGATGCGCTTGCGAAACGGATGCCCTCGATTGCGCATAAGCACGAGGGTGTTCGTATGACCGATCTAGCAGTCGAAGATGTGCGTGCTGGAGATGAGCTTATCGTGTTGCCGCATGAACTGTGCCCGGTCGATGGTGTTGTGCTCGAGGGACGCGGTTCCATGGATGAGTCGTATCTCACCGGAGAGCCGTATCGGATATCTAAGACTCCGGGATGCGAGGTTATATCGGGAGCTATTAACGGCGACAGCGCGCTGGTTATCCGTGCGGTACGAGAGGCGCGTGACTCTCGTTACGTTAAAATTATGATGGTAATGGATGCGTCGCGCCAACGCCGACCACGCATTCGTAGACTGGCCGATATTTTGGGAACGGTTTATACACCATTAGCGGTGGCGCTGGCGTGTCTCGCGTGGTGGTTTTCTGGTGATTCTACCCGGTTTCTTGCGGTTCTTGTCGTTGCGACACCGTGTCCGCTGATTATCGCCATTCCAGTGGCGATAATTGGGTCGATCTCATGGTGTGCTAAACGCGGAATAATCGTCAAGGATCCGATAGCTCTTGAGCGTGCGCACACATGTCGTGTGTTGATAACCGATAAAACTGGAACTCTCACTGTAGGAGAGCCTAAACTCGTGTCGATTCAGACCGCGGGTGTAACCGAGGCGGAAGCTCTACAACTTGTCGCCAGCCTAGAGCAGTATTCGAAGCATCCCCTAGCTCACCCGGTACTCGAATATGCGCGAAGCCGACAGATCGTGTTGCTCGAGGTAAGTGATGTCAGTGAGATCCCTGGAAAGGGTTTGCACGCGAGGGTGTCAGGACATGAAGTCGCGATTACCGGGCGGCGAACAGTTGCCGACCAAACCCAGCTAGATAATTTCGAACATACGGAATCCGGGCTTGAGTGTGTGTTGCAGCGTGATGGAAGGGTAGCTGCTGTATTTAGGTTTCGCGACGAGCCCAGACCGGAGAGTCAGAGCTTTGTAGCTCATCTGGGTCCGCAACACGATTTTCAGGATATCATTCTGCTTTCGGGTGATCGTGATGAGGAGGTACGCTACCTTGCTCAGCAGATGAATATCTCGCGCGTTTATGCTGGAAAGTCGCCTGAGGATAAGGTTGAGATAGTGCGAGCAGAAACGGCAGTGCATGAAACTTTGTTCTTGGGTGATGGGATTAATGATGCCCCAGCTCTGGCCACTGCTACCGTTGGTGTCGCATTTGGGCCGCGAAGTGATATCACCTCAGAAGCCGCAGGTGCGGTCATACTAGAGCCGTCGCTGCGCAAAGTTGACCAGTTCCTGCATATTAGTAGACACATGCGGAGTGTGGCCCTGCAGAGCGCCGTAGGCGGGATGGTCTTAAGTTTTGCTGGTATGGGATTCGCGGCAGCGGGCTTTTTGACCCCTGTTTTTGGGGCGCTAGCGCAGGAGGTAATCGATCTGTTAGCTGTTCTAAACGCGCTACGCGCTTCCTCGCTCGGGAGGGTTGGGAGTAATCATGTTTGATCGTGTGACGGCTGGAGCCACAGATTGCGCAGTTAGATGTCTCGCCAGCTTGGCAACTAGTTATTTGTTTTCGAGAGTGTTGAAAAGATTAGTAAGTGCTCCCTTCGTAATTTGTGGATTATCGAAAAGCTCATGAAAATCATCAACGAGCTTCTTACAATTATTCAATATGGCTCTTTGATCCTCTTGGTTTAGCTGAGTCAAAGCATCTTTGACCAGTTGGAATGGATTGTAAGTTCGCCTTATATTTGTTCTAGCAGAGAAGTCTGCGATCGACAGGAGTTCGTGGCAGGCAAACTGCTCATTTTTCGCCTTATCCATCAAGAAATTAAGATACTTGCGCAACTTTATCTCCGAAACGCAAACAAGGGCATCAACAACATTTCGCCGCAGTGGCATCTCAAAGGGGCTATGATAAAGTATATCAAGAAGCTTATCGGCAGAGCTTTCCCAATTTATCCCCCTATGCAGAGCTTCAAGCCCAAGGGTGAATGCGGTCTCCCACACATTAATTACCTCTTCCACTTGACTATCGCGTTGATCTTCCTCGGCTAACTGTTGGGCTCCATAGTATTCCGCTGGAATTACCTCTGTTGGCTGCCACGCGAGAGAAGAGTCTAATTCTGAACTATCATCCTCTTCATCAGGCCAATCATCCTGATCATCAAGATCTGTCACATATCTATCCGATGAGAGCTCTTTGAGCCTTTGGTGTAATGCTGGGAGGAGATCGGCGACCCTTTTGCCAGGCAAGTCGCTCTCCCAACTTTGCGCTAATAGAAATATATCACATACAGTGACTGCGGCATTCAGCCCGGGCTCATCCGAAATAATGCATGCAAGGGCATTACTTTGCAGCACAGATAGACTTGCTTGCTCTAGTGTAGCGATAAGCTTTGATCGCTGGTTCTTATCATCATCTGCTAACGGTACGGCAAATAGCTCACCTAATACTTTACAGGCGTGTTGGATCAACGTTAAGTGAATCTCCTCCCATTCAGGTTTTTTGCTGAGGCTTGTTAGTTCATCGAACATCAGCGTAGCCCACTCGCCATGCAGCTGAACGACTTGTTCCAAAGTAGGCGCGCAGTTTGGGACTGTCGTAGAACTTTCCGGGGGCGAACTGGCCTCATTGACTAGTGCTGCAAATTTACCAACTAGTTCTTCGCTTAATCTGGCATAACCACTAAGGTGTCTAGTTTCTATGTCACATGTTAAATGGTTGCTGTTTACAAATTCTTCAAAACATTTTTTTTCGCTCTGACTCAGAGCGGTTAACAAGGTATAGGTATGGTGGGAAGTTCTGTCTGCACACTGCAGAAGCGAATCTAACTTATCCTCTGGGTTTGAATCACTAGCAGCGCTTTCGAGCTGTAAGAGTAGTATGTCTTTGAGGGACATAGGAACCCCAGCATTTCCACCTTCAAGCGGAGAAGTTCGGTTTGTTTCTGTCCCTGCGCTAGCCTTAAGGTTTTGCCTTGTTCTATCTGTCTCTACCAAGTTCTACTCTCAACTATCTTGCGCCACAACGCCGGAACCTAAATAGCCACCCATCGCCAGCCGAGCGACTTTCAAGCATCGGTATATCATATTTGAGTGCTATAAGCTTCTAATGGCCATTAAGAACTATGTCATAGCACAGGGTATCGCAATTCTTGCTCTATCTACTTGAAAGGACTGGCGTTTATTGCTCCATATCTTTGCAGTGGCCTTATAACGCCAGGTGTTATAGAAATCGAACAGCAAAAGCCTTGCTCGAAACGCCCAATGTGCAGATCGTATTTCTACATCCTTATTCTTCGAATGCTAAACTTAATTAAACGTTTGTGGAGAATCCTCTAAAAGTGTAACTACTCAGCAAATGCTGCTGCAATAACGTTAGCCCCTATTAAGGGGCGGCCTTGCGGAGCAAAGCGGGGAGGAGATAATAAGTACTCACCAAAAAAGGCATCCCCGACTTGGAGGGGAGCAAAAAAGCTCTGCCAATATCAGATCATTTAGCGAAGAAATTGCAGCAACAATCTTAAAATCCGGTGAGTAGTTACAAAAAAATGTCCTATACGATCGGTACTATGAGCGGTTTGCTGATTTCAAGGGAGCGATGCTCGGAGCTTCTTTTAGAGCATCAAGCAGTGTCGTTTTTTTAGAGTTAGAGTCTTTGAATTTTAAACGCTTAAGCACGTAGGAGTTTGTTGTCCACTACGGGGCAAATCTGCATCTCATCGTAGTCATGAGGGCCAAGATTGCGTTCCTCCTGTCAAAGCAAGCGATTTTTTCAAAAATCACTCGCGCAGGGTTTAAATATATCGAGCTTAATAGTAAAAGAAATTTAGAGTGACAGATTCAGCAAATGAAAAACCAAATGTAGGTGTGATCGGGGCTAGGGGTGCCTTTGGCAGGTGGTGTGTTCGGCTTTTCGAGCAGCACGGCTACACGGTGTTTTCCTCAGATACTGATACCGAGCTCTCTAATACCGACGTGGTGCAAGCCAGTAAGATCGTTTTACTTGCCGTTCCGATAGGCGTTACGCAACGTGTATTGGAAGAGGTATCAGTCGCTCTGACTGCCGATCAGATCCTTATTGATCTTACTTCCGTGAAGTCTCCATTTGTCTCAGCACTGCATGCGCTCCAGAGTCAGGTTTTGTCTCTTCATCCGATGTTTTCTCCGATCGTCAGCAGCTACGTTGGGCAAAGTTGCGTTGTGTGCCGGATAAGAGCGGGGGAGTTGTCGATCAAGGTAGAGAATCTTCTGAAGAGTCAGGGTTTAACCCTTGTGGAGATGTCAGCTGATGCGCACGATCGGATGATGGCGGTAGTTCAGGGATTGACGCACTTTCAAGCGATAGCAGCAGCGCACTGCATGCGGTCGTTGGGTTTTAGCCCCGAGGACAGCATGCCGATAGCAAGCCCGGTCTACCGGATCCGATTAGACATGATCGGTCGAATAGTTGCCCAGGATCCTCGTCTGTACGCAGAGATCCAGATGTATAACCCTTACGTGGGAGGTGTGCTGGCGGAGTTGGAGAAATCGTCCGCTTTGTTAGGTGCCCTGGTAAAGCAACGTGATGTTTCAGGTTTTGTGACCGAGTTTGAGGCCATACAAAAGTCGTTCGGTACGTTTGCGAAGACGGCACTTGATGAGAGTGATCGTGTAATTCGAGCTTTAGTTGCTAAATAAGCCATATTTAGTGTAACTGTCACCCAGATAACGCATCCCAGATTAAGGTGATGACAAGAAGAAGGATGCCAATAGTGAAGATGCGCAAAAGCGCGAGGCATTTTGGCCTATGCTGAGGCTTAAACCTAAGTTAAGCTTCTGGAGTGGACAGTATTATTCTGCATTCAAAATCTGATACTACTCGCCTGGCGTGGCTTCTAGCTACTGCATTGAGATTCGGTGATGTGGTAGGGCTGCAGTGAGACCTTGGTGCTGGTAAGACGACCTTGGTTAGGTATCTAGTCGCAGAATTGAATGGTTCAGAGGCGCAAGTTACATCGCCTTCGTTTGCTTTGCAGCACGAGTATCCGGTACATTTCTTCAAAAGCCCTGCGCGGAAAGTAGAGCACTGGGATCTCCACCGTTTAAAAGAAGCGCCCGAAGAACTATATGAACCACCAGATGCCAATACACTTAGGCTAATCGAATGGCCTGAGCGTTCAGCACTTGTCAGGCAGCAGCTACAGCTGCTTTTGCACATTACTGAAGGAGATGAAGGAAAGCTTGTAGTTAAACTCACTGGCTTGCGGATAGAGGAAGTTGTGCAAGCTGCACAATCCGCGTTTTCAATGCAAGAGAGGTAGGAATTGCAGAGTCGATTTGTTACAACTCTTGACTAAAAGGCCTGAGTTTACTGATCACTGTTATTGGAATTGCGGCCGAAAGCCTCATTAAAACTTATCTTAACATAGTGACAAAAAGAATTGCAGTCTCCGCTACCAGTAGGAGCGCTTCTCTCATCTCTTAGGTTAAACACCAAAACCATCTCGGCCTTATGATAAGCCTTATTGCCGAGGTCGCTTAAGAAGAAGTCGAAGTTTATTGATCGATTTTGAAGTTTAAAAATTTCATCTGCATTAACTGAAAGAAGGCCTATCAGCTCTTCTTCGGTACAAAACTTGCCGAGTCTATTATCTAAGCTAGTCACGAAATTGCGCGCTGCTGTTTAGGGCTTCTCAATCCCTAATCTAACCACCTAAAATACCGATGTTTTTTTTAATC
>JBBALZ010000139.1:0-7847 GCA_040402735.1 Bdellovibrionota bacterium
TTCCGCGCATTTTTGGCCCCATTTTAGAGAAGAGAATTGCGATGCCCTAAATCGCTAGTAGGGCTTCGCAATTCTCCCGCTATCTACTGGCAAGGGCTGGCATTCCTGATAGGGATAAAAATGCGCGGCTAAATACCGATAAACTCATTAAATACAGTAGGTTCCGCGCATTTTTGGCCCCATTTTAGAGAAGAGAATTGCGATGCCCTAAATCGCCAGCCAAAATATCGACTTCTCTTAATTTTCTGGCTATCCTACCGTCGCTCTCACGGCCACTCTGGCAAGGGTGCTGCTAACGGGTGTCGTGAGTACGCGTTAATTAGGTCTAGGTGGGATAACGGGCGCGACTCAGATGGACTTAAAACTTCTAAGGAACTCTAATGCGATGAATTCTACAACGATGAATTCTACTAGAATAAACGTAGCCACTACTACCGTAGTAACTAGGATTTTTGGGTCTGTTTTTGGTCTTCCGATTGTACGTATACCCCGTCCGATTTTGCTCAGCACCATAGCAACCGTTTTCTTCCTAGCCCCAGCGGCTCACGCTTCTTCTGGGCACGGAGCGCCTTCAATCGGCGATCTAACTTTTTACTGGATAAACTTTGCTCTCTACATCGGTTTTATGACCTACATCCTGCGCAAGCCACTTGCAAAAGGGTGGGCTGCTAGAGCAGCGCGAATCAAGCAGAGCGTAACGCAGTCTTCTGATGATGTAGCATCAGCCGAGCGTGAGTTAAACGCGATTGAGGCGCTCACTAAGAGCCTTCCAGTAGAGGAAGAGAAGATTAAGCAACAGATAGCTGAACAAGCTGAGGCAGAGGCCAGAGATGTTATTCGTCAAGCAGAGCAGCGCGCCGTGCGGATCCGTGAGCAAGCCAGGGAGCTAGTAAAAGGCGAGGCGCGCTCCGCGCAATCAGCCTTTCGCCAATCTCTTGTAGCTAGGGCCGTGCAGTTAGCCAAAGAGAAGTTTGCCGCAGGAGAGTTCACCGGTCGTGAGGAGTTGTACCAGACGGCTACGGTGAATCGCGCCAAGCAGCTTGTAGAGCATTGATTGTTTTGAGAGTGTGCGCTTCACGCACAGGGAAGGAACTTGAGGTATAAGGAATAGAGGTAATGGCAGCAGGAAAGCAGGATAGGGTAGCGAAACGGTACGCCAGGGCGCTCTTTGAGGTGTGTCCTCCGACTGAGTTTGATCCTACCGAGAGGCAGCTTAAAACTTTAGCGACAGCGTGGACTAGCTCCGTTGAGTTTCGCCAAAGCATGCTTAATCCGAGCATACAGGATGCCACGAGGCTTGAGGTCGTTGAGACCATTGCGAGTGCGCTCGCTACTACGGCAGGACAGGTGTGGGCTAATGAAGCAACCAAGCGCACAGTGCATACCCTTGTGAGTCTGCGCAAAGCTAGGGTGCTACCGGCGGTCTCAGCGGCTTTTTCAGAGCTTGTGGCGGAATATCGCAAGAGCTTAACGCTTGCCGTAACGGTCGCGAAGCCGGTTACGCCCGAAGTAGTGAGCGATGTAAAGAGCAGGCTTTCGCAGTCGCTCGGTGGGGAGGTGACAATTACCGTAAAGCACGACCCTGCGCTTCTTGGCGGAATGACTATACGTCTCGGCGACAGGTTGCTCGATCGCTCGGTTGCGGGGACGCTTCAGCGTATCGCAGCGCAGCTTGAGTAAATTAGGCAGGGCGATACAAGTTTGTGAGCAAAAAGGGTATCAACAGGTAAAAAAGAGAACGTAACAGGAAAAAAACAAGAGGTACTATGGACGATATACGGGCAGATGAGATTAGCAGGATCATCAAAGAGAAGATCGGTGGTAGCACCTCCAATCAGGACTTAAGCGAAGTTGGCACAGTGCTTAGCGTCGGTGACGGAATCGCTCGCGCTTATGGTCTAGGCAAGGTTGCGCTCGGAGAGCTAGTTGAGTTCTCAAATGGCACTAAGGGGCTGGCGTTTAACCTTGAAGAGGATAACGTTGCCGTTGTTATTATGGGAGAGAGCACCGATATCGCAGAGGGTGATACGGTAAAGCGAACTGGGCAAATTGCAGCTGTGCCGGTCGGTGATGAGCTCGTGGGGCGTGTTGTCGATGCGCTCGGTAATCCGATCGATGGATTAGGCGAGATTAAGACAGCAGAGACCCGCCGTATTGAGATTAAGGCCCCGGGAATAGTTGGTCGTAAGTCAGTTCATGAGCCGATGCAGACAGGACTTAAGGCGATCGACTCGATGACACCAGTAGGGCGCGGTCAGCGTGAGCTGATTATCGGTGATAAAAAAACCGGTAAGACCACTGTTGCAATCGATACGATCATTAACCAAAAGGGTAACGGCGTAATCTGTATCTACGTTGCTATCGGCCAAAAGCGTTCATCGGTAGTGCAGGTTGTAGAGCGTCTTAAAGAGCACGGCGCAATGGATCACACGATCGTTGTAGCTGCAACAGCATCTGAGCCGTCCCCGATGTCCTTCCTCGCTCCGTACACAGGGTGTGCGATGGGTGAGTATTTTATGAACAAGGGCAAGCACGCATTGGTTATCTACGATGATCTCTCTAAGCACGCAGTAGCATACCGCGCAGTTTCGCTCCTGACTCGCCGCCCACCAGGGCGAGAGGCTTATCCGGGAGATGTGTTTTATCTTCACAGCCGTCTTCTTGAGCGCGCGGCAAAGCTTAGCGATGCCCTTGGTGGCGGGTCGCTCACAGCGTTGCCGATTATCGAGACCCTTGAAGGTGATGTGTCCGCGTACGTTCCAACGAACGTAATCTCGATTACTGATGGTCAGATATTCTTAGAGGCAGATCTGTTTAACTCCGGTATTCGCCCAGCGGTAAACGTGGGTCTTTCAGTATCACGTGTAGGAGGAGCTGCTCAGGTGAAAGCGATGAAGAAGATCGCCGGAACGCTGCGACTCGATCTCGCTCAATACCGTGAGAAGCAGGCGTTTGCGCAGTTCGGCTCAGACCTTGACCCAGCAACTCGTGCACAGCTTGCAAAGGGTGCGCGACTTGTTGAGATTCTCAAGCAGGGCCAGAATGTGCCGATGCCGGTAGAGCTCCAGGTTCTCTCAATCTACGCAGTGGCCAACGGCTTTACCGACAAGCTCGATGTTGCTCAGGTGCGTCCATTTGAAGAGGCGCTCCACCGCTACATGCTCACTAGCCAAGCAGAGTTGATGAACGAGCTCCGTTCGAAGGCAGAACTAACTAAGGATATTACTGAACGCCTCAACAAGGCTATCGGTGGATACCTTGAGCAGTTTATCGCCGGGACAGCGAGCGCGCTAAAGACGGTTTCGTCAAACGGTAATGGCGCTCACGGTGGCGCTACCAAGGGATCTCAGACTCACGCAACGGCTGCATAGGGAGCGATAACGCATGGCAGGGTTAAAGGAGATTCGCCGACGATTAAAGTCGGTGAACAACACAAAGAAGATCACCTCAGCGATGAAGCTTGTGTCAGCAGCCAAGCTGCGTAAGACACAGGAAGCCGTTGTGCGCTCGCGAGGCTACACTGATTCGCTCAAGGCGGTGCTCGCCCAGCTTCAAGGTGGTAATGAATTTACCCATCCACTGCTAGAAGCCAGACAGAGCGTAAAGCGGGTGCGAATCCTCGTTCTTGGCGCCAGTCGCGGGTTGTGCGGAGCGTTTAACACTAACATCAATCGGCGCGTTGAAGCGCTCTATCGAGAGTTAGCGACGAAGTATCCGGGGTGTGAAGTGTCGAGTGTTTTGCTCGGAAAAAAACCGGCTGAATACTTTAGGCGTATCGGGCGTCAGTATCTAGAGGCCGTTGAAAACATCGCCGACGATCCAAATGCCTGGCCGATTCAGGATCTGTGCCAGAAGCTCGAAATCGACTTTATTAAGGGCGAGTTTGACGAGTTGCATATCGTCTACGCACGATTTAAGTCGGCTATCTCGCAAACAGCTGTCGCTGAGCGACTCTTGCCACTTGACCGTGATGCAGTTGCAACCACGAGCTCTGAGGTAGCCGGAGCAGCTAGTGGTATTACGCTATTTGAGCCGAATCCACAACGGGTGTTCGATGCCGTAGTGCCGCGTATCGTTCGCGCGACGGTTCGTCAAGCTGCGTTTGACACAAAGGCCAGCGAGCACGCAAGCCGTATGACGGCGATGGATAACGCGACAAAAAACGCCAAGGAGCTGATTCACTCACTTACGCTCACCCGTAATAAGTTGCGACAGAGCGGTATTACGAGCCAACTGCTCGATATCGTAGGCGGAGCTGAGGCGCTGAAGTAGCAAACGAGAGAGAAAGAGAGAGATTTAAGAATTCGCAAGCAGGAGTAAAAGAGGGATAAAACATGACACAGACAATGGGGAAAAAAGGAAAGATCGTTCAGGTGCTCGGCGCGGTAATCGATGTTGAGTTTCCGCAAGGAGCCGGGATCCCAAAGATCTACGACGCGCTCCTGACTACTAATCCGACGATAGATAATCAACCGAACAATCTCGTGCTCGAAGTAGCACAACACCTCGGTGATAACGTTGTTCGTTGTATTGCGATGGACTCAAGCGAAGGGCTCGTGCGGGGGCAGGAGGTTGTCGATAGTGGTGCGCCGATCTCGGTTCCAGTAGGTCAGAAGACCCTTGGAAGAATCCTCGATGTAACTGGTCGCCCAATCGATGAGCTAGGCCCAGTTGATACTGACACTCGTTGGCCAATTCACCGCCCAACCCCTTCTTATGAAGAGCAATCGACCTCAAAGCAGATCCTTGAGACCGGTATCAAGGTTGTCGATCTGATCGCTCCGTTCCTGAAAGGTGGTAAGATCGGCCTCTTCGGTGGTGCTGGCGTAGGTAAGACAGTAATTATCATGGAGCTTATTAACAATATCGCTAAGGCACACGGAGGATTCTCCGTGTTTGCCGGAGTTGGAGAGCGTACCCGAGAGGGGAACGATCTCTGGCATGAGATGAAGGATTCAGGGGTTATCGACAAAGCGTGCCTAGTCTATGGACAGATGTCAGAGCCTCCAGGAGCGCGTTTCCGTGTAGCGCTCTCGGCGCTCACAACCGCTGAGTACTTCCGCGATGAGGAGAACCGCGACGTTCTTCTCTTCGTTGACAATATCTTCCGCTTCTTGCAGGCAGGTTCAGAGGTGTCATCGCTCCTTGGACGTATGCCGAGCGCGGTAGGGTACCAACCAACATTGGCTACCGACATGGGCCAGCTCCAAGAGCGTATTACCTCAACCAAGAAGGGATCGATCACCTCGATTCAAGCTGTGTACGTACCAGCCGATGACTACACTGACCCAGCTCCAGCGACGACCTTCGCGCACCTTGATGCAACGATTGCTCTTGAGCGTTCGATTGCTGAGAAGGGTATTTACCCAGCGGTTGATCCGCTCACCTCAAGCTCGACGGTTTTGGAGCCTAGTGTAGTAGGAGAGGAGCACTATCGTGTAGCACGCAAGGTTCAACAGACCCTACAACGCTACAAAGATCTCCAGGATATCATCGCAATTCTCGGAATGGATGAGCTCTCAGAGGATGATAAGCTCACCGTTGCACGTGCTCGTAAGATCGAGCGCTTTTTCTCGCAGCCGTTCCACGTTGCCGAGACCTTTACGGGAACTCCAGGCGTGTACTGCAAGCTTGAGGATACGATTAAGGGATTCGGTGAGCTAGTTGATGGCAAGCTTGATGATCTCCCAGAGCAGGCGTTCTACATGGTTGGAACCCTTGATTCGGTTAGGGCTAAGGCAGAGAAATTGGCCGCTGAGTTTGCCCAGGCAGCGTAAGTCTTGGTGTAGGCGCACGATCAGTAATAGGGTTACTGGCAACGGTAGTTTGGTGAGAATTAGGGCTAATGTATGGCAGATGCAACATTCCAGTTAAAGGTCTTTTCAGGGCGCGGCCTTGAGATCGACGCTACGGTAACATCTGTTACGATCCCGACAGAGAACGGTGAGATCGGAGTGCTGGCAGACCACTGTGAGTATGTTGGGCTGCTCAGTACCGGGCTCGTCTCGTACGCTGTGGGTGTTGATGCGGCAACCAAACGTTGCCTGGTTTCAGGCGGCCTATGTACGTTTAAGGGTAATGTACTCACGCTTCTCGCTGATACGGTTGATAACCCTGACGCGCTCGATACAACGCCACTTAACCAGGATATCTCTCTTCTTAAGACCCAGCTTGAGACGTTGAGTGTCTTTGATCCTGAGTGGGAGGCGCTTTCGCAGCGGGTGGCGCGCTTTGAAGCTTTGCAAAAGCTAGTGTCGCAGGGGGCCAAGTAATTCGGTTTAAATGTAGTAATGGCTAGCGAGGCGTTATGAAGATCTCAATCGTCACCACCTGCTTTAATTCTCAAGCAACGATTCGTGATACTATCGAAAGCATCCTCTCTCAGCAGGGAGATTTTGAGCTTGAGTACATCATCACCGATGCTGGCTCAAAGGATGCGACACGCTCGATAATTGCCGAGTACGGCGATAAGATTAGACTTATCGATGCTACTGGCACAAATCAATCGCAGGGGATAAATCTCGGACTACGCAAGGCTTCGGGTGATATCGTTGCATTCTTAAACGCAGATGATGTCTATCGCCCAGGAACTTTGCAGGTGGTTGTCGAGGCATTCTTAGCGAATCCTGACAAAATTTGGCTGGCCGGACAGTGCGCGATTATTGATAACGACGGAGCAGAGTTTCACGGAGCGATTACAAAGTATAAGAACTTTCTCCTTAGAAACTATTCATATTGGCTCCTGTTGATTGAGAACTTTATCTGCCAGCCCGCGGTTTTTCTCCGTCGTGAGGCGTTGACAACGATAGGGTACTTTTCAGAGCGCGAGAATCTCGTTATGGACTACGAGTACTGGCTTAGGATCGGCAGACTAGGAGCGCCGATAGTAGTTCAGCGTGATTTGGCCGGATTTCGGCGCATTGAAGGCACCAAGAGCAACACCTCTTACGGCAGACAGTTTAGGGACGATATGCGTGTAGCGGTAGCAGCCGCCAAGCAGAACATCGCCCACTGGTGGACGATCCCGTGTAAGGTAGCGTCGTATTTAAGAACCATGGCGATATATCCGTTTTTGTATCGCTAGGCTAGTGATCCTGCACCAGTAGCGCCTCATACTTACGTAACGCCTGAATATCAACCACAATCGCTTGGTTATCTAGGTAGGGCACAACCAGGCGCATTGTTTCTCTAGAGAGTGCTGTAAGTTTTCTGCCGAGATACTGCTCAGGGCGGCGTTGCTGCGCAAGTTTTTTTACAAGAGCGTGAAAAGGCGCATAGAATTTAGCCCGTTTGAGTCGGTCGCCTGTGAGGCTTGCTCTATCAAATATAAAGTAGGTAATCCTCTCTGGTTCTACTAGCTCGAGTAATTCATGGACATCGCCCGCGTAGTTTGCGCGTAGAGAGAGCGCCATACGTCTCTTAGCTTCTTTCCAGTAGCCAGAATAGAAGGGATGCGCGGTCTCTGAGGTGATAAATCCACGTCTCTCTCCGAATAGCTGTATGGGATCAATAAAGATAGGTTCTCCAGCTATAAGCGCATCGTGAGGTGTGTGCGCACGTATCCATTCAAATACTTTGCCGCGCTTAAGTCGGTGATAATTGAAGTTGGCCGCGCCGTAAAGGCCAGTTCCAGAACCTGAGTAAATCAAGAGCGCCAGCATACCGAGACCGAATAATCCCTGTAGTGATTTTAGCTGCGATACTGGAGTACTTACCGACCCAGCCTTTACAACCACACGCCAGACTGCTGATGAGAAGGCCACAATAAAGAGGATCGCAAATGGGAACTGTAAGTGTCAGCATCGTTCCGAAATTGCATACAATCGATCGCTCTGAAAATGCAGATC
>JBBALZ010000140.1:0-7798 GCA_040402735.1 Bdellovibrionota bacterium
TAGGTTCCGCGCATTTTTGGCCCTATTTAAGAGAAGAGAATTGCGATGCCCTACTATTTTGTTTAGTTTGTTTAGCCGCATTGAGGCAGCATTTACTGAGTAGTTACTAGCCGCAAATCGTTTAGCAACGACCTGTTTTGACTAGATAAGTAGCTTATTAGTTTTCTAGTTCTCGTAAAGTAAAGGATAGGGGGTTGGTGTAGACCTGTCAAGAGCCTATGCGTTGCCCTGTAGGTTCCGCGCATTTTTGGCCCCCTTTTAGAGAAGAGAATTGCGAAGCTCCTGGCGTTGCCCTGTGCAAGGTCCCCGAACTGTGATACCAAATTACGCAATGCGCGGACTGTTTTTACAAAACTCCATGGAAGTAAGGCTCGACGTTCAAGGCGATTCGTTCGAGCAAGGGCAACCTGTGCCATGCGCACTCACTTTTACTAATCGTGGCGCTCAGTCAGTAAGCTTACTAGCTCCTACTCTCCGACTCTCCCTTGGGGATACCAAACTGGTTAAGTTAAAGGATACTGCCGCTTTTTCTGAGCTCTCATCCGCAGAGCTAGAACGAGGTGTAGAACTAGAGCCAGGTGCAGCTCAAACGTTCTCGCATACGTTCCAGCTTGATGAAAATGCGCCGATATCAGAAAAGGCTAAGGGACCTTTTCTGCTGTATGGCGAGCTGCAAGAGGGATCCACCCTTGGGCAATTGCCGCTCACAGTAGTACCGCATAAGTACCTTAGAGCTATCTTTGACACCTTAACTACTGTGTTTAGCTTCCTTCCTAGAGGCGAAAGCTCTAAGAATGAATGGACCAGCATTAAGCTAAAACCACCAGAGTCACGGGCGATGTCTTTTGTTGATGAACTGAATTTTTCAGCGCGCTTCGACAGCGACGAGCTGCTAGTTTCGTTTCTTTTTGGCGTAAAAAAACTAGATGCATCGCAAGCTAAGGTCGGAGTCAAAAAAGCAAAAACAGAGGTATCGCAGAGTTGGCCTCGTGCCGATCTTCTCTTTGGAGGAGAATTTATACGGCAAGAGTTTGTAGAGGCGAAGATACGTGAGGCCCTAGCAGAGGTTTCTTCTGGCTTGTAATGTACGTCCCTCTATCGAGGGCCGCGACACACAAAGAAGAGATCGTCCGTTTCGGCGCCAGGTTGCCTGCGGTCGGGATCGATCATGGTGACCGAGGTAAAATGGTTTCCAAGTGCACCTATGACCTGGGTTGCAGGGACAACGATCTCCGGCAACACCATCTGGCTCAGCTCGAATTGCCCTTTGTTTAGGCGGCGAAACCGCTTGAGTACTATCTCATACCTGTAGCGTCGTAGTCGGTGTACCTCGATAATTGAAACGAACTTGTCGGTGTTTTCAGTGACAAAGGGTTCTTCTCTATAACACTCCAGTTTGTATTCGGTGTTAACGTCAAAGATAAATACGCCGCCAGGATTAAGGTGCTTGTGAGCCCTCTGGAATACCCGTTTCCAACTTGTGAACGATGTAACGTGATTCATCGTATCAAAGGGGCATACGATCACATCAAATCGGCGCCCGAGGTCGAACTCGGTGATATCTCCATGATGGAGCCGGGCGCGGGGCGCTTTTTTTCGGGCTATTTTGAGCATCGATTGCGAAAGGTCGATCCCATCGCATGCATAATGGAGTGAAAGCAGCTTTAGCATGCTTCCAGAGCCACATCCTAGCTCCAGGACCGAGCGCGCGCTCCTGTGATACTTGCGAATCAGGGTGCGTAAATATCGTGCTACCTCATCCCTCGAACCAACAACATGGTCGTAGTGGGCAGCGAAGGAATCGTATCGGCTCATAGAAACCTCATTAATCAAAAAGCGTCCAAGGATCCCCTACTTTTTAGCTTTTGAAAATCCGGCAAACGCACTATAACGTTTTAGTTGGCTTGGCTTAGGATAAACAAGCCGCGCCAGTCTCTATGTGTATAGTTGGAGTTTTCCGATGAAAGTCATGTTCACTCGCCCTGCTACTCTCATTTTCGTGCTGTCTGCTATAGCGCTTGTGCTGTCGATATCCACAGTTTCGGCAACCCCACACTGTCGTGCATGCCCGTACTCGTGCACCGATCTTGGCATGGGAAGTAAGGATTGCAGCTTTGTTAGTGAGTCCAGAGGAGTTTGTTGTCTTGATCTCACCAAGAAGGCTCTCGAGGTTGCGATGGCTCAAGAGCAGGTCGGTGGAGCCCCTGGGGCAAATCGTCCTCTACATGTGCGTGAGGAGTGTCCTCCAGGGTTTAGACAGAGTGAACAGAAGTGCTCTCCAGATGAGCGACGCCGGGGCTGTAAGGATATGAGGCTCCCTGGTGGCTTAGGCTGCGTTAGGCGCTAGGTTGCAGGCGCAGGGGGCTTGTTTGGAGTTGCCGCGCTAGGCTTGAGTTTCCAAGGGCTTTAGTACTGTGCGCTTTGTTGCGTCGACAATCTGGTAGAATACGAGGCTGCCTAGGACGATTCCGATCCCCAGGTATTGGCTAGGCGAGAGTCTTTCGTCGAGGATCCACCACGAAAAGAGGCAGGTCACTACTGGCTCGAACTTTAGAGTCAAGCTACATCGAAAGGACCCCAGTATCTTAAGAGCTCTGAAGGTGCAGAGCGTGCCGACAGACAGTGATAGGCACGCTAGCAGCACTCCTACGGCGCCGCTTGCTTTATGCGGTGCCGTAGGTGTTTCGAATAATAGCAGAGGTACTAGAAAGATTAATGCAATAAGAAAGGCTCGAGCTCCGACTAATTCCGGCGCAGTATCGCGGACCTGCTTGCCGTACGTGTACACTCTGATTGCAGAGGTGACGGCTCCTAGAAACGCTAACGCGATCCCAAGCCACTTAAGCTCTCCTGCGTTGCCGAAGAGATTCACAACAAGCATGATTCCGAGCAACGCTGCGATCGATGAGACAAGCGCATGAGTACTCATCGCGCCTTCTCCTCTTACATGTAAAATTGCCAACAAAATTAACGTATGCGTGAAAACAATAGTGATCATCACCGGCCCAGGTATATAGCGTAGCGAAAAAATAATCCCGAAGATCGTAGCTGCCTGACATGCCCCTCCCCACATTGAGTCACGCATCTCAGCCGTAATCTGGTGAAAGTTGATCCCACGTAGCCAAGCTGCGCCGACAAGGGTAAACGTTCTAGCTGCCGTAGTAATCAGGACTAGAGACGTTGCATTCATTCCATCGGCATAGGCCAACTTGGCCGCAGCTGGATACAGGCCAAAAGATAGCGCTGCCGACAGGATCAGTATGTAGCCGATCAACATGGGCATCTCATAAAATTAGGCCCCGGTAATATGCCCCGAGAGTTCTTCACTCGCCTCGCGCACGATATAGGTCGGTCTCTGCTTGGATTGAACATACAGCATCCCGAGATATTCACCAATAATTCCAAGCATAATCAGCTGAATGCCACCGAGGAGTAGAATGCTTGATACGATAGATGACCAACCGGGAAGCGATATATGGAACACGAAAAAAGAAAGAAGCGCGTAGAGTAAGTACGCAAACGCGACCAAGGAGATGACCACTCCAAAAACCGTCGCTATTCTTAGAGGTCGTATACTGAACGAAGTGACGCCATGCAAAGCAAGGCGCGCCATACGAATGAGCGAGTACTTAGTTGCTCCAGAAAAACGAGAATTAGAGTAGTACGCTATCGAGCATTGCTTAAAGCCAAGCCACGGGATCAGTCCGCGTAAGAAAAGAAAGGGATCATTCAGCGAGGATATGATTGAAGCCACTCGACGGTCGATCAATCTAAAGTCTGCAGCACCCTCCTCTATCGGATGCTCGGTAAGGTAGTTTATTACCCGATAGAATACCCTCGAAGACAAGCGCTTGAAGAGCGGAAGTTGGAGATTTGCTTGTCTCACCGTGTAGACGATATCAAAACCCAGGCGCCACTTTTCAATCAACTCGCCCAATAAAGATGGTGGGTGTTGCAGATCGGCATCCATCATAATCACACAATCGCCTGAGGCCTTGTCGAGACCCGCTTTGAGCGCCTGCTGATGGCCAAAATTTCGAGACAGTGAAACATACCTCAGTTCTGGGTATTTAGTGCTCAAAGTTCGCAAGACATCAAGCGTATTATCTGTGCTTCCATCATCGACGAAGATCGCCTCGAAGAAAAACTTTCCATTGAGCTCAGCTGATATTCGCTTCATTAGCTCCTCAATGTTGCCCTGTTCGTTAAGGCATGGAATGACGATAGAAATATTTAATCTCATAGTGATCTAGCAGCGAGGCGGTTAAACGCCGTTTGAGGGCGATTGTCTTTCTGCCGAGACTTATAGGATGCTCTCTATGTTGCTAATGATGCAAGCCGTAAAAGTAACACACTGCGCAAGCTATGATCGATCCTTCAACACCGCCGCGGCAACCTGAAGCTCTGCACCAAATGCGCATAGCAAGACCGTTGATGTGCCTTGGCGTAGCGATGGTGTATCGATCACATCTTCCAATCCAAGAAAGCAAGCTGCGCCCGAGATGTTCCCTATCCTCGTGATTCCGTCGGTGTAGAGCTGCTCTGGTCTTACCTCAAAAGCAGGAACTAGCTCATTGAGCATACGGATATTGGCCTGATGGGGAATTATGTAAACATCATCAAAGCAGTCGAGCCCCGAAAGAACTCTAACACGCGGGGCGATACGGGTCCCGAATTCGAATACCCCCCTGCCACGCATGTGAAGTTGATATGCAGAGCGTTCGCGGCCGTCACTCAGCGCCAAAGCATTCGGAAGGTTTATGACATCAACACTCTCACCTGCATATGTCTCAGATGCAATCCGCTCCACTGAGAACCCTCCTGGTATCGCGGTGTCGTTGGTGACTACCGCTGCTGTGACACCGTCACTGAAAAGGATTGCAGTCTTCCAGCTCGTCTTGTCAAGCATCCTGCTGGTGTGGTCTCCCGCTACAACTAGGTAGTAGCTAACTTTTCCGGCCAGAGAGTCTACCGCTAATTGATTGTATGCTGATTGTAGAGCTTGCACCCCACCGGCGCACCCCATACCGATATTGATCGCCAAAAGATGTGAGAGTCCAAGTTTCGAAGCGACAAGAGGGGCGAGCGACGGCATAAGGTAATCTGTTGTTGGATTACAAGAGGTGAAAATTCCGGTGACCTTCGAGAGTGGTAGGTGAACCTTAGCAATAGCGTCGCGACACGCATCAGCCGACAGCGAGACCAGATCCTCATCTGGAGCTATCTTATGAAGTTGTGAAACGCCAGAGAGTCCTAAGATAGTGCCCGGCTCTCGCTCAAAAAGAGCTTCAATCTCCTCAGCTGTTATCACCGAAGAACCGAGTCGGCGAGCTACTGCTACTATGTTTGCTACCATGATACCAGAATCCTTAGAGCGAGTAATTAAGATCCATTCTACTTGGGGCCTGCTGCGAACTTGCGGGGAGGCGGTTTCAGTCCGCAAGGCGCTCTGGCGTGCAGCTTTGAAAACTTCCTTGCCCCTTAGGCCGGCATCCTGTCCTATATCGTGCCCTAGCCGCCTTCAGCCTAGCCCCTCTGCTTAGCCTTGCGAAGACCTAGTCTTTGTAACCCGCTAAAACGCAATTGCTTCGGCGAGTATAGACCAAAACGCAACAGAGAGCACCCCCCGCAAATACGACTACTAGTCTACCGGTTATTCAGAAACACTCCATATAATCAAATGGTTGGATTAAGCTGATGGAGTTAAGGGATATGGTCTCACAGGCTATTTCAGTCATGCACAACTGCCGCGCACATGGTAGCGTGACTAACCATGACCGAACATCGCACCATCATCGAACCCTTTAAGATTAAAAGTGTGGACCCTTTGGTTTTGTACACGCGTGCAGAGCGTGAGCAGTTCCTGCGCGAAGCTGGATACAACACATTCTTGCTTCCTTCCGAGCGAGTCACTTTTGATTTCCTCACGGATTCTGGTACTACAGCGATGAGCGCAGCTCAGTGGGCAGCAATGATGGTCGCAGACGAATCGTATGCCGGCTCGCGTAGCTTCGCTAAATTCGAAAAGGTCGTGCGTGACCTGACCGGATGCCCACACGTTCTTCCAACGCATCAGGGCCGAGCTGCTGAGCGTCTGTTTTGTTCTGCTCTTGTGAAGCCTGGAATGAAGATCCCGTCGAACAATCACTTTGATACCACTCGGGCAAACATTGAGTTTTCAGGAGCTGAGTGCATAGATCTCGTTATAGCTGAGGGTAAGGATCCAAGCTCGCTCCATCCATTCAAAGGAAACGTCGATCTCGCTCGCTTAGAGAAACTACTGCACAACTCAAAGGGGGATATTCCTTTTGGAATGTTAACAATAACTAACAACACAGGCGGAGGTCAGCCGGTATCGCTTGAAAATATCCGCGCAGTATCAAGGCTTTATAAGCAGCACGGCGTCACGTTTATCCTTGATGCCTGTCGCTTCGCTGAAAACGCATTCTTTATCAAGGAACGCGAGCCAGGCCAGAGCGATCGTCCGGTTAGAGAGATCGCACAGGAGATATTCTCCCTCGCAGACGGTTGTTATATGAGCGCAAAGAAGGACGCTCTGGTAAATATCGGAGGGTTTATCGCGCTTCGTAATAGAGACTGGGTTGAGCAGTTGCGATCACTGTTAATTCTTACCGAGGGATTCCCAACCTACGGTGGGCTAGCTGCCCGAGATATAGAAGCGATGGCTGTTGGACTTGAAGAGGTGCTGGATGAGCGCTATCTGCGCTACCGAGTCGCATCGATCCGCTACATGGCTGACGGCCTCAACAAGCTCGGCATTCCCACGGTGCAACCTGCTGGTGGCCATGCTGTCTATATCGATGTGCGTAGGTTGCTGCCGCACATTCCGCCGCACGAGTTTCCTGGGCAGTCCCTGGTGTGTGAGCTGTATTGTGCAGAGGGTATTCGTTCCTGTGAGATAGGCTCGGCTATGTTTGGCAAATGGGCGGCTGACGGAACTTTTGTTCCGGCCTCTATGGAGCTTGTTCGCCTGGCGTTTCCCAGGCGCACGTACACTCAGAGCCACTTCGACTACGTGCTTGAAGGGATGGCAGATATAGTTGCACGCAAGGGGCAGCTGCGCGGGATGAAATTAGAGTATGATCCGCCCTTTCTAAGGCACTTTAGCGCTCTGTATGCTCCGTTATAGAGTTGTTCTCTAGCTGGGGCATTAAATAAAAAAATCCTTTGTACTTTCGAGCATCTGCACCATTTTCATCCTCCTTAACTGCCGAATTTAGGTTTAATAGGTTTAACGGTATTTAGCCGCGCATTTTTATCCCTATCAGGAATGCCAGTCCTTTCCAGTAGATAGCGGGAGAATTGCGAAGCCCTACCCCCGACTAGGGGTGACAAGAAAAAAGATCCTGCAAAATCGCCTCATTTAGCGACGAAATTACAGCGACGATCTTAAAATCCGGTGAGTAGTTACCAATCATCCTAAATTCGGCAGTTAAGGAGGATGAAAATGGTGCAGATACTCGAAAGCACAAAGGATTTTGATATTTGCTGAGGCTTAAACCCTGGCACCGTCAGGGTGAGCACCGAAAATTCAAAAGCCTAAAGTGATTTTGAGTAGATGCGCCATTTTCAGACCCGCAACTGGTGACTTTAGGATTATCCTAAATTCGGCAGTTAAGGAGGATGAAAATGGTGCAGATGCTCAAAAGCACGAAGGATTTTGAATTTTTCGGAGGCGCAACCCTGGCACCGTCAGGGTGAGCACCGAAAATTCAAAAGCCACAGTGATTTTGAGTAGATGCGCCATTTTCAGACCCGCAACTGCCGAATTTAGGTT
>JBBALZ010000141.1:0-7745 GCA_040402735.1 Bdellovibrionota bacterium
AGTAGGTTCCGCGCATTTTTGGCCCCATTTTAGAGAAGAGAATTGCGACGCCCTAGTAACTACTCACCGGATTTAACCTAAACTCGGCAGTTGCGGGGTCTGAAAAATGGCGCATCTACTCGAAATCACCTTAGGCTTTTGAATTTTCGGTGCTCACCCTGACGGTGCCAGGGTTTAAGCCTCTGCAAATATCAAAATCCTTTGTGCTTTCGAGCATCTGCGCCATTTCTATCCTCCTTAACAGCTGGTGAATTTAGGTTAAAATAGGGCAGTAGACCCCTAGGTACATCCATCCTTAATCACAAACATATTTTTTTAGCGATGCTATGTATTACCTTTTACTAGCCATACCAGGATATGAGTTGCTTGAGTCGGTTACTAGAGGTTGAAAGTGAACGCAGGCAAGGCGGCCCAAAGTCTTCTGGGTTACCACCCCAAAAGTCTTCTGGGTTACCACCCGCAAAATGGCTTAACGGTAATGTTGAAACATCCGACTTCGCTGCGGGCCTGGTATTACCGGAGTCCACAGTTAATCTTGAGGGTGAAACGACTGTTCCGGGAGGTCCAACGGACACGAGTACTTCAGGCGAATCCCTCGTCATAGCTCCAGGTTTATCGGTAAGCTTAGGCATAGACAAAGGCGCACAAAATAGATCTGCCCTCGCTCTAATTGCTCAAGTAGCAAAAGCGGTTTTTACGTCCAACAACTTCTACGCCTCAGTCGGCAACTGCCTTCTCACCTCGTCCCTCTGGACTGGCCTGATCCATCCACTCTGCGCGACTTTGGCTATCATTAATGAAATGGCGGAGAGCCGTCGTAAGAATCGAGCTTCAACGCCTGAATCAAATTATACCCCCGGACTGCTTCAAGACAGTTTAGACCTCTATCGTAGTCCGGGATTTTATCGTTTTGTCCTAGGTATAGCTTTTATTTTTAATCTTATGGAATCCGTTCCTCTTGGCCAAGTTATCTATTCAGTGGCCTTAGGTTTAGCTGCTCTGGCTAATTTAGGAGCGTCGAGCATTTTAAACAGCGAGTACTTCGAAGCCCTAGATTCTAGCCGTGGTGTTACTCGCCAACGCGATGAGAGACCTAGTATACAGCTCATCACATCGCCGGGGATTATTTGGAGTGCCTGCGACGTGCTTTTTGGCTTCTCTAATTTACCTCAAATTTCGCTCCTTAGCTGCGCGGGCATATCGGCTTACGTGGCCGGGGGGGCGGCAACCGCTGCATTCTTGAGTCCCTTGTGGTTAGGTGATCGAGCCGCCAAATCACATATTCCACTTCTCCTCAACGCAGCGACCAACTTAGGCTTCGGCTTGGCACAAATTTCTTCTGGCTCCCCAACACTCGGAATGGCGTTCTTCGCGTGGGCCATAGCAAGCAGTATTATGGCGCTAGCCGAGAGAGATCGCAACCAAGCGTCGTTAAACTCATTTAAAACAGCGCGTTCCGTGTATTTTTCGGCCCAATTAATAAGAGAGAATTGCGAAGCCTTTGATAGTGATCGAAATAAAGTAGATTTTTCGAGCTCTTCGATTATAATTACGGGGTTAGTGATTTGTATATTTGAATCGGAGTTGAACTACGGTGTTAGTTGCAAAGTCAGTAAGTGGTAAGGCATGGTCGGGTTTTTGCTTTGGGGCTGATGGTGCTGGTGCGGGAGCTGGTGCGGGAGCGGGTGCTGGAGCTGATGCTGGAGCTGACTGTGAAACTGGTATAAATTCTGGAGGGTGTTCAGTTGGTGCAGGAGAGGATACAGATGATAAATGTCCCCAGGGATTTGAATCGTATAACTTCGGTGGAAAAACAGGTGAATTTTATAGACCTCAGGGTATTCCTGACTTGCCTAAAGATAGGTTCGGGCATTATCACTATTTAGTACAAAATTTTTTAGATCGAAGGTTTTTCGAAACTACATTCAAACCACACTTGAAAGATATGTACCCAGAAAAAGATTGGGTTGTTTATCTTCAAACATTCAATCCTAGAGAAGTAATGTACATATTTTTCTGTTTACTGGCAGAAGAATGTTCAAAACCGGCGAGTGGTGGTGCAAAGATAGATTTTGCTGACATTGTTCATGCCTTGGAGCTTAGAGCTCGTTACATATTCAAGCTCCCTATGCTTGAAGAACAGTGGAGAGCAATTAGCTTGCCAATCGGACCTAGTGGGATAACTAAGATTGAACTACTTGACCCCAATTTGCAAAATTGACCCCAACAAAGAAAACAACGGACCTTCTTAAGCTTCCAAAGACCCCTCATTCAGCTAGCTTTTGCCGCTCTTCCCTAAGCTTTTGAATTGGCTCCTAGCGCCACAGCCCGATTCACCGCACTAACGATAGCGCGAATCGAAGCGAGCTCGATATTCGGATGGATTCCAACACCCCACGCCAGCAGACCGTCGTCCGTCTCTATCTGAATAAAGGCAACAGCCTCAGCATCTGAGCCCGCACTACGCGCATGCTCTGAGTAGTGCGATATTCGAAACGGCAGACACCCTGAACTGAGAAACGCATTGCGACACGCATCGATCGGCCCATTACCGTACCCAAGTAGCGCAACGGTCTCTCGGTTGTGTTTCACAGTGAGAGTTCCCTGGAAGTTGCCATCTCTTTTATCGGAAGTTGACGCAGTAAATGATACAAACTCAAACGGCGTAGAGAGTCCGAGATATGTATTTGCAAAGATACCCCAGATCTCCTGCGGGGCGATCTCGTCACCACCGGCATCAGTGACCTGCTGCACAACGCGGCTAAACTCCGGGTGCATCTCCTTTGGTAGGTGGCAGCCAAATTCGTGCTCCATGATAAACGCCACACCGCCCTTACCTGATTGACTGTTGATACGGATAATCCCCTCAAACTCCCGACCGATATCTAGCGGATCGATCGGAACGTAGGGTACCTCCCAGAGCTGTTTTCCAGAGCTTCCGTGAGCATGGATACCCTTTCGGATAGCGTCCTGATGAGACCCGGAAAAAGCAGTAAAGACCAGCTCTCCTGCGTAGGGATGGCGCGGGTGAATCGCCATACCGGTGCAGGCTTCATAGACCTCAGCTATCATCGGCAGGTTGCGGAGATCCAGTTGCGGATCGATCCCTTGCGTAAATAGATTGAGTGCTAACGTAATAATATCAACATTTCCAGTGCGCTCACCGTTTCCAAATAGAGTGCCCTCAACGCGGTCGCCACCAGCAAGTAGTCCAAGTTCTGTAGCGGCTACGCCAGTTCCGCGATCGTTGTGAGTGTGAAGGCTAAGAACCACAGAGTCGCGACGCGGCAGGTTGCGCGAGAACCACTCGATAAGATCGGCGTAAACGTTCGGCGTAGACATCTCTACGGTTGCCGGGAGGTTGATGATTATCTTGTTGTCGGTTGAGGGTTGCCACTCTTCGATCACAGCCGCACACACGTTGAGGGCGATCTCACGCTCAGTGCCGGTAAAGCTCTCCGGAGAGTACTCAAACAAGACCTTTGTCTTAGTCTTTGCTGCGCGCTCCTTTATCATGCGCGTTCCAGCGACCGCCATATCGCGAATCTTTTCGGGCGCTAAGCCAAAGACGACCCGACGTTGCAGCTCTGAGGTAGAGTTATACAGGTGCACGATAGCTTGCGTGTAACCTTCAAGGCTCTCGAAGGTGCGCTCGATCAGATGCTCACGAGCTTGAACGAGCACCTGCGGTACAACATCGTCCGGTATCTTGTTGCGCTCGATAAGCTCTCGATTAAACTGAAACTCAGTCTCTGAAGCTGATGGAAACCCGATCTCTATCTCTTTAAAGCCTAGTTGCACTAGCATCTCGAAGAAGATCAGTTTTTTATGCACATCCATCGGCTTGATAAGCGCCTGGTTTCCATCTCTAAGGTCTACGCTGCACCATGCTGGGGCACGGCTAAAGGTCTTGTTTGGCCAGGTGCGGTCGGGCAGGTCAACCGCAAAGGTCTCGTGGTATGAGCGGTATTTGTGGTGATTTTTCATGTCGGTATCGTACTTGATTCGGGTTGATCAGTCATCCTTTTGGCTGGGTTGCCCTTGATTTGAAGGGATAAAAGCCCGAAACTAGGGTGGTTGCAATCGTTCAAAGACGGCTAGTAACTACTCACCAGATTTTAAGATCGTCGCTGCAATTTCGTCGCTAAATGGGATGATTTTGGCGGATCCTTTTTCTTGCCACCCCCTAGTCGGGGGTGCCTTTTTTTGGTGAGTAGTTATTATCTCCACCCCGCTTTGCTCCGCAAAGCCGCCCCTTAATAGGGGCTAACGTTATTGCGGCAGAATTTGCTGAGTAGTTACGACGGCTAAAAAGATGACACATACACCTCCGCACGAGAGCGCGCCTACGCACGAGAGCACGGCAGAATCTGTTAAGGCAGAAGCTGTTAAGCCCAAGCAGGGTGTCTATATCCGCACCTATGGCTGTCAGATGAATGAGTACGACACTCAGAAACTCTACAAGATTCTCGAAAAGGATTACCAGCCAGTAGACGCACCTGAGAAAGCCGACTTAGTGCTCGTGAACACCTGCAGTGTTCGAGATAAGGCTGAGCAGAAGCTCTACAGTGTGCTTGGTGAGTTAAAAGGGATTAAATCCGAGCGGCCCGGGATGATGGTCGGTGTCTGCGGGTGCGTTGCGCAGCAAGAGGGGGAGAATATCCTTAAGTACGGACGGGGTGTTGATTTTGTCTTCGGTACGCACAACCTCTCGCTCGTACCGTCACTGATTCAACTGCGCAAGAACGGTGCTCCGCCCCAGGCGGCCGTTGATTACCGAGAGGAGTGGGAGGAGCTGCCGCTTGGATTTGCCGAGAACGACCCGACTCGTAATGGGCAGAGGCAGCACGTCACAGCATTCGTCTCGATCAGCCGTGGTTGTAACAAGAACTGTAGCTACTGCATCGTGCCGACTACCCGTGGCCCAGAGGTTTCGCGGGCAGTTGATGAAATAGAACGGGAGGTGCGTATAGCGGTGCATCGCGGAGCAAAAGAGATCATGCTTCTTGGTCAGACGGTTAATTCATACGGCCGAGATCTCTCACCGCGGATCTCGTTTGTAGAGCTGCTAGAGCGGATCTCACTTATCGATGGAGTCAAACGAATACGCTTTATATCCCCGCATCCTCAGGAGATACGCCAAGATTTTATCGATTGCGTAGCGATGAATCCCAAGGTCTGTAGACATATTCACATGCCGCTTCAATCGGGTAGTGACGCGATCTTAAAAGCGATGAATCGCAACTATCGGCGCGACAAGTACCTCTCGATCATCGAGGCACTCAAATCGCGTGTGCCTGATATGGCGATCACGACCGATATCATCGTTGGTTTTCCGGGTGAGACCCAAGCTGACTTTGAGCAAACGCTAGAGGTGCTAGATATAGTTCAGTTCGACAATAGCTACTCGTACGCCTTCTCGGCGCGCCCCGGGACTGTTGCGGCTGGTATGCCTGAGACGCTAAAGCAGGAAGAGAAGCTTGAGCGGTTAAGGATTTTGCAGGCTAAACAGGAGCAGATAATGGCTAAACGGCTTGCGGCGTGGGTCGGACGAGAGGCTGAGATATTGGTCGATAACTATAACTTGCACCACAAAGAGAGCTTTCAAGGCCGAATCTCCCAAGGGTTTATGGCTAACTTTGAGCGTCCATATCCTGGTGTGCAGTTGGGGAGCATTGTAAGATCACGTATAACTGCCCAGAAACGTTTTACCTTGGTGGCAGAGCCGCTTGCAGGAGTAGCTGCGAGCGAGCTTTAGAGGCTTGCTTTAGTGGTGTCCGGGGGGTAGCCTCCGTGTGAGAAAGTTTACCGATATATTACATACCAAACATGACCAACGATTCAGCAGTAGAGATGTTTGTGGGTGGATTGGTGCTCGATCCAGCAACGCAGGCTCCAATAGTTGTGCTTAAAGATGAATCAGGTGCGATAACGCTTCCGATCTGGATCGGTATTCCGGAGGCCACTTCGATAGCTAGCGCAATTAAGCAGGTGACCATGGCGCGTCCGCTTACGCACGATCTGTTTTTTGACCTCCTGCTTGAAGTCGGTGTTACGGTTCAGCGAGTGGTTATCACTGAGCTAAAAGAGTCAACGTACTTCGCTGAGCTGGTGCTCGGGCAGGGTGATAGGGTTATGGTGCTTGATTCCCGTCCTAGCGATGCTATCGCTATGGCGCTAAGGGCGTCAGCGCCGATATATGTTGCTCAGTCGGTGCTAGATCAGGCAAAGGTGGCGTTTGGAGCTAATAACCCTCTTGGTCAGCCAGAGCCACAAGCTACGCAGGAAGAGGGTTCTGCAGCTGAGGGTGAAGAGGGGCAGGCGGAAGAGCAATCGAGCGAAAACGATTTTACCGGAGTTGATAAGGATAAGTGGGAAGAGCTGCTGAGTAAGCTTGATCCCGATGACTTTAAGTACAAGATGTAGTTTTTGTAACAAGTGTAGCCACCGTGACAACAGCACCGATACCAGATCAAGCCCAGAATTCAACCAGAGCATCGACGGGACGTAGTATCTTTGAGGATCCCGCAATCGGAGAAGCGGCTAAGAACGATGCTTTTGTTCGGTTTGTCGCTCAGAATTGGAGGTCTTTGCTCTTAACTATAGTGGCACTTGGAGCGGCGATAGTTGGGTATAATATCTTCACCGCCACCGCCCTTGAAAAACGTGCTCGCGCCACAACCCTCCTTGCTGACATTCAGGAGAGCTACCGTGGACTCGTCGAAAAGCAAGGCGCCCTTGCCAAGCTCCAGGAAGAGCAACAGAGTGCCAAAGATGAAGCGGCAAAAAAGAAGGCTACTGAATCTCTCGAGACGACTAATAAGGAGCTTAATGAAGCTCGCACCAAGGTTTCGCTGATGATCGATTCGCTCGATTCGCCGCCGCCGTTTGATAATTATGCGAAGCTATATCGCGGATTGCTAGCAGGGCGATTTAGGGACTATGCGGCGGTAGAGCAGGCATTAAACGCAGCACCTGACTGGCAGTCGATCGATGATGCCCGGTCGAATAAGCGTTATATCGCTGAGACGGTCGCTTTTGGACTTCTTAAGTCGTTGGCGCAATCAGATCTGCACCAAGTTATCGCAAAGGAGAAGCTAAAGGCGTTGGCGGATGGCGGTGAGTTTCTAGCAGTGCAAGCATTGGCGGCTTACGCAGTGATGGCGACCACTCCGGAAGAGAAAGAGGCGCTCAAGCGATCGCTTGAAGCTTTGCGCACAAAGTTTCCCTCGCAGAGCAGATACTTAGACTTAATTGCAGAAACTTCGCGCTAGTTTCTAGGGATACGAAATAACGGTGATGCGATGAAGGATGAAAAGCAGGCACACAGCGCTTGGCGGCTCCTGTTGATAGTAACATTGGTCGCTCTAGCAGTAACTTTAGTGAATAGTCGTTTAGAAGCGCAGAGTAAGCAGATAGCTTCAAGTTCAGCGAGAACCAGCTCTCAAGAGCCGCAGGAGAAATCGGCGAGCGCTACTCAAGCTGATCTCTCAAGGGCATATATGAACTGCTTAATTGAGGTGGATAAAACGATGTCAGCGTTAGCGGGGCAGGCTAAGTTGAAAGCGCTGCAGATCGAATCGGAGTCCCAGCGAGCCTTCTGTGACAATCGCAGGCGCGATTGTCTCTCCCAGCTAGACTCACCTGAGTGTCGCACCTTTATCTCGGAGTTTCAGCGGACTGAGTTAGTAGATAATCCTAAATTCGGCAGTTGCGGGTCTGAAAATGGCGCATCTACTCAAAAT
>JBBALZ010000142.1:0-7726 GCA_040402735.1 Bdellovibrionota bacterium
CCTAGCAGGAATGCCAGTCCTTTCCAGTAGATAGCGGGAGAATTGCGAAGCCCTGTGACCTAATAACAAGGTCTCGCAATTATCCTGCTATCTACAGGTAGTTAGGACAAAATAATTGCAAGATCCCTCTTTTGCTAGCCGACAACCTGGGACACAATCCGACATGAATAAGAACTGAAACAAGGAGCTGTATTTATGAGACGAAATTTATCCCTAATTTTAAATTTATCCTTGGTTCTCCTAGCTTTGACTATTTCTGGAACCCCTTATGTAACCTTCGGAGATGCAAAAAAAGTGGCAGATACGCAGAATCAGATTCAAACTACACCTTCAGGCCTACGGTTTCGCGATGACGTTACTGGCACCGGAGCGCTTGCGGAGAATGGCAAAACTGTTACGGTTCACTACACCGGTTGGCTTAATGATAACGATAAACCAGGCACTAAATTCGACAGCTCAAAGGTTCGCGACGAGCCTTTTGGGTTTAATCTAGGGGCTGGGCAAGTTATTGCTGGATGGGACCAAGGCGTTGCCGGCATGCGAGTGGGTGGCAAACGCACGCTTTTTATCCCACCTAACTTAGCCTACGGAGAGCGTGGCGCAGGACACATTATCGGTCCAAACGCCGCTCTTATCTTCGAAGTCGAGATGATCTCTGTTAAGTAAACCAAGCCTGATTAGATTCGGCAGTTTAAGAATGCTGCAGGTAATGCCGGTGCGCTTATTTCAGACCCGCAAGTGCCGAAACTAGGACTAATGACATCCGCATCCGGTACCGCAGGCTTTAGCGGATGTTTTGGAATTAGTATCCTTGGCAGCTTCTGATTTTTTAGCGCTTTCATCCTGAGAGGGGCTTGTACTAGTCCCTTTGTTCGAACCAGTAGAAGATCCCGATGAATAATCGGTCTTGTACCATCCACTCCCCTTTAAGTGAAATGCGGAGGCGGATACAGTCCTTTTTACTGCACTCTTTTTACCAGCCTCCTTACAACGCGGGCAGCTTGTTAGTGGCTTGTCACTAAACTTCTGAATAGTTTCAAAACGGCCACACTCAGGACAATCGTACTCATAAATAGGCATAGTAAATCTCTCTATACACTTGGGTTGCGCTGATACTTGGCTCACGCTGTCACAGCGACGTAAAATAACAGTTACCCCTAATATGACAGAAATAAGCCTCCTAAAGCTAGTTTTCAAGTTAAAACTAATTCAAATCCCGCAAGCTTGGGGCTTTTCGAAGTAGCCTGATCTATGTCACTGTCAGAGACGTGAAAGACGAACTGAACAGAACAAATATCGCCTCTGGCTCGCCATTTGAACCTCTCCGTGGGTATTCGCGTGCTGTGAGATTAGGAGACCACCTGTTTATATCTGGCACCACCGCGATGTCCAATCAAGGTGATGTTGCGCACCCGGGGGATGCTTATCGACAAACCAAGGCGATACTGGCCACTATCAGAAACCTGCTGACGAAGAGTGGCTTTAACGTATCTGACGTAGTTCGCACTCGGTTATACGTAACCAACATCGTGGCCTGGGAAGAATACGCCAGAGCACATCAAGAGTTCTTCGGTTCCGTGCTGCCCGCCTCAAGTATAGTCCAAGTAGCCAAGCTAGTAGACCCTAGATTAGTTATCGAGATGGAGCTAGACGCGTTTCGCGGAGCGACCACGGTAGATGACCTAAGGCTAGATCTGAGCGCGTCACATCCCTAGGGAAGGCCGGCAAGACCTGACATACCGCACCTGAGAGTTCCATCCCAGGCACCGCCCCTCATCTCTGAAACTCTCTGGCAATATCCTTAACTAGGGGGAGCGCCCTTACCGAGCAAAACCTCGCTAGCGCTCTACCAACCCCTCACACGAGCAGAAGAGATTACGATCTCCGTACACTCCATCGATCCTCCCAACTGCTGGCCAGAACTTACTCTCTCTGGTCCACGGCGCAGGAAAGGCGGCTTGTTGACGTGAGTAAGGTCTATCCCACGCATCAGCAGTCACAACTGCTGCCGTATGCGGTGCGTTCTTGAGCGGATTATTGCTGGGATCAATTTTACCCGAAGCGATCTCTCGCACCTCCTGTCGTATCATCGCCATAGCATCACAGAAACGATCAAGTTCATCTTTGGATTCGCTCTCCGTTGGCTCCACCATAAGCGTTCCAGCAACCGGCCATGATACCGTAGGCGCATGGAATCCATAATCCATCAACCTCTTGGCAACATCCTCAACCTCTATTCCTGCCTCGGCCTTTAAACCCTGTAGGTTAAGGATACATTCATGCGCTACGAGCCCATTGCTTCCTCGGTAATAAGTCGGATAATCCTGCTCGAGGCGCTTAGAGACGTAATTCGCTGACACAATCGCTACCTCAGTAGCCCTGGTTAATCCGTCACCACCCATCATCGCCATATACATCCACGAGATCGGTAAGATACTAGCTGAACCCCAAGGAGCTGCAGAGATCGGCCCTACTCCCTTTGAGTGTCCTATATCAATCACCGGGTGATTCGGCAGAAACGGCGCTAAGTGCTTACCACAACAGATCGGCCCCATTCCTGGTCCACCACCACCATGCGGGATACAGAACGTCTTGTGTAGATTGATGTGGCAAACATCCGCGCCGAACTCTGCCGGTCGCACCAAACCTACTAAGGCATTCAAATTGGCCCCATCCATATAAACTTGTCCGCCGTTACGATGAACGATCTCGCAAGCTTTACGAATTCCCTCTTCAAATACTCCATGCGTTGATGGATACGTCACCATCAATGCTGCAAGGGTATCCCGGTACTCAGTAGCCTTGTTCTCCAGATCCTCAAGATCAACGTTGCCATATTGGTCACACGCAACAACAACAACCTCCATACCGACCATGGCGGCACTTGCTGGATTCGTCCCGTGCGCTGACTTGGGTATAAGGCAGATACGGCGACGTGATTCTCCACGACTCTCGTGATACGCTTTGATAACAACCAGGCCCGCGTACTCACCCTGCGATCCAGCATTTGGTTGCAACGAGCAACCATCAAAGCCGGTAATCTCACAGAGAGCGCTTTCTAGCTCCTTAAACATCTCCTGATATCCACACGAGTGGCTCTTAGGCGCAAATGGATGGATGCCTCCGAATTGACTCCAAGTTACTGGCACCATCTCCGAGGTAGCGTTTAGCTTCATCGTACACGAGCCAAGCGGTATCATTGAAAATCCAAGCGAGAGGTCACGCGACTCAAGCCTGCGGACATACCGCAAGAACTCCGTCTCTGAGTGATACGAATTAAATACGCGCTGCTGTAGGTAATCGACTCCTCTAGCCATATCACTCGGTATCGAGACCGATGTCTCTGCAACAGCCCTTTCTGCTTCTGGTGCAGATATCTCCACACCAAACACCTTAAGAAGCGCCACGAGATCATCAATGCCTTTGGCCTCATCGAAGCTAATTGAAACCTGCGAGTCAGAAAGCTCGCGAACTAGCAGTGTCGCCTGTTCAGCATCAGCTGCTATGTTCGAAGCTTTCTTCGCTCCGAGATCAACTGTAACAGTATCAAAGAATGCCGGTGTCACGACCTTCACTCCGGCTTTAGTTACTAGACGCGCGAATGCACCCGCCATCTTGTGCGTACGCTCTGCGATCGCACGTAGCCCCTTAGGCCCATGATACACAGCGTACATACTAGCCATTACCGCTAAGAGAACCTGCGCTGTGCAGATGTTACTCGTAGCCCTCTCGCGGCGGATGTGTTGTTCACGCGTCTGCAGTGCAAGTCGTAGTGCGGGCTTGCCTGTGGCGTCTTTTGACACACCAACTAGGCGTCCGGGCATACTGCGCTTGTACTCATCTTTAGTGGCAAAAAACGCTGCGTGTGGGCCTCCGTATCCAAACGGCACTCCGAATCGCTGGGCCGAACCAACAACGATATCTGCCCCGAGCGCACCCGGTGCCTTCACCATACAGAGAGCCAAGAGATCTGTGGCTACCGTAACAAGCGCAGCTGCTGCATGAGCCTTCTCTATCACTGGGGTAATGTTCGACACAGCTCCAGTAGTATCGGGATACTGCACTAAACAACCGAAAGTATTCGAGCCAAAGGCGAACTGCGCTACTGGAAGTACCTTTACTGATACTCCCAGAGCTTCGGCTCGAGTTTGCACTACAGCGATCGTTTGTGGATGCAGAGTGTCACTGATAAGAAACTCAGGAGCTGCCTTATCAGTTGTAGCCTTCGAAGACGCAGATAGAGACATCGCCATCGCTTCCGCTGCTGCCGTTCCCTCATCAAGCAAAGACGAATTGGCTATCGGCAAACCCGTTAGATCCATCACCAAGGTCTGAAAGTTTAACAGCGCCTCAAGACGACCCTGTGCTATCTCAGCCTGATACGGAGTGTACTGAGTGTACCAACCTGGATTCTCCAAGATATTACGCAGAATCACGGGAGGGGTGATACAATCATAATAACCCATGCCGATAAATGAACGCGCGACGATATTCTTTGCTGCCATCGCCTGTAGCCGAAGGAGCGCTTCGTGCTCGGAGAGCGCAACGGGAAACGCCGACAATTGAAGAGGCTTTGAACTACGCACAGCGACAGGCACAACGGCGTCAATAAGCTCGGCAAGGCTATGCTTACCCAGATACGACACCATCGCCTTAATATCCTGTTCTCGCGGCCCGATATGCCTCTCTGCGAAACGTGAAACCCCGAACCCCGTGCGCGCACTCATCGCTGTTACCTCCACATCTCTCTTCTCAGCTACGTTCATCGTAATTCCCCTATTTACCAAGCAATGCCTTATACTCTGCCGCCGACATCAATCCAGCGATCTCCGCCACTGAAACTCCAGAGATCTTGGCGATCCACCCTTCGGTGTACGGAGTGCGATTAATTAAGCCAGGGTCAGCAGTCAGCGCATCATTCACCGATGCTACTGTTCCCGTAAGTGGTGAGTATACATCGGACGCTGCCTTCGTTGATTCAACGACACACATCGTACCGTGCTGCTTTACACTAGCGCCAACCTTGGGGAGATCAACAAACACGAGATCTCCCAACTCAGACTGGGCAAACTCAGTAATTCCGACCGTGGCGACATCACCTGACATCTGCACCCACTCGTGATCTTTTGTGTATTTGTAATCCTCTGGGAAATCCATTTTATCCTCCTAGTTACTACTGCAAACTATACTACCACTTAAAACTAACGCGCGCGGCGGTAAAATGGTAGCGATACTACTACCGCACCAATTGTTCGTCCTCGCACCACACAAGATACTTTAGTATCAACCGTGCTAACGCTATTATCAACAAGCGCCATCGCTAAAGCGCGCTGCACCGTCGGAGTCTTGGTACCACTGGTCACCACACCTACGGCACCGCGGCCATCAATGGAATCGACCGTGTCTCCTTGACGGGCTATACCAGCGTCTGTCAGGAACAACCCTACAAGCTTCCGTTTAAGCCCCTGCTCCCTCTGCGCCAACAATGCCTGGCGCCCAATAAACTCACCCTTATCAAACTTGATAATCCACCCGAGACCGCTCTCAAGTGCCGAGATATCTGGTGCTAGCTCATGTCCGTGAAGCGGAAGCGCTGCTTCAAGTCGCAACGAGTCGCGTGCTCCAAGACCACACGGCACAACTCCATAGGGCTCGCCGTGCTCGAGCAACAATCTCCAAATATCTACAGTTTTTGAGCTAGGAACAAAGATCTCAACGCCGTCTTCTCCGGTATAGCCGGTGCGAGCAATAATAACATTTGTCCCGAGTATCTCGGTTTCAACGAAGTGGAAACTCTTCACTTGCGTCAGATCGCACGAACGTACCAGCGGCGCTAAAAGCTCTATCGCTCGCGGTCCCTGCACAGCGATCTGACCATACTCGGCGCTCACGTTCGTAATAACCGCATCAGTTGTGTTACGCGATACGAGCCATTCAAAATCTCGGTCAGCATTCGATGCATTGACGCAGAGGAGGTACCGCTCTGATGAAAAACGATAGATGATAATATCATCAATAACACCCCCCTGATCATTGAGCAGCGCACTGTACTGAGCTTTCCCGTCATAGAGAGCCGAGACGCGATTACATGTCAGCAGCTCAAGCGCCCTCTCTGCACTCGATCCAGTCACCCAGATCTCGCCCATGTGACTGACATCAAACAGCCCTACCCGCTCACGCACTGCAACGTGCTCTGCGACTACGCCACTATATTGAACCGGCATCTCCCAGCCCGCGAACTCGACCATCTTACCACCGAGTCGCAGATGTTCGTCATACAAAGGAGTTCTCTTCATACCGCTACTCCATTCCTTCTAAGCCAATTTCCAACCGTATTCGACATCAACATCGCAACTGTCATCGGACCTACTCCACCGGGAACGGGGGTAATCGCCGAAGTGATCGGCGCCACTTCGTTATAGTCCACATCGCCGACCAGCCGCTTATCTGCGAGACGATTGATTCCAACATCAATAACGATCGCTCCTGGCTTGATCCAGTCTGCCTTTACCAATTCCGAAACTCCAACCGCGGCAACGAGGATATCCGCCTCACGGCATACCTGGGATATGTTAGGGGTTTTTGAATGAGCGAATGTTACCGTAGCATTTCGTTCTAGAAGAAGAATACCAACTGGTTTACCAACCAACTGCGACCTACCGATCACAACGGCTCGTTTCCCTGCTAACGATGCCTTTGGGATATCAGCCAAAGTAGTAGAATCGCTGAGCTCAATTCCAGAAAGCGCCAGGTCGATCATCGCCATCGCTCCCAGCGGCGTACAGGCACGCGGCGCTGGCAGACCTTGCAATAGTAAACCCTGATTGAGTGGATGCAAACCATCAGCGTCCTTCTCAGGAGCTATCATACGGGTGAAGTGCGCACCATCAAGGGGCTTAGGAAGTGGAAGTTGTAGAAGGATTCCATCGACATCATCTTGCGCGTTGAATCGATCAATGACTGTTGTTAACTCTTCGGTTGAAACTGACGCTTCAAGCGTTGCGTCGAAGGTCTTGATTCCACATTGTTTAGCAAAACGATGCTTAGAGGCAACATAGGTCTTTGATGCTGGGTCTTGGCCTACTAAAATCACCGCCAAACCCGGCCCTCGACCTACCCTCCCTGCGTGACTAGAAATGTAGTCAGACAGGGTCCGTGACACCGCCTGAGCAAGCTTCTTTCCATCTAAAATTTTAGGCGAATGCTGCATGGGCTCCCAGGAGATACGGTCATTCTCAGAGTTTATAGTAGAGCGCTGCAACGAAGTAAATCAAAAGCAGCTGAAAAAATACCGGCTGAAATAACAATAGGGCTTCGCAATTCTCCCGCTATCTATTTGAAAGAGCTGGTATTTCTGATAAGGATACAGATGCGCGGCCAGGCGTCGTTAAACTCATTAGTAACTACTCTGCACTTTGTACCGAGTAGTTACAAGGTAACTACTCAGCAAATTCCGCCGCAATAACGTTAGCCCCTATTAAGGGGCGGCTTTGCGGAGCAAAGCGGGGTGGAGATAATAACTACTCACCAAAAAAAGCACCCCCGATTAGGGGGTGGCAAGAAAAAAGATCCTCCAAAATCACCTCATTTAGCGACAAAATTGCAGCGACGATCTTAAAATCCGGTGAGTAGTTACGTTACAAGTATTTTGGTAACACTTTAGCACTTTGTCAAAATCCACATTGAGGGCTGGAATTTGGTCAGCCGCGTTCGTACCCGCGAGGAT
>JBBALZ010000143.1:0-7556 GCA_040402735.1 Bdellovibrionota bacterium
CTTTGCTCCGCAAAGCCGCCCCTTAATAGGGGCTAACGTTATTGCGGCAGAATTTGCTGATTAGTTACATTTCAACTAAAACCGCAGGTGTTTTACCGTATCGCCTTTGTTAATAAGCTGCTTGAGCGAGTCGATACCTATTTTTAAGTGCAGTTCAACGTATTGGGCGGTCACCTTCTTGTCGCTCTCCTCGGTTTTTACCCCTTCGGGGATCATCGGTTGATCGCTCACTAACAGTAGCGCCCCAGTTGAGATCTCGTTGTAAAATCCGACTGTAAAAATAGTGGCCGTCTCCATATCAATCGCCATAGCGCGCACGCGCTCAAGGTAGGTACGAAACTCAGCGTCGTGCTCCCACACGCGACGATTGGTTGTGTACACGGTTCCTGTCCAGTAATCTAGTTCATGATCGCGGATCGTTGTGGAAACTGCCTTTTGGAGGGCGAATGCTGGTAATGCAGGCACTTCAGATGGAAAGTAATCGGCCGAGGTTCCCTCACCACGAATCGCAGCTATCGGAAGTATTAGGTCACCGATCTCGTTTTTCTTCTTGAGCCCACCACATTTTCCCAGAAAAAGCACCGCATGAGGCTCTATTGAAGAGAGTAGATCCATAACGGTAGCAGCTGTGGCGCTACCCATTCCGAAATTAATGATTGTGATTCCACCTGATGTTGCGCACTGCATCGGTCGATCCTCTCCGATCACTGGTACGTTATTCCACTGCGCAAAAAGCCTGACGTAATTGCTAAAGTTGGTCAGCAGAATGTACTTACCAAAGGCCTCGAGCGCTTGACCTGTGTATCGCGGCAGCCAATTTCTAACGATATCGCCTTTTGTCTTCATGGAACTCCTTATTTGAAAGTAAAAAAAGGGGGCAGCATAAAAAAAGCGTAACTACTCACCTGATTTTTAGATCATCGCTGCAATTTTGTCGCTAAACAAGCTGATTTTGGAGGATCCTTTTCTTACCCCACCCCTAGTCGGGGATACCTTTTGGTGGGTAGTTATTATCTCCACCCCGCCTTGCCCCGCAAAGCCGCCCCTTAATAGGGGCTAACGTTATTACGGCAGAATTTGTTGAGTAGTTTCTTTAGGATTATCATTGATTTTCTTGTCCCTCACCACCAATGACTCGAATAACTTCACCTGCCGCTCTAAAGCCAAGCGCTCCTGTAACATACACAGCGCTGCCGAGACCGTCGTTGCAACTCTTGCGTCCGTGCCCCATATCAACACACAAACCGGATTCATCGCGCTCGCGTGCGCCACGTTGTTGCGGAGCATAAACACACGGGACGTTAAACCGTGCTCGCTCGCCCTTGGGGAAATCGTACTGCTGCCTAAGCTGCTTTCGGACGATCTGCAAGAGTGGGTCGTGTATCGTTGCCGCCAGATCTGCTACGGTTATATTAGCTGCGTCTAATCGATTACCACCTGAACCCACAGTGATAACTTGAATTGAGCGTTTTACGCACTCTCCAATCAGAGTTGTCTTGTTTTCATTGCGATCGATAGTGTCGAGCACTGCGTCAAATTTAACGCTAAGTATCTCATCGGCTGTAGCGCTCGAGAAAAATCTGCGAACCACCGTAACCTGACACGCCGGATTTATATCCTTGATTCTATCAGCAAGCAGGGTGGCCTTGGGCCTACCTACTGTATTGGTCAGAGCGTGAATCTGTCGATTAATGTTGGTTACACAGATATCATCGAGGTCCACAAGCGTAACGTGACCAACTCCACTTCGTACAAGCGCCTCAACACTCCAAGACCCAACTCCGCCAAGCCCTACAACGCACACTGATGCTGCACTCACTCGAGCAAAGCGATCGGGTCCCAACAGTTGATAAGTTCCGCGAAAGCGCGGATCCACCTCTTTCATGGTCAGTACCTTACCATATTATGACCAAAATCATCACTATGACCAAAATCAGCCAACTGCCGCTAATGCTTCGGCGGTTCGGTTGATTGACCTGCGTTTGCACCTGTAACAAACCTCACAGATGCCTTATAAATACCCTGTGCATGATGCTGATATAGTCATAGTTGGAGCTGGCTTAACCGGACTGCGGGCGGCTTTAGAGGTCGCTCGTGCTGGGCTCTCCGTGCTTGTTGTAGAAGCTGACACGAGCGTTGGTGGTCGCCTCAAAACAGCGCGGATACAAGGAGCCCTGATCGACCGCGGGTTCCAGGTTCTCCTTACAGGTTATCCTGAGCTTAAGAGCCTACCACCCCTAAAGAGCCTACAGTGCTCGCACTTTACATCTGGCGCACGCGTTAGGATCGACGGAGCGTGGCACGATATCATCGATCCCCGTCGTCATCTCTTAGATTTTATTCGATCACTAAAGAGACCACTTGGAAACGCGCTTGACCTAGCTCGACTAGCGCTTCTGGTACAGCGCACCTCAAGTAGCTCTATTAATTTTTCGACGATAACGACAGCACAGCTTATCGAACGCTTTGGATTTTCTAGACGATTTTCAGATGGATTTTTAAAGCCTTTCCTCCGGGGCGTGCTGCTTGACCCGACGCTCAGCTCCGACTCGGCACTGGCACGATTCTACATTCGCACATTCACTCTAGGTTACGCTGCGCTTCCTGCGGGCGGAATTCAGGCACTTCCAGAGCTGTTGGCCGATGCACTTGGGCGCCAACATATACTACTCGGAACGAGGGCTACTGCGGTTGCTGCTAACAGAGTTACACTTGAGAGCGGCGAAGATATCTCGGCGCGCCATGTTATCTGCGCCTGCGACGCGCTTGCGGCTGCGACCCTCGGTGGTCCCGAGCAGACTGTTCCTCACTCAGGTACTACAACCGTTTACTTTCTAGCTAAAAAGCCGCCCTATCCTGAGCCGATCCTGGTTCTCGATGGTGATGCAAGTGGCCCGGTCAACAACCTAGCGGTCCCCTCTAATGTTCAGCCAACCTATGCACCACCCGGCGAGGCCCTCATATCGGCATCTGTAATTGGAACGGCGGCGCGTCTCTCCGATACAGAGCTTATCAAAGCTATAGAGCAGCAGATGACGGGTTGGTTCGGAGCGCAGGTAGCTGATTGGCGGCACGTTACCACTACACGAGTAGCTAATGCCCTCCCCGCTAGGCCGCGAATCTCTTGCGGTTGGCTGGTACGTGACGGGGTCTACTATGCCGGAGACTACTTGAGTTATGGCTCGCAAAACGGCGCTCTTATGGCTGGTCGCGAAGTGGCTCAGGCGATCTGTGCAGGATGGAGTGAGAGGCTTTGAACCTTTGTAGCTCTTAGCTACGCCCCAACACAACCCCCGTCCGACACGGCAGATACAATCTTAGACCACCATCTTCCCTTACAGCGCGGTAGGTCATCGATTCGTCGATGCGCCCTAGGCCGCCACACGTCACGTTGTCCGTATTGAGCAAAATTGAATAGTCTCCCGACTCAGCCGGCATAAACCGTCCCTCATACGACTGACTTGGATGCAGATTGAAAACAAAGATTAGACCTGCGCGCTTAAATCCAAGAACCATATCAGATACGTGCTCGTAGATCTTTTCGGGCCATTCGTGCTCTAGAACTCGGTAGCGCTCAGATAGCTGCATCATCGCCCGATCAAAGTCAGCAAGAAACTTGTACTTGAGAGCTGGATCATCTCGCAAGCTCCAAAGGCGTCTCGCATAGTGATACGACCAATTGTTGCCCTCACGAGGAAAGTCAATCCACTCTGGATGGCCAAATTCGTTGCCGATAAAATTCAGGTATCCATTCCCCGCTGTCCCCAGGGTCAGCAACCGAATAATCTTGTGTAAGGCGATGGCACGCTCGACAATAATGTTTCGGTCATCGACCTGCATGTGCCAATACATCTCTTTATCTGCGAGCCAGAACATCACCGTCTTATCACCGACCATCGCCTGGTCGTGTGATTCACAGTAACCGATCGTCTTCTCCTCTGCGCGTCGCGCTGCGAGCTCGCGCCATATCTCAGCTACATTCCAATCTTCGTCACGAGTGTGCTTCAACACCTTAATCCAATAATCGGGAACCCCCATGGCTAGACGATAATCAAACCCTACACCTTGAAGCTCCTGCGGTGCTGCTAGACCAGGCATACCACTCACCTCTTCTGCAATCGTGATCGCATCGGGGCGTAATTCGTGAATCAGACGATTAGCGAGCGCCAAGTATGCAACTGCATCCTCATCGACGTTTCCACAAAAATAGTGATCGTACGACGCCACGCTGGAGCCCAGGCCGTGGTCGCGATAGATCATGCTCGTTACGCCATCAAATCGGAATCCATCGAAACGGAAATGATCTAACCAATAACGACAGTTTGAGAGGAGAAAATGGAGCGTTTCGATCTTTCCGTAATCAAAGAGTCTCGTATTCCAGGCGGGATGCTCGCCGCGCGCGCCACTATGAAAATAAATAGTATAGCTTCCGTCTAACTTGCTGAGACCCTCAGCCTCATTTTTGACCGCGTGAGAATGAACTAGATCCATAATCACTGCGATGCCGTACCCGTGGGCCGAATCAACAAGCGCCATTAGATCTTCCGGCGTTCCAAATCTCGACGATGCTGCAAAAAAACTAGAGACCTGGTATCCGAACGAACCGTAGTAGGGATGCTCCTGCACCGCCATTAACTGAATCGTATTATATCCAGCATTAGCTATTCGGGGTAAGACTTTCTCAGTGAACTCGCTATAAGAAGCCACTTTAGCCTCTTCTGAGGCCATTCCGACATGCGCCTCGTATATCCGCGGGGCACGCTTAGGTACCGTGAAGTGCGGATGCTTCCAGATATACGGCGCGTTAGGATGCCATACCTGAGCGCTAAACATCTGCGTAGTCGAGTCCTGAACAACTCTCGTACAAAACGCCGGTATTCGTTCACCACACTGCTCAACACCGTCTTCACTCCAGAACACTAGCATCTTGTAGTGAGTGCCGTGCGCAAGAGTTGATAGTGGTAGTCTAAGCTCCCACGTTCCGCCTGGCCGAGGCTCAAACTCATTGGCCCGTTCTATCTGCCAATCTGAGAAATCACCTAGTAAAACAATCCGCGACGCATTCGGTGCTCGCTCTCTGAGAACCCATTCACGACCATCCCGATGCAGGCCAAAATAATCGTGCGCTGTTGCAAACTGAGCCAACGATACACCACCAGATAAGATACGTCCTAACTGGTGCTTAAACACCCAGTTTCGATGATCTAGTGCGCCCTGATAAGGTGCTAGCCAAGGGTCTATACTGGTAATTGTTGAACTGGTTGCCTCTGCCTCATGCATGAAGCGAGTGTACAGCGAACAGGCTCAACAGTCACGATGTTTCGCCGCAAAGAGTGAGCGACAAAATAGCCATTTTTAGCGGCTACGCTCCGATCTCCATTAAACCACAGCTGAGTAGTTTCTTAGTGAGTGCGCATGGAATCGTCTATGGCAAATGTTACCTTGCACCTGACACAGAACTTACGCACTGAATCATCTTCCACCGCAGCCGAAAACTCAGAGACTAATATACTTGAGATGTTTCGTACTGTTCTAACGGCCTCAGCTACACAGAGCTGTACCGCATCCTCCCAGCTCTTTGCAGATTCAGCATGTAGCTCTATGACCTTCGATATGCCGCTTGCAGTCAGTGCTTTCGGTTTTTGTTCTCCAGACTTAAATGCCGAAACCTCGCTCATATAACGATCCTCCACTTATTAAAGTAATTAATATACCGAGCACAAAAAATGACAGCTATGACCTCCCTTACCATGGTGCAAGTCATAGCTACTTAAAACAGCGCTGCGTATGCTCGTGAACCATGAGCACTGAATACCAAAACATCCACACAACCCAATCTCCCGAATCAAATCAGTCTAAGATATCTTATCCATCCTCGCGCCCTCTCCGCGGTGCGGCTATTGGAGTACTTATCGGCCTAGCAATCGGTTCAGCGGCGATGTACCTCCTCGACCCTCGTCAAGGTAATCGGCGCCGAGCAGTCGCTCAGGATAAACTTCGCAGTCTAGCCTGGCGCTCGTCAGGCCGAGCTGACAAGACTTATCGTCACTTAAGAAATAAACTCAGAGGAGGCATTTCTCAGTTAGCTGGTGCATTTCTGCCGGACGCCGCTGCATCTGACCGGAAGTTAGCCGACCGAATTCGCTCAACGATTGGCCGCACCATCCCCCATCCGCATGCCGTCGATTTTGCAGTACATAACGGACGGGTCACGGTTAGAGGTAATCTCAGACCTCACGAAGCAGGTCAGGTAATTCAATCGGTTGAGCGGGTCGCTGGGGTAGTTGCAGTCGATAACCAGATCATCGATGCCTCTAGCAGCTCCAGCCCAGTGCAGTAACCCCAGTGCAGTAACCCCAGTGCAGTAACCCCAGTGCAGTAAACCAGTACAATAAGTTAGGCTTGCGGTGTTACATGCCCTACCAATGCATATAGCCTCAGTTGCGCTCCTTGCTCTTACGGCGCGATTAGCTATCGGTGAGGCGTTTGAGCTGCCAGAAGGTTCAGAGAACATTATCGGTGATGTCAGATATACCAGGGTCCAACCGGGGGAGAGCCTTCTCGACATCGCACGTCAACTAAACCTTGGGTATGACCAAATCATCCTTGCGAATCCGAAGCTCAATCGATGGATTCCAGACGAGGGGGCAAAAGTTACGATCCCACAGATGTACATCCTTCCAAGCTCCAGGCGGCGTGGTATTGTGTTAAACATCGCTGAGCTAAGACTATACTTTTATCCTTTGACACCTAAGAATGCGCGCCCGATTGTAATCACCCATCCGGTAAGTATTGGTCGCCTCGACTGGCGAACTCCGCTTGGTCAGACATCGGTAGTTAAAAAGGAACGCGACCCAGTATGGTATCCCCCAGCTTCGATCAAAGAGGAACACGCACTAGATGGGAGCCCGCTTCCTGAGTTTGTATCAGGCGGCGATCCTGACAATCCACTAGGGCGATTCGCCTTGCGATTAGGTTTTAAGTCCTATCTTATTCATGGTGTTGATGAACAAAAGGCCTTCGGTATCGGCATGCGTGTCACTCACGGTTGTATACGCATGTACCCAGAAGATATTGAGACGCTCTTCGCTGACGTAAAAGTGGGAACGCCGGTTTTTATCGTCAACGAGCCGATAAAACTCGGACTAAGAGGTGGCCGATTCTTCCTAGAGGTGCATCAACCACTTGAGGAGCACGAAGATGAAACCGCTGCGGTAGCTCAAAGGCTCGACCCATCCGAGGTTCTTGAATTCGTAACTAGGCGAATGCCAAAAGGGGTCGATTTTAATCCAGAATTGGTCTTTGAGATAGCAGCTCGCGGAGATGGAATACCTAGGGAGATCGGATAAGGTGGCGGGTCAAACATCGCGATTTCAGACCCTAAACGGGGCGATTAGCGCCGTTACAGAGCAAAAACTCACGGTAACTACTCACCGGATTTTAAGATCGTCGCTGTAATTTCGTCGCTAAATGAGGCGATTTTGCGGGATCTTTTTCTTGTCACCCCCTAGTCGGGGGTGCCTTTTTTTGGTGAGTAGTTATTATCCTAAATTCGG
>JBBALZ010000144.1:0-7534 GCA_040402735.1 Bdellovibrionota bacterium
AAAAAAGACCCGCCAAAATCACCTCATTTAGCGACGAAATTGCAGCGACGATCTTTAAATCAGGTGGGTAGTTACTAACAAAACATCGCGTAAGCGAGGTTTTACCGGCCTTCCCTAGCACAAAAGTGGGCGCTTACGCGCCCCAAGGCTATTGCTCTACCTGCTTACGGAGAAAGGTTGGAATCTCAAACTTATCATCATCCTCTCCCGCTGTCCTAACGGAGAGCTTCTTTAGCTTGATAACTTCTGTGCCGTTCTGAGCTGGGGTCGTGATCGACTTTCTTCCGAAAGCTGGCGCATCGAAATTTACCGCTCCAGACACTACTCCATGTGGTTTGGCAGCAACTGCCGGAGTTACCGTGGCTACTCCCGGCAGGTCTCCAAATCCGGTTGCGATAACCGTTACGCGAACCCGATCAGTAAGGTTCTCGTCGATCACCATTCCCCAGATGATATTTGCATCTTCGTGGGCCTCTGAATGGATGAGCTCTGCGGCCTCGTTAACCTCCTGGAGCGTGACATCCGGGGATGCCGTTACGTTGATCAGCACTCCTCGTGCGCCGTGAATCGAGATATCCTCAAGAAGCGGACTCGACACCGCCTTCTCAGCGGCCTCTACAGCGCGGTTATCTCCACTCGCCTCACCTGTTCCCATCATCGCCATGCCCATCTCGGACATAACTGCACGAACATCAGCGAAATCTACGTTAACTAAACCTTCGCAGATAATCAGGTCGCTTATACCCTTTACTGCCTGGTAAAGAACATCATCGGCCTTGCGAAAGGTATCGAGCAGCGATGTGTTACGCCCGGCGATCGAAAGAAGACGTTGATTCGGAATGGTAATCAGAGTGTCTGCATGCTTACGCAGCTCTTCAATCCCCTGATCGGCGTTGCGCATACGGCGCTTGCCTTCGAACATAAAAGGCTTAGTAACCACACCAACCGTAAGACAGCCAATGCTCTTGGCAACTTCGGCAACCACCGACGCGCCATAGGTCCCCGTTCCACCACCCATGCCTGCGGTGATGAAGACCATATCGGCGCCGTCGAGAGCCTTGCGAATCTGCTCTACCGATTCACGCGCTGCGGCACGACCAACTTCCGGGTCAGCTCCAGCTCCTAGACCCTTCGTAATATCATCGCCTAGCCGGATCTTGTTAGTCGGCAAACACGATGCAAGCGCTTGAGCATCGGTGTTTGCTGCATAGAACTCAACACCTGTCAGACCACTTCGAATCATGTTGTTAACGGCATTTAGACCGCCACCACCGATTCCGAAAACCTTAATTTTTGCATTCCCTGACTGAAGAGACTTGTTCTTTACCTCGTCCATACTGCATTCCCCCGTACTACTCAGACTACTTTGACTGTGTTTATCACTGTGAAAATTAAATTCTAACTGTTGGCCGACCGACACTCTAGCACTCACGTCAAAAAAAACCGAACAAAAAGAAGCGCGACCGTGCTCGATCCCCTACTTTTTGTCGTGTCACCTTGCCCCAAGGCTAGTGTCTCAACTTCCCCGACAGCCCATTATTATCCTTTACCGTTAAAAGTAAAGAGATACAAAAGCTGTTTCTTTTTAATCTGCTCCACTATACGCCCTAGTCAATGAATTCCACCGAGTTAGCTGGCGAGAGTTAATAGGAACCGGGTAGCAAAAACACCATGCAACACACCCACGTGCGGCATTAGAGTTGCTCTCCATGCTACAGCCGAGTAAACCAAAGCACCAGTGCCGCTGGGCTAAATTAAAAGTGCTCGCTAAACCACCCCGCCACGCGACGCATTGCATTCCCAACACGCCCACGCGTAGGCTGGCCACTGCGTCTCGCTAGTATCCCATCGGTTGCGCCGTGCAGTACCAGACCGACCGCAGCCGCATACTCTGGACCTTTAATTAGGTCTAGCAATCCACCTACTCCAACAGGAGTTCCTACCCGCACAGGAAGATTAAAGATGTGCTCGGCTACTTGCGCGATTCCCGGCAGGTTCGAAGAGCCCCCAGTAATAACCACTCCGCTGGTCAGCATATCCTCACAACCGGCCTTGATTATCTCGCGTTGGATCAGAGCAAACATCTCAGAAGCCCTTGGCTCGATTATCTCAGCAAGCAGCATCTTAGACAGCACCCGTGGAGGACGACCGCCAACCGATGGAACCTCTATAATATCTGATTTACTTACACCCGCAGTAACAGCAGTACCGTACTCGCACTTAATCCGCTCTGCTGCCATAAGCGGCGTTCTTAATCCTGCTGCGATATCATTAGTTATGTGATTACCCCCTACCGCTAAGACCGTGGTGAACTTAACCGCTCCGGCGTGAAAGACCGAGATACTGCACGTACCTCCCCCAATATCAAGCAAAAGCACCCCAAGTTCCTGCTCCTCCTGAGACAACACAGCACGCCCGGAAGCCAGAGGCGCAGCGACGATATCTTGCACTGCAAGTCCACACCGATTAGCGCATTTAACGATATTTTGCGCGCTGGCTATGGCTCCTGTAATTATGTGCACACGGGCTTCCAGGCGCACCCCCGATATGCCGATCGGATCACGCACTCCGTCCTGCTCATCTATTACAAACTCCTGAGGAACAACGTGAAGAATCTCTCTATCGAGCGGAACAGCAACAGCTTTAGCTGCATCGATAACCCGCTCTATATCGAGTGTTGATACCTCTTGACCCTTAATAGCAACGATACCGTGACTATTCTGAGAACGTAGGTGGCTACCGGATATAATCGCTAAGACCGAGCCAACCTCGCATCCCGCCATAGTCTCAGCCTGAGCCACGGCGCGACCGATAGCGCTCACTGTTCCCTCGATATTTACAACGACCCCTTTCCTCAAGCCTCGCGACGGGCTAGAGCCAACCCCAATAACATCGACGCTACCATCAGCCCTACGCTCTCCGATAACGACCTTGATTGAGGATGTGCCGATATCAAGACCAGCAATTATGGACGAAGTATTAGACATGAAGCATCTCGCAACAAAAACTACCCCGGTACTTCAACCAGATTAAACATAGTTTGGGAAAGTGGCAATACACTTTAAGTGTAAGGGACGTTACCCAGCTGCAGAGACCTTTTCACTGGCCGGGGTCGGCCGAAACTGGACAACTCCGACCCGGTCGAACGCAAGGTCGATCTTGGCAACGTCACTAAAACGCGTCTTAAGCTGCTTAAGCAGAGCCGCACAGCGGACCCCCTGCTCCGCTAGAGGAATCTTAGCGTCGCGGCCTCCAGCAAAGACAACCGGAAACGGCAGACCTTCAAAAGATACTGCAAAGTCACCCTGACCAAGGAACTCTAACTCCCGAATCGGCTTCGCCACCTCTTTCTCAATGGTGTTGCACACTACGGCTGCTGCGGAGAGCTGTGCGCGAACCAGATCAGGAGAGTTCGCAGTTGCGGCCAGACCTTTGACTGAAATTAGCTTTCCAGCAAATTGCCGCGACTCAAGCTCTGGCTGCGGGACGAGAAAGGACCCCTCACGATCAATGACCCACGGATTTCCTTCAAAGGTCGCCAGAAACATCGGCTGACGCTCTTTAATTCGCACTACAAAGCAGCCCCATCTCGAGCCCCAGGAATCTGGGCACGATTCAACCTTTGCCTCCTGCACCCAAGACATCTGGCTTAACTTAGCTTGAATCTCTGTGGCGTTTAGATGCCACCACGGCACCGACCTATTGAGGGGCAGCAACTTCTCAACTTCTGCTCGCGACAGCGCCTGCAAACCATCGATACGGAGCTCCTTATCGTTCCACAAGTGAGCAGCCCTGGTTGACACCGACTCCAACACCTCGCGAAAGCCTTGCGGATTATCGACCGCTAACAGTGTTGCAACGCTCAGAGATGTTAAAACAGTGATTAGTGCACGCATGAACAGCAGTATAGTAACAAATGACTTCTGTGCCGAGATAGAAAATACGTAACTACTCACCGAATTTTAAGATCGTCGCTGTAATTTCGTCCCTAAATGAGGCGATTTTGGGGTATCTTTTTTCTTGCCACCCCCTAGTCGGGGGTGCCTTTTTTTTGGTGAGTAGTTATTATCTCCACCCCGCTTTGCTCCGCAAAGCCGCCCCTTAATAGGGGCTAACGTTATTGCGGCAGAATTTGCTGAGTAGTTACGAAAATAAAACCTGAGCGAGCGGTTTTTGAAAAGAATCACTCGCAATAGCAAGGCGAGCTCAATTTCATGAGGCTCGTGCTCCCCGCCCCCACATACGCACTTCAGGCTCAAGACGCACTCCAGAATGCGAGGCAACACGCTCAATACACTCATTTACCAACGCTATTACATCGGAGGCGCTCGCCGTCTTCTCGGGATTGACGATCCAATTAGCATGCAGCTCTGATACGCGTGCTCCACCTCTACTCAACCCCTTACACCCCGCCATTTCAAGGACCTTACCCGCTGGGAGTTCCTGGGATGGATTTTTAAAGACCGAGCCTGCCGACGGCAACGCGAGCGGCTGCGTTCGGCGCCGATGAGCCAAGTTATCAGCACACGTTAGAGCGATTCTATCCCTATCCCCAGGAACCAATCCAAGCTCAACCGAGGTCACAACAACTCCAGCGGGGAGTCCGGATGAGCGATAGCTCCAGGGCAATTCGCCTCGCGACCACTCGCATACCTCGCCATCGGGCAATACGCCACGCACCCTGACGATTCTCTCTGCCATCTCTCCCCCGTGCGCCCCAGCATTCATAAATACGGCTCCACCAAGCGATGCCGGAATCCCCGCGGCAAATTCGAGACCAGAAAATCCCTCACCGGAAACCTTGCGAGATGCCGCCATCAATGACACGGACCCACCAAGACGGTAGGCCCCAGCACCACGATCCTCTACGGTACGAAACCCCGCACCAAGCTTAATGACCCAACTATCGAGCCCATTATCTGAGACCAACAAGTTGCTTCCAAAGCCTAACACTTCTACAGGCTGACCCTCCCGAGATAGCAGCGCTCGTACTAATTGAAGCTCCTGCTCAGACTCTACTGTAACTAGAGCACTAAGTGCGCCTCCGATTGAAAAGGTAGTGAGGGCAGTCGCTGCTACTGCCTGCTGAACCCTTCCGGACACGAGGCCCGCCACCTCAGCAATAAGCGAAGCGTTAAATTCGCCTAACAACGCCTCTGGCGCGTTTGTGCAACTATCGCCCACCAGCTATAACCCTCAATTCCGCTGCCCCTTCTGGTGCAGAAGGCGAAGCCTCTCCACGGGAGCCGGATGCATGTAGCGCTGTGACCACATCCCCCGGCAACGCCCCTATCGGTCCTGCACCGAGACACAGCACCACGTCACCCGCCTGCGCGATTCCCGCTAGCAGCGCAGGTACATCTTCAAGACTGGCACAGAAATCCTTCTGCGTATGTACGGTCTCAGTGAGCAACAACTCACCAGATACCCCAACTATCGGCTCCTCACTCGCAGCATAGACCTCAGTCATTATCAAGTGATCGGCATCGGTAAAGGAAGTCTTCAGCTCGTCCCAACAGAGCTGCGTTCTTGTATACCGATGGGGTTGGAACACCACCACCAATCGTCTCACAGAGCTGCCAAAACACTCACGAATAGCTTTCAATGTTGCGCGTATTTCAGTGGGATGATGTCCATAATCATTCATCACCGTAATGTCGTTAGCTACACCAACTACTTCAAGGCGACGCTTGACACCTTGAAACCCAGCTAAGGCTGATTTAATCACATCGACAGAGATACCGAATTCAAGACCCACAGCTATGGCTCCGAGGCAGTTCTGAACGAGGTGCCTACCGAACATCGGCAAGACAAAACGCCCCAAATGCGCTCCTCTGTAGACAACAGAGAACTCCATCCCCGTTCGTTGCGGCACAACATCAACGGCTGTCAGGTCGGCATCCGCAGCAAATCCATACGTCAGAACTCTGCGTGTTGTTTGGCGAGCGATCTGTCGCACTACAGGGTCATCGACACACAGGATAGCAAGGCCGTAGAAAGGAACTGCATCGACAAACCGACGGAACGAATCCTCAAGATCGCGCCGCGACCGATAGGCATTCATGTGTTCATCGTCGATATTGGTAACGATCGCGACCGTCGGCTTTAAAAGCAGAAAGCTGCGGTCACTCTCGTCTGTTTCAGCAACGAGGTACTCTCCCTGCCCCAACCGTCCACCAGTTCCAAGAGTTTTAACCTGCCCTCCGATCACCACAGTTGGGTCGAGATCTCCAGCATCGAGGATCGTAGCCGTCATGCTGGTGGTAGTCGTCTTACCGTGAGAACCAGCAACCCCTACACCAAACTTCAGGCGCATCAACTCTGCAAGCACCTCAGCGCGACGCACCACCGGTAGCTTTCGACGCTTAGCCTCGCGGATCTCAGGGTTAGTCATGGCTACCGCTGACGAGTACACAACGAGTGACGCCGTCGGGGGTACATTCGACGCCGCATGTCCGATCTGAATCGATGCGCCCAGCTGCTCAAGTCTTGAACATATCTCGCTCTTTTTGATGTCCGATCCGGAGACCTGAAAGCCGGATGCCAGGAGGATCTCGGCCAAGCCTGACATGCCCGACCCGCCGATACCTATAAAATGGAAGTGCAAGCGCGGATTGTACATGTTGAGACCCCTGTGATTTTGCCCCGCCACGACACCACTGCCGTTGCCGCGACCATCAGTGAAATTTACCTCCTCTATCTTACATGAAGCCCCAGCCGGTTGCCAGATTGGGCGGGGTCCGGTGTAGTCGCGGATTGAACAACGGCCTTCAAAAAGCTACCAACCCCTTCGCAAAACCGATTGACCCCTGCCCAGCGGCGCGCGTAAATAGAGTCATGAGAACACGTTAACGCGTCCTTCCGGAGACCCAGTCTATGCTCACCGCCCTGCAACTTATCATCGCTCTTGGGATCTTCAATGTGTGGATAATCCGCGCTAACAAGCCCACGGCATACCGTGGAGGTACAGCCCAATCGATGACGGAGGAGTTCCGTGTATACGGGTTATCCGCCGAGGTTTGCAAGATAGTTGGGGCACTAAAGCTAGCCCTCGCCGCTCTCCTTGTGGTGGGCATCTGGGTTCCTACTATAGCCGTATGGGCAGCCTCCGGAATGGCGTTTCTAATGCTCGTGGCTGTGCTGATGCACTTTAAAGTTTCTGACCCCGTGAGAAAAGCCGTGCCGGCCTTGTGCATGCTAGCACTGTCATTGGTCGTAGCGCTGCAACACTAGTAGGGCATCGCAATTCTCTTCTCTTAAATGGGGCCAAAAATGCGCGGAACCTACTGTATTCAATGAGTTTAACGGTATTTAGCCGCGCATTTTTATCCCTATCAGGAATGCTAGTCCTTTCCAGTAGATAGCGGGAGAATTGCGAAGCCCTACAACACTAGAAGCCATCAGCTCCGAGACGATCCTACCCCTTTTTGGAACGGGCCAAACCAGCTACTATCTGTCGTGAGTTATCGGACATGCTTGAACCTAAATTCGGCAGTTAAGGAGGATGAAAATGGTGCAGATGCTCGAAAGCACA
>JBBALZ010000145.1:0-5656 GCA_040402735.1 Bdellovibrionota bacterium
GATCTTTTTTCTTGCCACCCCCTAGTCGGGGGTGCCTTTTTTTGGTGAGTAGTTACAAGACAAAAAACACTCGGGCCGCAGAAAGGCTCTATCTGGGTCACTCGCGCAGGGGTTTAATAGACCACTCGCAAAATAAAACTGCGTTAGCAAAACTTGATTTTGCATCAGAGCTTCTCTACTCTTTGGACTCTTACTTCAAAGAAGTATTAATCATAACAAAGCTCGAATTAGCGCAGTAACCTAATTAAAAGGGCCTATTCTGCGCTTTTTGATTGCTCTAGCTGCAACACTGATTATCTCTCTTCATACCTTTAAAGAGCTGGCGATTGAAGATGGCTACACCGTATCAACTCTAGCTCTAACAACATTCTAGCAGCCACAAAATCACGTACAACATCTAAACCTCTGTCTAAAAACAGGTGTAGGGAACCGCAATTCTCTATTCTTAAGTGGGTCAAAAATGCGCAGGAAGTATTGTTTGTAACGAGGTTAGCGCCGCCCGGCCGCGCATTTTTATATGCCAGCGCTACGGAGGCGATGGCCAATTTAGTTTTTTTTAACGGTTGTGCGCACGTGCACAGGGAGCATCGCTACAGACATAGCGCTCTTGTTAAAAAAGAGAGCTTAACAGGTTACTCAGATAGAAATGGGCCTAGAAGAGCCCTAACGCTATCTCTGTATCAATTCTGCTTCTTGCTTATTGTGGCACTAGTCACAGCAGTTCCCAGATCGGCTATCGCCCAAACTTGGGATGGAGGAGGTAGCGATAGCAATTGGTCAAACCCATTAAACTGGTCAGGCAATAGTGTTCCAACGGGCGCGGCAGCGGTTACATTTAATGGAACCTCTAGCAAAAACGTTATAGTCGATAACGTCGGAAGTTGGTTGGGCGGAAGCTTAACGATCACCTCTGGCTACAACGGCACTATCACCCAAACTGTAGCGCTGACGATCGCTAGCTTTAGCCAATCAGGGGGCACTTTTAGCGCTGGTGATCTTAATATCTCCGGTGCGTTTACTCGGAGTGGCGGAACTTTCATCCACAATACCAGTACGATAACTCTTAACGGCACCTCTGGCTCGTTTACAATTACAGATGGTGGCGCAAGCTTTTACAATTTAGTTGTTAACGGCGCCGGAGGTATATGGTCGTTGGCCGATTCATTAAGTGTAACTAACAACCTTACTGTAGCGGCTGGCACATTAAACACAGCTAAAGATGCAATCGGTAATGTTTCTGTGGCTGGCACTTTACTTGTTGATACTAATGGCACATTTATTGTGCGCCGTTCGTCAACGGCCGGTAACGGCGCTGGTCAAACTATCACCGCTAGCACAGTCACTATAACAGGAACTATGAAAGCTGACGGTGAAGGCTTTAGTGGGCAGAGTGGGCTATCTGCAGCCTACACTGGGGGCTCTCATGGAGGCTGTGGCCTGTGGGCTCCTACGACATCTGCTATCCCTACGTACGGTGATATGATTAACCCCACGTCTCTCGGGCGTGGTGGCGTTGGTAATATCAATGCAGCAGGTGGCGGAGCGATTATCATCTCAGCAACTGACGCCGTTACAGTTAATGGGACACTCAGTGCAAACGGCACAGTTAATCTCTCTGGAGGCGCGGGTGGTAGCATCAATATCACCGCTCAAACTTTAGGGGGAACGGGAAAGATCTCAGCAAACGGAGGCTACCGGCAGAGAAGATCAGGAGGAGGCGGGCGGATAAGTCTTAACGGCGTAACCAACGATAACTTTTTAGGCACATTAGAAGCTAATGGTGGGACCAACTCCTTAGGAGTTCCGGATGGATTTGCGGGAACTATCTATCTAAACAGCGCAAAGAGAGGCTCTTTAACTCTCGGTGGCGCTGGGAATCTAGCATCGCTTACTCTGGGCTCAGATGGCGCAAACGATTATACATTCGGCACTATAACGATACAGGCCGGGGGAACACTTGCAATCGGCGGTAATCCGGTTATGAACTCAGGAAACGGCGGCGCGGCCACGTTAAATGTTACAAATCTCACTGTTGCCGCAAATGGAATACTACATGCCAACGGTCACGGTTTTTGGGGCAGCAGACAGGAGTTGCCAGCACCGATAATGTTCGGAGGTTCCTACGGCGGGGTAGGTCTATCGGATTCATATAGTTCGCTGCAACCTACCTACGGCTCGATTGAAAATCCGATTAATCTCGGTATGGGTGGAAATGATTCTCTTTACGGTTTCAGCGCTTCGGGACCGGGAGGCGGCGCGGTCATTATAAAATCGACCGGTATGGTGATGATTAATGGCGTGGTGAGCGCAAACGGAACACCAGCTACTCTTGGAGCCGGATCGGGAGGCTCAGTCAACATCACCGCCCCAACCCTAGCCGGGTCAGGAACTATCAGCGCTATTGGTGGGGATGCAGGCAGCAGCTTACCTGGGGGTGGGGGGCGTATCGGTCTTAACGGTGTTGTCACTGATTTATTCACCGGAACTATTGATGTGCTAGGGGGCAAGATGACGAAACGCCCGCCTAAGGCTTTTGCTGGCACGGTATATCTAAACAGCGTCCGTAGAAGCTCGCTTACGCTAGGCGGCACAGGGAACCTAAAAAACTTAACCTTAGGATCGGATGGAGTTAATAACTACACCTTCGGCGATATTACCATTAAAAGTGATAGCACCCTAACGATTGGCGGCAATCCAAGATTAAATGCAGGTCTCGGAGGTGCTGCGACACTAAACGTAGCTCAGCTCAATGTCGAGCAAGGGGGCACGTTAAGCGCTACCTCTCAGGGTCTGCCCGGTAATTTAGTTGTCGGAGCAAAAGGGGGTTCTCATGGAGGAATGGGAGGCTGGGATGTTAAGAACAATATACTCCCCAATCCTACCAACGATTCATTCACAGATCCTGTAGGATTGGGTCAGGGTGGAACCGATTCAACCTATGGCTCTCACGGAGGTGGAGCAATTATAATTAGGTCTGATACAGGAACGGTAAATGTCGATGGCTCCATCACAGCTAACGGAGCCAGTAGTGCCTCGGGCGCCGGAGCTGGCGGAACGATTAACATCTCTGCAAACTTATTATCCGGCCGGGGTATTATTCAGGCTAACGGTGGGTTAGCGAACAGTTCTACTACTGGCATCACAAATGGTGGAGGTGGCCGGATCTCATTAAACGGGGTTGTAACAGACCTGTTTGCTGGCTCGCTGCAAGTGGAAGGAGGCTCAAGCGTAAGCGCATATCTTTATCCCGGAACGATATACCTCAATTCCTCCCGCAGAAACTCTGTGCTGACTATCGGCGGAACGGGTAATATCCAGTCACTTACACTTGGATCTGATGGCACAAATAGCTATGAATTCGACACGATTAATGTGCAGAGTCTCGGCACATTGACCCTAGGTACCCACCCAACAAGTAACTCTAACAACGGAGCTGGGGCTCTCTTAAAGGCTAGGACTTTAACCATTTCAGGCGGTGGAGTCGTTACGGCTGGTCGCGGGTTACTTCCGGGAATTGGTTTGGGTGTGGGACCCTCTGGGGTTGGTGGAAGTTATGGAGGCCAAGCGGGCGCGGGGGCTATTACTTACGGTTCGATCACTAATCCGCTCTTCTCAGGTAGTGGAACGCAAACCATAACCGGTGCTGGTGTCGTAAGATTAGACATCTCAGGCGCGCTCACAGTAAACGGGGATATCAGAGCAAATGGAGAGGATTCATCCGGTGGTGGAAGCTCCGGCGGAACGGTGAACATAAGGGCCGCGACTATCTCAGGAACTGGAACGATAAGCGCAAATGGCGGCAATACTGGAGGTGCGAATCTAAACGGTGGCGGTGGTGGTCGTGTAGCTGTAGCACTAACCTCAGGCACTAACTTCGGTTCGGTTAAATTTACAGCTTTCGGAGGTAGTGGCAAGGCTACTACTGGTATCCGTGGTGGCGCGGGCACTGTCTATCTTGAAGACGCCTTAGATGGTGCGGCGAAAGGAGAGTTAGTAATCGACAATCTAAATTACTCCCCTACCCTCGATACAGCCATATCTTCCTTAGTGAGTGATACATCAGTAGGTTCAGTCACCATTCGAAACCGTGGTCAACTTAGTTTACTAAATGGCACAACACTGAACACTACTGGGGTGGGATCCACTCTAACTAATTCTACAAATTGCTCGATTAAAAACTCAGGCACACTGGTATTGTCTGGACAAAGCTTTAACCACCAAGGAATCTGGTCTAATTTACCGGGCTCAGCTGTCCGCTACACCGGACAGAGCGATGATGCTGATGTCACTATCCCAGCGATTACCTATGACGATCTTAGTGTTGATAATGCTGGAACGATTTTTAAACAGGCTGGAGCAACAACTGCTAACGACTCATTTCTGGTCTCAAGTGGCACCTATAGTGTGGCGGGTAGCAATTTAACCGTCACAGGCTCTAAGGTTGTGGAGAGTGGCGCGACTTTTCAACTGCGCGGCTCTGAGGATATCCCAGCGCTCACTCTAAATCCCTCAAGCACCGTGCGCTATACCGGTGATGGCGACTCAAGCGCCGATCTCTACACATTGAAGGCATTAAGCTACCACAATCTGGAGGTGGCTCAAACCGACTCTAGCGATACTTTAACGAGCACAGGATCTGTAACCGTCGCAGGCAACTTTAGTTTGTTGGGGGGTGGATTCGTAGCGCCGACAGATCTACAAGTAGGTGGTAACTTCACCAATAGCGGTGGGAGCTTTACACACAATGATGGATCCGTTTCATTAACCGGCACGAACCAGATCATCTCCGGGTCGACTACCTTTTTTAACTTAACTAAGAACATTTCGAGCGCCGACACCTTAACATTTGCGGCGGGAAGCACTCAAACCTTCAGTGGAACGCTGGCTTTAAATGGATCGGTTGGGCAATTACTCTCACTTCGATCCTCCTCAGATGGAGCTCTATGGTTCGTAAATCCAACTAATGCCACAGCTAGTTTTATAGACGTAAAAGATAGTGTTAACCAGAGAGAGGCAGAGATACTGCCGACAGATTCAGTCGATTCAGGGAATACTAACAATTGGTTCTATCAAAATACGCCAACTCCGACTATTACACCAACGGCATCGCCAACTGGGACGCCGACTGAAACACCAACAGAGACTCCTACGGAAACTCCTACTCATACTCCGACGGAGACGCCTACAGAGACTCCTACGGAAACTCCAACTCATACTCCGACGGAGACGCCTACTGAGACTCCTACTGAGACTCCGACGGAAACTCCAACTCATACTCCGACCGAGACGCCGACGGAAACTCCGACTGAAACTCCAACGGAAACTCCTACTCATACTCCGACTGAAACCCCTACTGAGACCCCTACTGAGACTCCGACTGAGACCCCGACGCAAACTCCGACTGAGACTCCTACTGAAACTCCAACACATACCCCGACTGAAACCCCTACTGAGACTCCGACAGAGACCCCGACGCAAACTCCGACTGAGACGCCTACCGAGACTCCCACTGAGACTCCGACGGAAACTCCTACTGAAACTCCAACACATACCCCGACGGAAACGCCTACCGAGACTCCTACTGAAACTCCAACTCATACTCCGACTGAAACCCCTACTGAGACTCCGACAGAGACCCCGACGCAAACTCCGACTG
>JBBALZ010000145.1:5756-7443 GCA_040402735.1 Bdellovibrionota bacterium
AGACGCCTACCGAGACTCCCACTGAAACTCCGACTCATACCCCGACTGAGACGCCCACTGAGACTCCGACTGAAACTCCAACGCATACTCCGACGGAAACGCCTACCGAGACTCCTACGAAAACTCCAACTCATACTCCAACTGAAACTCCGACTCAAACTCCTACCGAAACTCCAACAGAGACTCCAACAATGACCCCAACGCAAACTCCTACTCAGACTCCTACTGAAACTCCAACAGAGACGCCAACAGAGACTCCAACAGAGACGCCGACCAACACCCCTACAACAACTCCGACCGAAACCCCTACAGCAACTCCTACCGAGACGCCCACAGAGACGCCTACAGACACTCCGACAGAAACTCCCTCGACAACTCCCTCAGATACGCCGACTAACACTCCAACTGATACTCCGACCGAGGACGGTGATAGTGGGAAAAAATCAAGCAATGATCCAACTCCTACGAACACGCCAGATTCCTACCTGATCAATATACAACTTGTTAGAGGTGATATGGCCTCCACTGCCGAAGATAAGGAACCAAATCCTGGGGGTGTCGGCACTTCTAAGAGCCACCTGTCCTCTACTAATGATGTATCCTCATCAGATACGCCTGGAGAAACTCCAATCCCTGGGCTGCTGGTCGATGTTCGCGAAGAACGCAAAGCCACACCAATTGCTAATTACGAGGTTTTAACAGATACAGACGGAAGATTAGCTGCCGCTATTGAGGTAGCTAGCGACTCAGATGTTATTATTCAGTCAAAGCAGGACAATATAGCTAAGTTCTCAGTATCTGGCTCCGCCGCTGAATTCGCAGCGACTCGTAATCTAACCATCTATGCTGAGCCAATGATTGAGATCGTTGGTGCTTGCCGAATTCAGGACGGTGCTGGAACCGCTATCCGTTTTAACTATCTCAATAAAAACGTATCAACAGACCCCGTTGCTGTCCCGATAACTCTTCTACACCCACGGCTTTATAGAAGCGATGAAACTACCACTGATGACCTAATCTTAAATCAATTGACCTATAAGACAGGTCGCGCAGTTCTACCAAGTCAAAGTGATATCGTTGATGACAACTCTCAGAGATTCGCCAGCGGTGAAGCAAGCTTTACAGTGCAATACGATCCCAGCTTAGGCGCCCTTACGTGGGCATTTATCGGCCAATCATTTGACGTTGAGGAATCAGCTCCTCTCTGCACTAATTCGCCACCCCCGCTATGCTATCCACTGCCGCACAACGTTAAGCAATTAGTCTTTAGTGGAATGCGTGCAAGTGCAAGCGCCACGTTAAAACTAGCCTCTAGGTACTGGCGCAAGGGCCGTTCACCTTATCTCAAGAGCGTGGCCAAGACTATTCGTAACACTAGGTCAGCTTTATCGCTGCTCGATGCGCTCAAAGTTTGCCCAGAGCGGGCAACGTTGCAACATAACTGTGCTCACACAAGATTCCCATTTGAACAATTCGAGCAGATTCATTCAACTATATTCTCTGTAGATAGCAACTTTAAGCGCCCATTATTCACTAGGCTTAACAGAGCCACCTCTAATCGCTTTAGACAACTCCTCAGATCCATCGCTCCGACAGGATTGGTGAGGTGCTCAAACCTTTAGTTGGAATTTATGTAACACTTTAGCACTTTGCCAAAATCCACATTGAGGGCTGGAATTTGGTCAGC
>JBBALZ010000146.1:0-7394 GCA_040402735.1 Bdellovibrionota bacterium
TGCATTCTTAGGGCTTTTTGAGATTAGTGTTTAAAAGTGGGGCAAAAGATGGGTAATCAGTCTATGATGATTAATCAAAGCCTCAACATTTTCAGGGCTTTATGCTTGATCATGAAGTCTTCCCGGAAAGGGCGAGCTCGGTGTACGGGAGACACTATAAAAGGAGGTCCGGTGATGACTGAGAGGAGCGTCACCGGCTCTCCCCATTTGAGCGCTGATACTTACAGGATCGGCCTCAAGCGATCAGCGGACGTCGCAAGGATATCTTTTAATAGTTTGGTCTTTGTCCTATAGTGTCGCACTTAACGTTGTTTGGCAGTCCCTCGATGTCTAGTCTCTCACCTGCAAAACTGGCTCCACAAATTCCTGATGTTGACAAAAGCAACGCACCCAGGAATGACGCAGCACGGCCGATAGCGGTTTCGGTAGTTGAGGTATTTGCGCCGTACAAGGCACGAGAACTCGTAAGTATCTGTACGGGGCTCTCCCCGACCGAGGCGATCCGAGAGTTCGCTCGCCGGAGCGACGAAAGGGGAATAGAGAACTGTTGTCGGCTAATCCGTGATCTCACAAGGAAGCACGGCGATCTTTCAGATGTGCGACGAGCCATCGCAGATTGTTTCGCAGCCGGATTGAGGGAGTCCTTCAAAGTGGATCTCGAGGCGCTCATCTTGGAGATGCGTAGTGATCCCGAGAAGTGCGTAGCGGGGATAGTAATCGAGAGGCGCGTATCCCATCTTTCAGGTGAAGAATCGGGGAGAGCCGTATCGCAGCAGCCGTCAGAGCAGATATCAGATTTTTTGACGCGGAAAGCGCTAATTCCGCTCGTGAATCGAGGCCTCGTTCAGTTGAGGGAGAAGCGCGGGGGCTCTCGTCTGCCATGCATAGTGACTCTGGGTGTCCAGCGTGCAGATCAGCTGGGTATGCTCGGGCGACATGCAGATCGAGTGATCCTCTGTGATGCTCGACAGCACGCTATCGGTTCGGCATCTGAGGAACTCTCACACTGCGCATTCTCGAGTAGCCCATTTCCTTGGGCCGTTCGTAATCCTCTCGAGCCGTCTCCGGATGTAATAGTTCTTGGTGATAGCTTCCGCTCCGCTGATGATATCAGAGAGGCGATGAAGTGGATAACGGAGCAGATCGCTGCAGGAAGAACCGTAATCTCAGCGGTACAAAGCCCGCGCCCGCTGCCCGCGAGTCCTCCCGATATAAGGAGGACGGTTGGTGATGCCGGGACGCATGTGTCTCTGCTTGCTGTCGAAGATCTCTTACTGGGACAAGGGATCCGGTCTGCGCGAAAGGAATACACGATAGCTGTGACGGCGAACGAGAGAAAGCAGATTAGAGCGATTAGAAGTTTGATCGAAGGTAGCCTCTCCCATGAGGCGCGACTCAATCGAGAGCTGATAGAGAGGTATGTTAGCCGACACTGCAGGGGAGGGCAGGTATTCAATTACCCGGTGGATCTACTGATAGCCACTGGGTCGACGGCAGTTCAGGCAGTGGACAACACCAGCTTGCTGCAGCTGCTCAGGCTGAACGAGGGTTCGGCTGCGTCGATCTTCGCTCGATACTTGAGGGTTTCCAACCCTAAACTAGCGAAACTCGATGAATTGAGCGTCGAGACCCTTGGAGGCCTCTCTACGGCGAGGCTGATGGCACAGGGTCTCGAGAGTGGCGATCTGTGCAAAGAGCTGCACGCGCGACTCATCCTGTCTCGCTGGACTCGTCAGAAAGTCCGCCCACCTGATATGTTCAGCTTCATGGTCAACCTCTCAACTATTCACGAGTTTTTGCCGATGATCTTTCGTGAGGTTGTCCTTTGGCAGGGGAACGTTCAAGCCGTCAGCGCGAAGTATCGAATACCGTCGTGTATTATATCTGCTCTCGACCAGCAGCTGAGGGTGCTACTTACTCCACCTACTGACAGAAATCCTTGGATCGTCCGAGAGTATCATGGACCATTGAAGGCGGACGCTCACATACGGGAATGGTTGCTCACAGCCCCAACAGCGGAATATGAGGAGCCCGTACCGCCTTGCTTGAAATTGATAAATGGAGACGAGCTACCTGAGGATATCAATCATGCTCTAAAGGCAGCTCGCGAGATTGCGCTCCATCGGCAAAATAGTGAATCGAAATCGGTTACTTCCAACGGGGAACAAGGTGATCTTGCGCAGGACGCTTACGACGAGATTGAAGCGGAGGATGTTGATTGTGAGGCATACCGTGCTGTCCCTGCTGAGCTGTTGAAGAGTCGTGCCTTCAAGGAATTCTACGATCGTTTAATCCGTCTCCGAGATCGACGAAAGTCCGTCGAAATGGGCCTGGTGAGGGATGCACTTCGTAATGACACCTCTGTTCCAGAAGGCACACTGACTATCATCAGCCCCGAATGGAATCCTGATGCTTCTGACGCTGCCTATAAAGAGTATCGTCGCTTGACCAGTAAAGAGGAGCAGTTCCTACTTCATAGGCTCATCGACGCGCGAGATAAGATCCAGCGGGAGTTGTTGTCGGTCCCTGGGCTCCAGCTAGTAGCTCTCAAACGGATAGTTGACTCTCTGGACGGGACAGGCCTGGGCAAAAATCTCAACATCCCCCCGAATACAGAGCCTGCTCAGTATAAGGATCAGCTGCAGGGGCGTAGAAGTCGCCTGTCGGCGCAAATCGTTAGGTTGAATGAACAACAACCTGTCGAGAAGGCGCAGCAGATAGCGGCAAGAGGAATGTCACTTTTCGAGGGGATGGATTTCCAGGCCGCGCTGAAAGATGAGCTTATCAGGCTGCTAGGCTTAACTATAAGCGATAGGGCGATAGAGGACGGGCACGAGAGGCTTGGTGCTACCGAAGGACATCTTAGGAGCACCTTTGAGGGCATTGCGAAAAGGGAAGCTCGGCGTCTCTTTTATCGCCTTATCTTACAGGAGCACAATATGAGACTAGTGGTGTCGATCGCGTGGCAGTATCGGCGACCAGGTTCTTCTTTTTCACTGGAGGATCTTATTCAAGAGGGTCTATCCGGACTTATACGAGCGGTTGACAAGTATTCGTTTGCGGGCGATAGCAAGCTTGGAACGTATGCTACCTGGTGGATCAGGCAGGCAATAGGGAGGGCAATCGCCGATAGACATGGGCAGATTCGTATCCCAGTTAATCAGCAACGAAATTTGCGAGCGATATTTAAAGCACAGGATGATCTGGCTCAGCGGCGTGGATCTCGCCGTGGCCTTTCTCCTGAAATGATCGCTGAGCAGTCGGGCGTCAAAGTGGAAGATGTCGCTACGCTCCTCCCGTTGATGTCTCAGCTACGATCAATGGACGCTCCGGTCACGCATGGCGCCGATACGAACTTTGGAGCGGTCCTTTCTGGACAATCAACCCAAAGTGTCGAAGAGGCGGTTGATGGTATCCTTGCGATGGAAACAAGGGTGCGCCTTCTACAGCTGCTCGACCGCCGACAGCAAGACGTTTTAAATCTTCGGGGCGGCCTTGGGCTCGTTAGGGTTCGGCAACCCAACGGCCAGATAAAATTAGTGCCGAATGAAGCGGACCTCGGTATTGATTTGACGCTCTTCAACATTGGCGACGTTCTGAATATGACTAGGGAGAGGGTTCGTCAGCTCGAAAGGAACGCTCTTGATAAGATGTATGCATATGGCGAGGCCAGCCAGGAGGTTGCCCGCCTCGCACGGGAGAGTCTCGGTGATGCAGTAAAGAGAGATCCGCGTCTATTGTTGTTGACTTCGGAGTTACAACTGGAGGAGCGCGAGATCAATCTTCTTGTGGACTGCGGTTTTTTCATAGTGGCACAATGCCTTGGTGTCACGCCGGCAAGCTTCGCGGAGCTGCCCAATTCAGGCCCAGCAAAGGCAGGAATGATCCTCCTCGCCTTAGAGCAGATTGGATTCTCATGGCGAAATGGTCACTGGTTGGATACCACGGCTTTATAAGCGCAGATCGTTACTGGCAGAGGAACTTCCAATCTCTCGACTTGCACATGAGGCGAGCAGTCATTGCTGAGCAATCAGCTGCTGAGATCGTGAGAGGGTCAGCCCTGAGATTAAATCGCCCACGGAAGTGTTGCTGGTTCGCCGCGCGTTCTGAATCTCTCTCGTCGAAATAATTTTTAACTGTTGAACTGACGGCAGCGGAAGCGTGACGATAACCCTTTTAGTAAGGTCGTCAAGAACGCCTAGGACGTCGAAGGCAGGCAATGAGACAGTTGCAGTAGTTCGCGGAGGGATAGTCAAGCTAACCATTTCACTTCTAATCTGCTGGGTGCTGTGGAGGTTGTATGCCCAAACGGAAGCGCTTGGCTCACCCCGCAGGGGAAATATGCCAGCAAAGTATCCATCGCTCTTCACAGGGAGCCTGAGGGAGATGGCGTCACTGATTACCGCTACAGAGTCTGCGCCCAAGGCACGACCAGAGAGGTTTAGAAATCCCGAACGCACATTCTGAGGATCGCTTATATCGATGCATGGTGGCCTAAGAGTTCGGCGATAGTAAGGGTGTAGTTCACATGCTTCTAAAGCCTGGTTGAGCCTCGCATCAAGCTTAGCTGTGATCCTATCAGCCTCTTGACCTTCAATATTGTTCGGGAATGCGGTGAGAAGGAAGAGCCGTATAATCTCATTCGTTATCCCTGATATTCCAATCACCCTGTCGAGCGACCAAGAGGAAAGCATCTCCGAAAATAGCGGAATCGTGAGGATCTCTTGATGCCTTCGTGCGACGCCGAATGAGCGGTTGCCCTCCATTGAGGGCGGAGGGTCTTGGTCTATGGGCACATGAGGTGGGATACTTGCCGCGCCAAGTGAGCGCGGTTGAGGTTGAGGTTGCAGTCGTAGAGGCGTAGGGGACTCTTCATCTTTAGGAATAGAGGGGGGGGCAAATGTAGGAGGTTTTTGATGCGCTTGAGTGGGCAATGGCGGCATCTCCGCTTTCTCAGGGCAGGGCTGGCCACTATCGACAGCTAAAGGTAACATCTCAGGGCCAAATGCGTCCCTGGTGCGGCCTCTTCGCCTAAACTCCGACAAACTTGCTGCTGACTCATTAGGATTCATTTTAGGTCGATTACCTTTAAAACAGCGATGGTTGATGCTACCTTGAGTCAGATGGCAACTCAAGCGTTGTTGCCGTAAGTCCTTAGGTGGCTGCGAGGAGAGTTTTTAGTACGAAAGTTGTTTTAAATCGTACGTTCGGTATGGCTCTTGGTACGTTGAACGATCTCTTTGCGAAGTAGAGTGGGATTGTTGTAATAAAATGAGGCGTTTAGAAGGGCTACAAAAAACATCGCCGGGTGGCGCTGATGTCGCATGGAAGTTCGTCAGCCACCTTGTATCGCTGCCTTAGGTAGAGAGTTTCCGCTCCAAAGACGAAGCATCTGCGGGACCAGTGAGCCCGATCTGCTTCAAACGACTCACGAATTGCTTGGCAGCATATCCGAGTAGTTCTTTGCGGTTCAGATTCGGGAACGGGAAGGGGTTGAACTCCTTGTGCACCATACCGACACAACCGAAGGTCGCTTTAGTAAGGCGACCGAGCTGCCTGAGAACCTCTACCTTCGCAGTAGCCCCTTGTTCGTTGCAGATACGGGCGAGCGCTTGTACCACGTAGGCAACGTGCCGCGCCTCATCTCGTTTAATTAACTCTATTCCGCGTAGGAGTCCGGGAAGGATTTCGTTCTCTCCGTCTCTAAGGGCCTTGAAGAAGCCGTGTTACGCGGTCTACGCTATCGTCCCTTCGCATACCAGCATGTATGTGGTTAATGCACGGACCTTGCTCTTCCACGTGCCATCCGCGAGCGAGGAAAGTTCATGTTCCAGAATGGTGTCGAAGAGATTTCGAAAGTGAACCGAAAAGGGATCGTCGGTTCCTACAGGGCCTTCAGGAACAACCTGCTGTAGATACTCGTTGAAGAATCGTTGGTGCTTCTCCTCCTCGCGCTGAAACTCACCGATGTATCGAGCCTCTAAAACTCTCCCCTCTCGTATGCGACGATCTATGAGCGGATTGAGAGTTACGACGACCTGCCCTTATCCGTGCTGAAAGCGCGAAAGGGCGCGATTGATTACGTCGCGCTGTGGCTGGGTCAATGAAAGCCACACTTTCTGGTCTCTCTCGAGATCGATCCCTTCGACCGTCCAGGTGCCCAATTCAGCAGTTTTTTTGATCAGCACTTCTGCCCATGGGTCAGGCTTCATCTCGCGGCTAGCAACGGAGGGCTCTTGCAGGAAAGTAGGAATTGCCAAAGCTGGCTTATCAGCGCAAAGGTTGTACCAGCGGAATGTGCACTGCGGAATATCCATCGGGGCCACATACCGCTTAAGTAACTTTCCCCTCCCCTTTTCCGAACACTCGCTGTGTATGCTACGCCGCTACACGTGGGAGAGTCAGAAGAAGAAGCTCCAACACTATAAACGACGCCAGCCAGAGACTTCTGCGCTGTATCAGATCGTGTACCACGAGCACGAAGAGTTACAGCACGTCTGGGAGCCCCGATTCCAGCACCAGTATGGGTGCTTACGGGATGAGGTCACTAAAACCCTCACAGAGTACCTCAACTGTGGAATCCTCGCTCACGGCGCCGCTAGGGTATACTGTGATGGCTGCAAACACTCGCTCCTGATCGCCTTCTCGTGCAAACGCCGCGGAGTATGCCCCTCATGCGGAGCTAAGCGCGCTGTAAAGTTCGCTCAAACACATCCACAGTGAAGTAATTGAAGACGTCCCCCATCGCCACACGGTCTTTACTATCCCTAAACGCTTGCGAGCCTTCTTTAAGTACGACCGCAAACTCAATACCATCCTCTTCCGCTCTGCTTGGGGTGCCCTCAAGGAGGTCCTTGGGGTAGACGAACGAGAACTCGCTGCTATCTTCACCGTGCAGACGGCAGGGGAAGCCCTCAACTATCATCCCCACTTACATGGACTGCTCGCTGACGGCTACTGGAAAGACGGAGTATTTACCAGGTTTACCGAGGTAGACCTGAAAGCAATCGAGCAAGCCTTTACTGAACGGGTACTCGCACAACCCCATACGCGAAAACTCATCACTGATGATGATGTGGTACAAGTTCTCTCACAGGATCACACCGGATTCGGGGTCTGGTTCTGTGACCTATTCCACGACAAAGAGAGTGAGCAGTTCGTCGGTAAGCGCCTCTAACTAAGCCCCCTATTTGCGTAATTTAAACTAAGCTAAAAACCCCGAGCTCACAGCGATATTCCTAGTGAGAGATTTGTAGGGGGGAGTTATGAGAAAGTACCGAAGCGACGCAGATTGGGATTTAATACTGGAAGAATATTCACGTAGCGGCCAGAGCCTAGATACCCATCTTTTGCCCCACTTTTAAACACTAATCTCAAAAAGCCCTAAGAATGCA
>JBBALZ010000147.1:0-7283 GCA_040402735.1 Bdellovibrionota bacterium
CTTCGTGCTTTCGAGCATCTGCACCATTTTCATCCTGCTTAACTGCCGAATTTAGTCTGAATTGTCTTAGAGACTCGTCAAACCTCTGCCCTATAGTTAAAATTGAAAAAAGCTTTTGGTAATCTTCAAATATCCGACAACTTACACTCTGATCTATGATCAGATCGGGGCGCTGACTAGAGAATACATACACTACTACTAGACCAGTAATTCGCGCAGCTGCATGCCACTCCACTATTTTATCAATTTGTCTTTCCTCTACTCGTAAAAACTCAAGCGTTCTGCTTGGCCGCAAAAAGGATCGGCCATACTGCGGAAAGTGCCAGGATACCCTCAAACCATATTTTGCGAGGGGTCAATGGACAAAAGAAGGAACTTACAGGCGGAAGTGCTCATGATGGAGAGGGAGCGGAACGTACTGCGGCTGTCTGAACTTCGAAAACGAGTTCATCAGGAATGTTAACGCCCTGCATGTTTCCTAGTTAAATCACTATTACAGAGGGGATATTGACTCGAAGGTTTATGAGAGCATGAAGCTTTACTGCTGCCTTGACAGAACGAAACTTTGCCCGAATAAAGAGTGATAGACATACATCTATAGTTGTCGAATTAAGGGCGTATACTGCACGCTTTAGTTGCAGCGAGATAGGGCGTTGCTATTCTCCCGCTACCTCCTTGAAAAAGCTGGCATTTCTGACAGGGATAAAAATGCGCGGTCAGGTGTCGTAAAACCGATTAAAAACAATACCTTCTACGCATTTTTGGCTCTATTTAAGCGAAGAGAATTACGAAGCACTAGGCGGATAACTAATAACTGGATTATTCCACCCACTATTCGCTACACTCGCCCTAGGTTGTTACCACTCTCATAGTTCACTGTGCTATCTGTTCCCAAAACCAATTCTTTAGCAAATATCGCCCTCTTAACAGTGACGATTTGCGCTGGTGTGGTTGGATACCAAGACCGTTGTAGTAGACAGCAAAGGGATAGGCTAGAAGATGCTGTCAGGTGCGATACCGACTTCACTTCAAAGGCATTCGGCATAGAGCTAAACGGCACTGCAGAGACGAAAGAGATTGCTAGCCTCGCCCGCGAGCTTCCACGAGCACTGGGAAAACTTTTGCATCGATTGGGCGAATACGATCCGGTTATTAGAGAGAGGCTGCAGAGTCCAATAGCGCTAAATATAGTTCGTGATTCCAGCTGGCAGCATTCAAGGAGTCACGACTGCGCAGCAACTAACGATGGTGGCTTTGCTATACGACTAGAAGCGATCAGGGAATTCATAGACCAAAAGAGATACCCATGGATTGCTAACTACGATCAGCAGCAGGCGGCAGATATCTTTGCGGCGAGAATTTTACCGATCATTGCGGGGATCACCGTACAGCGGCAGATGGTTGAGCGGCTCCGAGCTTCAGGTAGCTCGGAGCTCTTCGTGGCAAGTGCCGAAGCCTTCGGGCTGGTTGGAACGCACGAGTACGCGGCGGCAGTCATCGCCTACGACTCTTTACCTGTCGACTTACGAATCTGCACACCTGATATACAACGCCACGACTCCGGCCTTTTGGAGCCCTGGATACCTGACTCCCTTTCCTGGATATCCGGCTACCAACCTCGCTGCAGGTGGCACGCTCCGAATGACCTAGCGCAGCTGGCATCGTCTCTGTGTAACGCACCACAGGCCAGCGCGATTGCAAATTCAGCTGGAAATCAAGAGGCCAGTATTCAGATTCCTAGTCGGCTTGCCTGCCTGCGCATACTCGAGCGCTGCGGATTTTCTCCACAACTAGCACCACCGTCTACCGAGCCATCGATACTTGATGAAAACTTTTTCCCTCAAGCAACCATACGAGCACTAGTGGCTCTACAGCTAGCGCAAGACGCAACACTGCGCTCACGTTTACACGATCTCGGTATCGAGTGTCCTGGTGGAAAGCTGATGCTCCCAAATGCTGTGGTCTCATGTGCAACGCAGGGTGGCGGGCAGAGCAGATCCACTGAGCTTACCAGGGCACTCGTCAGCATCGCGGGGCATCTTGCACCAGCTGCTGTCGACAAGGAACTTACAAATAGCATAGGACGAGCTATTGAGCTTTGCGGCCTGGATTGTTGCACCTTTGTGAATCGCCTCGAAGATGCAGCGTTTCTATCATCACTCTCTGACGATCGTTTTGTAGGACTTGAACTTGGCTACACTATCCAAGATTTACACCGACTGACAACACTACTTCCTGATGAGCTACGGCAGACTGCTCAGTCGAAACTATCACGCACGTACCAAGCGCTTTGCACTTCACTTGTTCCTCTCGTGGCAAAGGAGCTGGCAGCCTCGCCCATTTCGCGCAGTTTGCGTCTGGTCCACTCGGAGCTGATCGATATCGGATATAGCTGTGGTTATCTCTCGGCTACAGAGGCGGCACAATTACACGGTACTGTCACACCTCTTTCGATCGCCCACCTAGCTTCTACATACCCAAGCGATCTAATCTCAGCTTTCACGCAACTATCTCCAGACGAACAACGCGACTTCCTCAAAGCAGCAGTAACCGAGAACCCCATCTCTATTCACAAGTGGCTTGCGCCTCTCTCGGAAACCACAAAGCGCTTGTTGCTTCGCTGGATCGCCAAACAAGGCCACTGTCCAAACGAGGGAACTCTCACCACCCCACTTCACCTGAACAAGGTAGCGATATCCCCGTGGGAGCAACTGGCGCAGATTCTTGAAGTCACTGAAGTTCTGCCCCTCCCTGCCAGGGACCACATTATTCAAGCGCTAACATCTCTACCACCGAGTGAGCGATTTTGGGCAGGTTATGAAGATCTTCTGAATCCAAGATACTTTACAATCCCCACAGCAGCCGTACCGATCGCTATTGATACCCTACACTGTCTTAATCCGCAGTGCCCGACATTACACGAACTCGTTCGTTCAGCCACCCTGAAGCAGTCTCAAACTGGCTGGCCAGAGTCTGTGACTGTTATTACTGCGACTGACTCGCTCTCGCCGTCCTGGGGGAATGTTTTTTCTGAGGCGCTTATTAGCCGCCTTCGACCCGATCTCTCGCTGCCAGAGGTATTTCAACGAGCTACATCTCAGATCGCAGGGTTTGAGAGATATATTTTAGATCCAGGTGATGCGAACGTACAGTCCTTGCCTATCGGACGCTATTCCATGTTCCCACAGGCTCGTTTTGGTGCATCTCCGGTCTCTACCCCCGATGCTGCCCTGATTATTGCAGGCGACTCAATTGAAAATGACCCTCCGCTGCAATTCCAGCATGAAGCTGAGAGGTGGCGGTCCGCACTCTCAGACAAATACAAATGCCACTCAACAATTGTTGGGGTGAGGTCAGAGCGCGAACTACAAGATGCGTTACTGAGTCTCTATTATCGCGCACCTGGAGGCTCGCTAATTGTAATATTTTTATGTCACGGTATACAGTCTCCAGCAGATGCGCCCAGATACGCCCATGCGGTTCCGGAGGGGGTTTCTCACTCCGCCTCATTCAGGCTATCAGATCAATTTATCCTCAGAGAAGAACGCTTAAGACATATAGTCTGGACCCTCCCACCTGATGCTAGCTATCAATTTCTATTTAACTCGTGCCACTCTGGGGCGGTTGTTGAGTAAACATTATCCTAGCTCAGCCTCTGTGAATTGCGAGTTGGGGCTCTCTAAGATCGTAGTTCTAGCGCTATGGTATTTGCGGTTCTTTACCATCATAAAATTGGGCAATAGCTAGTGATGCCAAACTCTGGTAGTACCGTGGCGCGATGGTAGGCCAGTTTTCGGGCCGGGTGGCATGCTGGAGAAACTGGTTAAACTCTCCGGAGCTACCCGAAATTGCAAGAAGCGCGTGGTACGCTTCGAACGTGGTGCGAATATTCCCCTCAGGTATCCTTAGGTTGGGGTATTGCTCCGAGAATACATCCGCTACTACCAGACCGGTAATTCGCGCAGCTGCATGCCATGCCACTATTTTATTTATTGTGCTCTCATCTTCGCCAGACCGCACAAGCTCACCCCGTAAGCGCCTCAGAATATGCATATCGCTCGAGAAGGTATCTCCTCTCGGCATGGCAGCCCTCCAGAAGGATTCGAGCATCTTAGTGAGCGATAGGTCGATATCCAAGTAGGATGTGCGACTTAATGACACAAGAATGTCTATCCATTTTAGGGCCATACTCGCAAAATGATATGGCTCAGCACACTCTTCACAATTCTCTACATCACAGAGCATCCCGGTAAGACTCAAGTTTTCAGCTGCTCTCCCGTTCCACGGAATCGTGAGCCCACTGAGTACTGCAGCGCGAAAATTGGTCCCCATGACTTCACCTAGCCGAGATAGGTAGAGCTCCTGCGAATCGTCTCGTGTTCCAAAGTACGCCTCAGCAGTTAATTTAAGCTGATTGGCGAACACCAAGTGCATTGGGTCGTCAGGCGTAGGATCGCGCCCTTGCGTTATCGCTTCTGACCCATAGCACAATAACGAGTCTAACCGATTGGTAGAGTCCACAACCGCTTTGACCTGCACCTGAATATGGCCATCAAACGGAGCACCACTCTGACAGCCGACTAGGTGGTCCAGCTCTGCCTTGGAGATAAGAGGAACAAAACCTACCGTCACGGCGCCGATCAGCGCCCCGTTTGCCAGGAGCTTCCGCTCCATACTAACCACCGCTTCGCAGTTGACCATCGCACCAGTTGGCGCTGTAGTGTCATGCTGATATCTCTGATCAAGAATGATCCCTTTTGTAGCCCAGTAACTCGGGTCCGTTACACTTCGGGCCTCAAGACCGTTGATTGAATAATACGCCTGTCCGTTAGCTAGCGGACCAGGGGGTATAAAGAAATGCCGGATATACCCAGGGTGTCCTGCACCTACATACTGAAAGGCGATCACTCGCTGCTTTATGTACTCATGTTCGTTAAAAACCGGCTCTGTGGGTAACTCAAGGCCGCCAGATGGTAGCCGCCTATAGTGCATAAAGGTATCAACCGGTATGAGAATGCTTCGTCCGCCCTGGGAGTAGACCGGTATGGTAGCTTTCTGACCGTCCGCCTCATGCGCCGCAGTGATCGGAAACCTCGCGTGTTGCAGTGTGGTAAGATCTGAACCGCGCCACCAAAATCCACCCACCAACGGCACAGCAACGCCACCCTCCGGTGTTGCGAATGGGACTATGGATGCCGCGTAGTTATTACTCCAGCGAAGTTTCTCTCCAGTGCACACGGTTGCCAATTCCACCATGTGTTGCAGATTATAGTTCAGATGAACTTGCTCCCCAGTACGGTTTACAATCGAGCCACTAAAGGATCCTCGGGCTAATCTTTCAACCAGCACTTGACTGCTAGGGATACCGCATCCCTTTCTCATGTGCTGCGAATACTCGGGATATGCTGCACGAGCCGTCGCCTGTCTGCTTGCATAGCGCAGTGCTTCACCACATATCAAAAGAACGGCACCGTCATGATCTTGGACGACTCGATTCCCCGCTGAATCAGTGCTTGTGGGTAAATGCCTGAGCCAATCGACCAGCTGGTCGCCCGCAAAACACGCGGGATAACGCTCGAAATTCTTCGCTCCAAATGCCCCAAAATTTTGTCTTGCGTCTCTCATCGAAGCGAACAAAGCTTACGGAAGCTTGCTCCTGTTGGTAGGTACCAAGTTTAGTTTATCTAGTCTTGACCATTATAATGGCGGCCTCGGCCTTACGCAAAAGGCAGGACCCGCGAATAGGGCTTCGCAATTCTCCCGCTATCTACTGGAAACAACTGGCATTCCTGATAGGGATAAAAATGCGCGGCTAAGTGTCGATAAACTCATTAAATACAGTAGGTTCCGCGCATTTTTGGCCCCATTTAAGAGAAGAGAATTGCGAAGCCCTAACCCGCGAAAATCTCCCCTGTCGCAAAAAGTCGTATCGAGTTCGATCCTATTCCCAAAAGAACTTGACTGACCATTCTTTCTAGTATATTTCTATACTCGTATGAAACACGAAACTACCCTTTACACCTCATCCCTTCACGCTCCTCCTCATATACCTTTGAGGCGCTCGTATCAGCAAGCTGGCCCCTCCCTTGCTGACACCTCTCGTACCGAGTACCGCGCTTCAAAAGGTACTGCCCCCAACAAGGGGCAGCACATTCAAGCCCGCCGTGAGGTCCTAGCCCAGGCGCTTGAGTACGCACTCTCTCAGCTACGAGGAGAATCGCTGGTGGTTGCAATGCTGGCGTACGGGCTCGGTGTGCGCCTATCTGAGCTTCGCGATCTCCGAGTACGCGATATATCTCTGCGCGATCGGCGGGTCTTGCTCGGCGGACGATTTAAAGCATTACCGAAGATGGCTATCGAGGATCTACGCGAGCATCTTCAGGAGCGGATCTGCGGGCGCGAAGCAACAGGATTAGGTGGAGAGCACAGCATCGAGGGTATCTGGCGTAGAGAGGATCCGGTGTTTAGCACAGAGGCGATCGAAGTTGTGAGTGATACGATCAGTAACCTGGGTGCAGCGTTCAACGTCGGTCCACACTCAAGCGATGTATCTCTTAAAGCCCTGGGACGGTTCCACAAACGCCGTGCCGCAGTATTAGGACTTCGCTGCGAATCAGCTCTTGAACTCTTGGATAAGGGTCCACGCATCGTGCGCCGGGGCTTCGGAGGTAGTGTTGATGCCTACTATGTGTGGAGAGCTGCGCAGGAGCTGTTCTGACGAGTGGTAGAGTTGACGTAAACTGATACAGGCACCAAGATCGCCTCAGTATGAGCGTTGATCTTCGAGCCACACTTTCTGCAGATGCGATCCGGGTTCCGCCGGACCGCCCGCTACCCTCCTCTATAATACTTGGGCACGAGCACCTGGACCTTTCCCGGATGGCGTGGGACGATCTACACGGGCCAGTACAAGAGCGAGAAAGAGTTCAATCAACGTTGTCTTGAAGAGTATGCGACGATCCCCTGGTTTCGGACGGCGTGCATCGACAGCCTCTTTTATAATCCTCCTTCTCCGACAACACTGGCGCGATACGCATCACAGAGTATCGAATCTAAAAATGTGCGGGAAGCGGAAACAGATCAGTCCTCCGAGGATCAACCCCGATCGCGGCTGAATATCCGTCGAGGCCACATACCGGTTAAGCAACTTTCCCCTCCTCTTTTCCGAACACTCCCCGTGTATGCTACGCCGCTACACTTGGGAGAGTCAAAAGACGAAGCTCCAACATAGGGCATCGCAATTCTTTTTTTAGCCCCCTCGGAAAAGGCGGTCTATTTGGGTG
>JBBALZ010000148.1:0-7199 GCA_040402735.1 Bdellovibrionota bacterium
GCATTTTTATCCCTGTCAGGAATGCCAGTCCTTTCGAGTAGATAGCGAGAGAATTACGATGCCCTAATTTTCATCATCCTTAATTGCCGAATTTAGGATAATTTGTACCACATCATCGTCAGTGATGAGTTCTCGCTTATGGAGCTCAAGCGAGTACCCGCTTGAGCGCAGGCTTGCTCAAGTACTTTAAGGTCTACCTCGGTGAACCTGGTAAATACTCCGTCTTTCCAGTAGCCGTCAGCCAAGAGTCCGTGAAGGTGAGGGTGCGATATCTCCAACCCTACACTTGTCTCTACTTGGCTCTGCCAAGATGCCGCCCCTCACAAAACCTCGCCTACGCGAGTTTTTGCCGCTCTTGCCTAACGCGCACCTGAACCTGATAGGACTACGCCTATCGTTCGAAATGCAATCCAGAGGTCTAGCAGAAGATTCCAGTTGCGAATGTAGAGGATATCGAGCCCCACTTTACGCCTGTAGCCATCTACACCATCTGGATATCCTTGAATCACCTGCGCCAAACCTGTAAGGCCTGCTTTTGCGTTTAGTCGATGATGAAAGCGAGGGATCGCCTGCGCAAGTTGTTTTGCTATCTCTGGGCGTTCTGGGCGTGGCCCAATGAGCGACATATCTCCTCGTAACACGTTAAAGAGCTGTGGTAGCTCGTCGAGTCGGGTCCTCCGAAGCACTCGGCCTACAGGTGTTACGCGGTCGTCGGCGCGGGCTGCAAGTGCCGCTCCGGTGAGGTCCTCGGCATCGACGCGCATTGAGCGGAACTTCCAAAGCTTGAAGGAGCGTCCACCCTCGGTGAGTCGCGTTTGACTGTACAGTATCGGACCTGGAGACGTTGCCTTAATAACCAGGGCAACGATACTCATTATCGGCGATAGTGCGAGGAGTAGGCTGCCGGCTCCCACGAGATCGATCCCACGCTTGATGTACGTTTGCCAGGTGCGAGTGGGAGCTGCGAGTTTGAGATCTTGGATTACTTCGGCATGTAAACGTTGAGTGCTAAATGGCCGCATATGACAACCCTGTGGTGAAATGTACAAGTGTAGCGCTCGCTGTATCGACGATCACAGCAAAAGTTCGAGAGATAGGTTATCTCAGAGTTCTTTTAGAAATTATGCGCATAGTCATTCTATATAACTCTTCGTGGTATGTTTTCTTGTTGAGGCAAAATCTCATCAAAGCCCTTCAGAGCACTGGGTGCAGTGTCACAGTGATAGCTCCAGTGGATGATTACACTGAAAGGGTCAAGAAACTCGGAGTGGATTTTATTCCTATCGTTATGGATGGTACTGGCCGTTCGCCGCTTGTTGAGGCGTGGACGCTATCGAGTATCTATCGAGCGCTTCTTAGAGTCCGGCCGGATGCTGTTCTATCCTTTACCGTCAAATGTAATCTCTATGCCGGGTTGTGTCGTCGCGCTCTTGAATTCATTCATCTGGCAAATGTATCCGGATTGGGAGAGCTGTTTGATGGTAAGACGGGGGTTGCAAGCGCTGTAGCGCTGCTGTATCGAGTAGCACTTGCACGAACGCATCTAGTTTTTTTTCAGAATTCTGAGGATAAGTCGATATTGAGTAAGAGCGGAGCGGTTGATGAGCTCAGAGCTGAGGTAATACCAGGTTCTGGTGTTGACCTTGAGCGCTTTACTCCTATACAAAGCACCCCACGGTCGGAACGGATATTCCTAATGTTTGGAAGACTTCTGCCGCAGAAGGGGTTTGACCATTTTATCGAAGCAGCAAGGCAGCTCCGCAATCGTGGAGGAGACCGATCAGTTTTTTGGATCTTGGGAGCCGCAGACAATACGAGACAGGAGTCGCTTAGGCTCCGTGAGCGGATCGATAGTGCGCACGGTGAGGGAGTTATCAGGTATCTTCAATCGACTGATGATCCGTTGTCGCTCATTCGTCAGGCTGATGTGGTGGTGCTCCCGTCGACCTACAATGAGGGGGTACCACGTTCTTTATTGGAGGCTCTTGCTTGTGGGAAGCCCGTTGTGACGACTGACTGGAAGGGGTGTCGCGAAACGGTGGTGGCGGGAGAGAATGGATTGCTAGTCAAGCCGCACGATACTTCTTCATTAGTTGGAGCCTTGGGCTACCTTGCTGGGTGTGATTCAGACGTATTGGAGCGTTTTGGTGCTCGGAGCAGGTCTCTGGCAGAGCAGCGGTTCGATGAGCGATTAGTGTTAAATTCGTATCTGGAAGCCCTCGGTCTTTGATCAGGAAACACTTATTTCGGGAGCGTGCAAGGAGTTCAGGCTATCTCTTTAGGGTGCCATAGTTCTTCCCATACGCAACTAGCCGCTCCTGATCGGTGCTTGAGGAGCTTGTTCCGTTAAGAACGACACCGATAATTCTAGCCTTTACCCTTGCCAGCTTGCTTCGAGCTTCGCGAGCTACAGGCTTTGGCGTCACCCCGCTACGTACTACGAACAGAACACTATCGACCATGCGCGAGAGAAGTAATCCATCAGCTACTGCCATTATTGGTGGGCTGTCGACTAAAATGAAATCGTATCGCTCTTTAAGTCCTCCAAGAAGGTGCTTCATTTTTTCCGACCCCACTAGCTCAGCAGGGTTTGGTGGTTGAGCGCCCACCGGAAGCAGATCAAGATTCGGCACGCTAGTTGGATGAATGGCATACTCAAGGGGAGTTTGAGCTGTTAAAATTTCGCTGAGGCCAACAGCAAGTGAGTTGTCGCCGCAAAAAAGCTCGGTTAAGCCAGCCATCCTAAGATCCGCATCGATCATCAAAGTTCGGTGGTTAGCTTGTGCCAGGGTAACACCTAGGTTCGATAGCAGCGTGGTCTTTCCCTCGCCTTGGGTTGAGCTGGCGAGCATAATTACTCGTGGTGGATAGTCTGCTGATGATAGAAGTACGTTTGCGCGTATGGTACGTAGGGCCTCGGCGATTGCTGTGTGCGGGGCAGAGATCGCAATCAACTCCGAGTTGTGTGGTATCGAGCTTGGTGGTGCCACCGGTTCTATCGTTGGCGGAGGAGCTTCCAGATCTTCTGCTTGAGTCGCCGTGGTATCGGGAGGAGAAGGGAGGGTTTTAGGGCGCTCCTTGGCAGAGAGAGTAAAGTCTGGAACGATGCCTAGAATCGGAAGGTCGAGTGTTTGGTGGATGTCATCAGAGTTGTTGATAGTGTCCGCCATTGACTCAAGAATGTAGGCCGTAATTACCCCGAAGCTAAGACCAACTATAGTTGCTAGAATTACTATTATGTTAGTCTTAGGGGCGCTCGGCGAAGTGGGCAGGGATGCATAGTCCGCGATGAATACGTTTGAAGTAGTGACTGCTCCACTCATCTCAACCTCTTTTGCCTGCTTTAAGACAGCCTGGTAAAGGTCTCGTAGCGATGATGCCTCTTTGTTAAGAACATCGTACTGAATTAGCTTTTTGGCAACATCTTGAGCCTTTGCTTTCTCGGATTCGATTTGTTCACGTAGAGATGTCTCAGCATTGAGGTCGGCATTGAACTGACTTTGTAGAGCTTCTATGCCTTGCCTCCGTTCGTCTCGAATCGCCTTTCGCAGGGAGGTTATCTTAGCTTGTAGCTCGCGCATGCCTGGGTATGCGGCGGTGACCTGACTTCCTAGACTTGCATAATCGGCCTCGGCTTGTTTTAGGTTGGCTCTTAGTTGTTGCGTTATATCGTTGTCGAAGAATGTCCCCTCATCTTCTTTCTGTCGTTTTGCTTGTAGGATCGTGCTCTCTGATTTTATACGGCGACCAGTTGCATCAGCGAGCATCTGAGCTAACGATTCAATGTGTCGATGGTTGAGCCCGGTTCCGTCGTTGTTGCGTGCTAAGAGCAGTTTTTGTGATGCCGCATAAGTAGTTAATGCCTCTTCGGCTTGCGCAACTCTATCGCGTAGAGCATCACTTTGAGCTCGTAGCAGCTCGATGTTAGATTGAATTGAGCCGTGTCGCTCCCGCTTGAGGTGCTCTATGAATTCGGTCGCGTGAAGATTAGCTATTTTCTGGGAGAGAGCCTTGTCTGTTGTAGTGGCTTTGATGTGTACCAGGTTTGTCTCGTGCACTGGGGCTATATCAATCAGAGCGAGGTATCTGCTGATTTCGGCGGGAGAGTGCTGAAAATAGCCGCTTTTAGTAGCTGGGGAGATCTGTTCAGTGGCGATTGAGGGCGAGGGCCGCAGCCCCGGCAGCATAGAAAGCAGTGAGGAGAGCGGCGAGCGATGCGATCTCCAGTATTGGCGTAGTTCTCGATCCAAGTTGCTGCTAGAAAGTACTGCATCTGCTAGTCCGGTAAGCTTTAACTTTGCCACCGTTGTTTTTAGGTATTCTACTTTACGCGAGTCGCTTCCGAATAGGTTTTCCGATTGAATTGAAGCTAGGATCGGGGCATGGCCGCGAAGTTCAATTGTAGTGTCAGCGGTAAAAGAGCGTGGAGTTATTAGACAGTAGATGGTCGCTGCTAGTCCCAAACCTAATCCGGATAAAAAGATTAGCTTGCGACGCTTCTGTAGTACCCTTAGGTACGCTGAGATCTCACTCGGCTCGGCCGTATTGTGTAGAGGGCTAGATTCTATGCGAGGGATAGCGATATAGGTCATCAGATCCGATTCGCTATTTAACTGGCTTGCTGGTAATTGATTGAGGTGTGATGACATATCTGTGCCGTATCAGGGTTTGTTAAGTTATCAGGAGTGTTTGGTTCATCTGCTAGCTAGTTCACGCGTTTGTTGACCCCGAATCCATTGAAGATTCCATTGATAGTCTCAACAACTTGGCGCTTAAAAAAGCGGCTTGAGTGACTCGGCACTCGCACCAGATCGCCGTTTCTTAATCGGATGTCACGGCCTCCACGTAACCCCACTTCCTCTAAGTCGAGAGCCACCAGGGCCTTGCGGCCGGCCCCTACATCTCGGATTACTTCGACGTTGTTAACGTCAGCGGAATAGGTGAAGCCTTTAGCTGCGGCGATGGCTCCGATCACTGAGGTTCTGCCGGTTAACTTATATGAACCGGGAGTGGTCACTTCACCGTCAACTTCATACGTCCCAGCTTCAGGTACGACTATAGTGTCGCCGGGGACTAGGGGTAGTATGACAGGTCTGCGGTCGACTGTGCCTAAGAGATCCTCCATGTCAATCTCGATCCCGCTTGCAGGCTCGGAGGCTGATGCCTGCACCAGGGAAAGCGATGGCATTACATTATTTGACGCCGGCGATGAGCGGAGCCGTGGAGCGGGTAGGAGCATGATGCGCGACCCTGCCATGGGGGTTCGCCCCCCAGCCTCACTGAGAATCTCAGTTAGCACCATGCCGCGACGAGTGAGGGGGTAGGTTCCGGGTTTGTTTACTTCTCCGATTACCGATACCTTGTTAGTAGAAAAGGTCTTTAATGAAACGAGGACTTGAGGTCCGCGGATAAACTGCGAATAGCGCCGTGCAAGTGTACTTTGAACCTCCTCAAGGGGTAGTCCTCCAACAGAGATCTTTCCGACAAGTGGTAAAATAATCGATCCATCGGGGGCCACTGCGGTATTCGCTGTCAGGTTGTTAAAGCCAAAGACCGAGACGTCAAGGACATCGCCGTTACCGATGGGATAACCGGTTTGATTAGCAGATTGTTCAAGTAAGTGCGCTCGCTCGCTTAGCAGTGATTGCATCCTTTGGGATAGGGCGCTTTCATAATTTTCAAAATCGACCTCGCTACCCAGCATGGTCGTCCGTGTTTGGTCCGCAGCGCTATCCCGCTCTAGCTCCTTGTGCGATGGGGTATAACGGAGACACCCAAGAGACGAGCAGATTAACCCTAATGAAAAAATGAGTGTAAGTAACTGGTGGTTCATGAGCATCGAGCAGTATAAGTTTATTTGGATAATGGATCATCTAATGTCATACGGGGATAACAGCCATCAGTACTCGAGACCGCAGGATGGGGTTAGGGCTTGAAAAGTGCGATCTCGGTGATTGCTTTCCGGAATGATAAACCGCAATATTGACGTACCGATTGCGCAATCAATGAAGACGGCGTTGGGGTTTAGATAGCCTTATGAGACATGTACTAGTGACTGGAGCAGCGGGTTTTATCGGTTCGTATGTGGCCGAGGCCTTGCTCAAACGGGGTGATGCGGTAGTGGGTGTTGATAATGTTAATGACTATTATCCAGTGGTCTTCAAGCGCGAGAACATCGCAATGCTCTCTAAGTACCCGAAGTTCTCTTTTGTAGAAGGAGAGCTCGCCAACAGGGCCGTAGTAGATTCGCTCTATGCAGATAACCGAATCACCCATGTGGCGCATCTTGCCGCGCGAGCGGGTGTGCGACCATCAATAGCGGATCCGTTTCTCTATCAGCGAGCTAATATTGAAGGAACGCTCAATCTCCTGCAGGGTGCTGTAGGCAAGGGGATAGAAAACATAGTAGTCACATCGTCTTCATCGGTGTATGGCAATTCACGAGCCATTCCTTTTCGCGAGGATGACACCGCAACCGATCGACCGATATCGCCTTACGCAGCAACAAAGAAGGCGACGGAAGTTTTGAGTTACACGTATCACTCGTTGTATGGGCTTAATATAAATATCGTTCGTCCATTTACGGTCTACGGGCCTCGAGGGAGGCCAGACATGGCGCCGTGGCTGTTTATAGAGTCAGCGCTTAAGGGGCGTACTATTAAGAAGTTTGGAGATGGGACTACTAGGCGTGATTACACCTTTATTGAGGATTTTGTTGGGGGGTTTATAAACGCGACAGACAGAAAGTTTGGGTATGAGATCTTTAATCTCGGCAACTCAGCCACCGTATCGCTCAATGAAGCGCTTGAGATAGTTCGCCAAGTAACTGGTAAAGAGTTGCTGATAGAGCAGATTTCGCCGCAACCCGGGGATGTAGATGTTACCAATGCGGATATATCCAAAGCGCGAAAGTTGCTTGATTACGATCCCAAGACTAGCTTTAGGGATGGTATGGCTCGGTTGTGTGAGTGGTATCGGTTAGTGCGGCTGTAAGGGGCGGGATGACTACTGATTTGACGGGAAGGGGGCGCATTTTTGCTGCCTGTAGAGGGAGTGTGCGGGACTGAGAGAGTGGTAGCAAGCTCAGTTAGCGGTTGTTGATTCTTAGCTTCGTGTTCAGCGAAGTGCTAAAGTGTTACCTACGTTTTAACCTAAATTCGGCAGTTAAGGAGGATGAAAATGGTGCAGATGCTCAAAAG
>JBBALZ010000149.1:0-7177 GCA_040402735.1 Bdellovibrionota bacterium
GCCCCTTAATAGGGGCTAACGTTATTGCGGCAGAATTTGCTGAGTAGTTACTTTAAGCGAATGTTCTCTGAGTCATGCCACAGATCGTATCAGCTTCTGGCAACAGCAGCATCTGCCTAAACGGCGCGAAAGCGCCGTTTTTAACAAAACATCGCGTAAGCTAGGTTTTGCCGGATTTCCCTAGCGCTACTTCCCAGCCCCTGGCGTAGCAGGTGGAGCTTCTTTGCTACCACCTCCAACCATGGAGACTACCCCTCCGGCGATATTGCCGATACTGAGCCCCAACCCACGCACTATCTCTGGTCCCAGATACACCACATCAGGCAGAGGCATAGAGAGTGTGCCAGCGACAGGAAGTGGCAGGTTAAGTTTAAGTAACCCGATAAATATCGTAAAATCGAGCTTGTCATTGGCTGTAACGCTCCCTTTTACGGTAAAATCAGGGAGATTCTTGGTATCTATATCTACCTTCTTACAGGTAATCTTACCCTGATTAAAGTCGATATCGACCGTGCCCTTTTCAATACCAAGGCGCCCAGCATCATCGAGAACCTCGCGGATGCCATCACTAATACTCGAAACAGACTTAGGCAGGATGGCGTTTAGAGTTCCACCAAAAACCGTAATCAGCGCATCAAATGGAAGGAAGAGGATATTGAACGGCACCTGTCCGTGAAGAGTGCTGGGCACGATAAAGCGCGAGACGAGCAGCTCTGAGCGTCCCGTAATCGTTGAGCGGGGATTAGCTGGAGCGAGCGATAGGTCTAGATTGAGGCGATCAATAGTACCTTCAAGGAGCTGGCCATCACCTTGAGCGAGTGCGGCAAGAGGTAGCACGTTTATCTTGTCGGCATTAGCTTTAAAGTTTACGGTAGAGTCGAGCGATCCCGATGCAGAAGCTGAGAGAGCTCCAGCTCCATCAAAAGTGGCAGCGAGTGCAGCGCGCTGGATCGTTCGTGAATTGGGTGTGGTTAGCTCAGCCCGGATATTAGAGATGCCTAGCTTCTGATAGATCGCTTTATCGATCGCAATAGAGGCATTAACCAGGGGAAGTTTAAGCGAAGTGGTGCTAGTTTGGGTATTAGTTTCCTTTTTGCTCGATGCAGATGGTGTAGTGGGGCCGATTTTATCTGCCTCTAGAGTTGGTGTCGCTGTCGGCGCTCCTTGTTGAGTAGTTGTGGGTGCAGCAAAGAGCGCTTGAAATGTATCGAAATTGATCTCTCTAATCTGAGCATTAAGCTTTGAGGGGATAGTATAGGGATCAAAGCCCAGTTCGCCAGAGAGAGAACCTTTGGCGAACTTAGACCCATTTGCAATGAGGTCAAGAGCGCCGTTATCGAGGGTGATAGAGCCTTTTTTGAGGCTAAGAGTTGAAGATATCTGCGAGCCTTTTAGATCGGCAGATGATGGTGTAATCGCCTTATTTACCTTAACTAGGAAGTCAATTGGTGCTGGCTGCTTGAGTGGATATCCAACTTTAAGTTCATATTCGAACTCAGTAAATGGCACAGAAGCGATTGAGAGGGTCTTTAAGAGCGTGTTACGCACAACTGCTTTTGTGACCTGAATGGCCTGGAGTGAATCACGCGTCTCTGAGAAGTTCAGTGACCCATCGAGTTCAAGTGGAGTTGGTTGGAGAGATCCAGCCTTTGCGGATACTAAAACACTACGTGGAGCAAACAGCGCTGCATCGCGTATAGTAATTGAGCCGCGTAGCAGCTCTTCACGCAATGACAAATTTGGGCCCTGGGCGGTGACACGTGTTTGTAGCCGCAGCTCAGAGTCGCCGTTTGAGTCGGCTTTTGGGATATCGAGAGCGATCTCATCAACTAGGTAGGAGGCCTCGGAGGCTGCATCGATGTACCTAAATGAGCTATTTTTAAGAGCAGCATTTTCAATCGTAACATGGAATCCCGGCTTTGAAGTGGTTTTAGGTGTGCTCTCTAATTGCGCTCGATCTTGCACAGGGGGTGTTTTATTGAGTGTTCCTGGGTTTTTTTCTGCCGCCATGGAGATGTGTAATCCATCGCTGGAAATCGAGGAGATAGCGAGCTTCTTACTGAACAGACCCCAGATATTGTAGGTCAGGTTGAGCGAACTCGCAGACACAGCTAGTGGCGCAGATGCGTAGCATGAACTCTCCTTGGGGTTGCAACGCACCTGGAGGCCCCTAAGGTTGATTTCGCTTAGCAGGCTAATTTTGGCGTCCTGAGCAGTAATACTCATACCTGCCAGCTCACTGACTTTTGGTAGCAGGTACGATTGGACGAAGCGTTCGCTGCGAAGCAGGAGGCAGCAGGTACCGAGTGAGATGATTGGGAGTCCGATAAGAATTGAAGCGAATATCCAAAGTAGTTTCTTAATTTTCATATAACCATCAACCTCGTTGTATCAGACGCGAGATAAGCGCTTGCATATTATTTGCTTCGCGAAGCGAGCGTAATTCGGGGTCGGCCGAGACCTCAGAATCATTCTCCAGAAATATGTAGCGATAGAGTGAGCTACCCCATTTGGCTTCAAATTTCTGCAAAAAACTCGTGTCGTAGCTTGGGAGCGCAGAAGAGCAATCTTTAGCACTCCATGTTGATTTGCCCCAAAAGTGTAGTAGGTATGAGTTAAGTGCTAGCTTTACCTCAAAACCTGCAAGCCATGCACGGAGAGCGTAATCGTAGTCCTCAGCACCGGCCAGACCAAATGCCTCATCGAAATGGCCGACAGCTTGCAAGATCGGTAAAGGAATCTTTACGCAGAAAAATGGAAATACCAATAGCGGCAGATAGCCACCACCTGTTTTTCGGTGAGCTTCGGCGAGAGCCTGAAACATACGCGGTGAGGCAAGGTATTCAGAGAGCTCCATCGGCGCTTTTAGCACCATAGTCGTGGCCACGTGTTGTGTACTTACCACAACGGCGCTGCCGACATATTGCACCTCGCGGTTGGATACCGGTGAGAGGATCGCCTGATCGTGGCCCAGAAGGGGGGACAGCCAATCATCGGTGTAAATTATATCATTATTCATAAAGAAGAGATCGCAATTGTTCGCTAGAGCCCGCTCAATCATAGCGTTTGCATTGGCAGCAAAGCTCTTTGGTGCTGGGTTGGTGATCAGCTCGGTGCGGGCTGCGTTAGGAGGGATGTGGTCGTGGGCTTCTGGGTCGTCGTTGTTTATAAGAACTAGCGCGTCTTGATCCCGAAGCGGAGTAACTTCAAAAAATGTCTTGAGTGCATAGGGAGTGTACTCGCGCGATTTGGCTGTGGTTACCATAGCGAAGAGCCTTGGTCGATCCGGTAGTATACTCTGTTGATGAGTAAAGCTCATAAGCGACCTATACCTGACGTTGATAAACCAGAGCCTCTATTTGCTGAGGCGCAAGGGCGAGGGGAGAGGAGTCTGAAAGTAGATATAAAAGCCCCGATTTTAGATCTTGTGATTACAAATACAAACGCAATAGTTATTATGATAGCAGGCAACACAATCCATCGCGCATGATTAGTTATCTCTCGCATGGCTTGAAGTAAATTGTTGTAAGCGATCAGCGCAGCATCTTCGAAAGAGGTCAATAATGCGCGCAAACACCAATCTTTACTGAGCTGCGCGGTTATTATCTAGTATGCCGAGTAGTTGCTGTTAGGTAAATAGCTTATGCGGAATAGCTGCCAAGTCTTAATCAGGAGGGTCAGATCGGTTAATGCAATCTAATCGAACTAACACTGTGTTGATCGCGTTTGTAATCGTGGCTGTAGCGCTTGCTGGCTATCTCTGGCTGCACTTTGATTTTGTCACAACCTCTCGGGCAGGGCGGTTTAATTACCATATGTACCTGGCAGAGGCTTTTTTGCAGGGCAGCTTATCATTAGTTAGGGACCTGCCAAAAGTATTAGATCTCAGTGTGTATAATGGAAAGCTCTATCTCTACTGGGGACCGATGCCTGCAGTGGTCCTGATGCCTTTGGTATTTATCTTCGGCGCTGACTGGCCGGATTCTTGGTTGAGTATGGGTCTAGCGGCTTTAAACACTGCGGCTATCTTTGTGCTGCTTAAAACTAGTAGCTGGCGTTTTCACCAACTCCCTCTAAGTAAGATCATAATTCTTACCGCAGTCTATGGTTTCGGCTCACCTCTCTTGCCTTTGGCGCTAGATGGAACTGTTTGGTTTGTAAGCCAGCTATTTACGACTTTATTTACGACTATAGGGCTTATATTCGCTCTACGGCCGCAAGCCTCACAGCGTGATTTTATCCTAGCGGCGTTGCTGTTCGGCATGGCGTGTTTAAGTCGGGCGTCTGTGTTGGGCGCTGTGGTGTGGCTTTTAGCTCTTATATTTTTGCAAGGGTATAGACGCGGCTTAGGTCTTATTAGGTCGGCCTTGGGTACTGTGCCAGCGCTTACGGTATTAGGTTCTCTCTTTTGCCTCCTTAGTATCTACAATTATGCGCGCTTTGGCTCACCATTTGAGAATGGCGTGCAATACCACCGGGCAGACGGCTCTCTGCTAGCCGATATTAAAACGTATGGGATATTTAGCTGGCACTATTTTGAGCGTAACTTTTTTTATCATTATATCGCCTACCCGTATCCTCCATCCGCGGATATGCTTATGGGAGCATCTCTCTTTTTGATGACACCTGTTTACTTCGCCGCGTTTTTGGCGCTCTCTGCTGGCAAAGAGAATAGACTTATGATTTGGGGGCTCTGGGTTACGATAGCTTTCATCGCGCTCCCTAGTCTCTTAGTGTGTGGTACTGGCTGGTCGCAGATCGGGCCGCGTTACACCCTCGACTATGCGCCATTTTTTTTGATTTTGGTGGCTATGGGTATAAATCGTTGGTCGATTCAGCTAATCCTGTTTCTGGCTGGCATATCGGCCTTTCATTATCTTTATGCGCTCTTATTGATTGCTTAGTGCGATGTTCTATCTCGGACATCGCACTAATGGGCCCGGAACTGTTGATCTTAAAAGCTTGCTAAAGCGGGTAAAGGTAGCTTTGTTAAGTTTTGTGAAGAGAGGGCGTTTTAAGTTGCTATTTACCGCAAACATATCTGAGTGGATCTGCTCAAATCGTTCAAATGGGAATCTAGCGTGTGTGCAGTTGTGTTGCAGCGTTTCGCGCTCTGGGCAGACGTAGAGCCCGTTAAGTAGCGATAGCGACTCTCTAGCGCTACGGATAGTCCGCTCTACACTCTTTAGGTAAGGGGATCGCCCTTTGCGCCAGTACCTAGAGGCTAGTTTTAGCGTGGCGCTAGCACTCATACGCAAGCCTTTAAAAACATCTTGCTTAACGCTCTCTGGAAGTGGATAGCATGAGGTTGGTAGCGGATTGGTACAGAGAGGTGCTGTATCGTCTGCATTAAATGACTGGCCAATAAATCTCCATGTTAGTGCGCCCAAGCTAGGATCGTATTGAACCGTAAAGCTCGCTTCACCGCTTGCAAATCGCTGAGAGTGATCGTTAATGATGTCACTGATACTAGGGATAACAGGACGGCCGTTCTCGTATGCCAGTTGATTTAAGATCAGATCGTCAGTGTTAGTTTCATCGCTTCTGTAGAGCCTTGGGTGTAGCACGGTTATCGGCACTTCGACGGTGTCAGTAGAGTCGTTTCTGTTACGATAGTTAAAACGGATAGCAGCTCCATCGCCATCTTGGATTCGGCATGCTCCGACTATCTCAATCATCGGCTCAGCATAAATAGTTAAATTGCGAGTTGCGGTGAATTCTGCGGCGGAACCAGATACAGAGAACTTGGCGATATTTTCCTGCTTTGATTGGATAATAACATCTGAGTCGCTGGCTACTTCAATAGCGGCAGCTAGTCGTCCATCGGTATCTGTAAGGACCTCGTAATTAGCAATCGGCGTAGCTCTACGTTCCTCGCGCACATCGACCAGTAGTCCAGGTATCGGAGTCTCTCCAGGTTTATCTGTTGCGGACGCCTCGTCACTAGACGAGGGCGCGTTCTCAGCAGCGCCGACAACGTTCGAATCGGTGCGAATCTCCTCGGTAGTAGAGACGATATCGCCTTTCACTAGTTGGATATTAATCAGGTAGAATTCCGGAGTGTTTGTAGGGGTTGGATTAGGGCTTGAATTTTTTCCACTTCCAGTACCGCCAACTGGAGTATCAGTAGGGGTATCGGTAGGAGTAAAGGTAGGCGAATCAGTAGGTGTATCGGTTGGAGTGTGAGTAGGAGAGCTAGTCGGAGTGTCGGTAGGGGTAGCTGAAGGTGTTGCAGTGGGCGTGTTAGTTGGCGTGTCGGTGGGGGTATTAGTTGGAGTTTCTGTGGGAGTATGGGTAGGGGTTTCGCTCGGCGAGCTCGTAGCGGTGTTAGTAGGAGTTTGAGTTGGAGAGTGAGTCGGTGTGTTTGTAGGAGTGTTAGTAGGAGTCTCTGTTGGGCTGTGAGTTGGAGTGTGAGTTGGTGAGTTAGTTGGCGTGTTAGTTGGAGTATTAGTCGGAGTTTCTGTTGGGGTGTGCGTTGGTGAGTTAGTTGGTGTGATAGTTGGTGTGTTTGTAGGGGTATTAGAAGGAGTTTCTGTTGGCGTGTTAGTTGGAGTATTAGTCGGAGTTTCTGTTGGGGTGTGAGTTGGTGAGTTAGTTGGTGTGTTTGTAGGAGTATTAGTAGGAGTGTCTGTTGGGGTGAGAGTTGGTGAGTTAGTTGGTGTGATAGTTGGAGTATTAGTCGGAGTTTCTGTTGGGGTGTGCGTTGGTGAGTTAGTTGGTGTGTTAGTAGGAGTATTAGTCGGAGTTTCTGTTGGGGTGTGAGTTGGTGAATTAGTTGGTGTGTTTGTAGGGGTATTAGTCGGCGTTTCTGTTGGGGTGTGAGTTGGTGAATTAGTTGGTGTGATAGTTGGAGTATTAGTAGGAGTTTCTGTTGGAGTGTGAGTTGGTGAGTTAGTTGGTGTGTTTGTGGGGGTATTAGTCGGAGTTTCTGTTGGGGTGTGAGTTGGTGTGTTAGTTGGCGTGTTAGTTGGAGTATTAGTCGGAGTTTCTGTTGGGGTGTGCGTTGGTGTGTTAGTTGGCGTGTTAGTTGGAGTATTAGTAGGAGTTTCTGTTGGGGTGTGCGTTGGTGAGTTAGTTGGTGAGTTAGTTGGAGTATTAGTCGGAGTGTCTGTTGGGGTGTGCGTTGGTGAATTAGTTGGTGTGTTTGTAGGGGTATTAGTCGGCGTTTCTGTTGGGG
>JBBALZ010000150.1:0-7116 GCA_040402735.1 Bdellovibrionota bacterium
ATGCGGGAGGGGGGACTTGAACCCCCAAACCTTGCGGCACCAGATCCTAAGTCTGGCGTGTCTGCCAATTCCACCACCCCCGCGTAGGGCTTCTGGCCGCCTAAGAAGCCTTGGTGAAGGTCGCTTTGGCGGCAAGAAGCGTAAAGATATAAAATCCGGTGTCAGGATGCAATAAGGTGGCGACGATATAGCTAAGAGCGGATAATTTAGGGCGGCGGCCCACTCCGTAGGTTGGCATTTGCCCCGTTTTGAGCGTATTCTCTGAGGCTCGGGGATTTTGTCCCGCAATTTACGGAGTAGTGAGATGGATTTTGAATCATCAGTCCAGGAGATCGACGAGGTTACCAAAAAGATCACCGTCGTTGTTGGCGAAAAGAGAGTTAGAGAAGAGTATGAAAGCACTGTTAAGCAGGTTGGGCGAACAGCGCGTCTTGATGGATTCCGTCCGGGGAAGGTTCCTCGTCAGATGGTTGAAAAGCTCATGGGAGAGCGGATTAAGTTCGATATTACCAACAAGTTAATAAACGAAGGCTTGAAGTCGGCTTTTGAGAAGCACAGTTTGAATGCTATTGGGCAGCCACAGATCGACCTTAAGGAGATGCAGACACAGAAGGAGCTTGAATTCACAGCTACTGTGGAGCTTCTTCCTGAGCCGAAAATCAGTTCGTACTTTGATCGCAGCGTTGAGGTCGAGAGAAAAGAGGTGGGGGATGATGATGTAGAGCGTTCACTTGAGCAGCTCGCTGAGTCGCGGGCGCAATTAACTCCAGTCGAAGGCCGGACAGTGGTGGCTGATGGAGATGTTGTCGCGCTCTCTGTGGCGATTAAGGTTGAAGACGGAGAGTTTTCAAATGCGGAGCCGTTTGTCGATCAAGTAGGTTCTGGACGCTTGTCAAAGCAGGTGGAAGCGCAGTTAGTTGGCCTAGAGAAAGATTCTGAGAAGGAGATCGAGATAGTCGCTGATGAAGATCATCCTGTGGAGGGAATGCGCGGAAAGAAGGCGGTCTACAAGGTTGTGCTGCACGGCATTTACTCAAAGCAGCTGCCAACCATAGATGATGAGTTTGCTAAATCACTAGAAATGGACGTAGAGACCGTTGCAGCGCTGAAGGATAAGGTGAAAGCGCAGATGGTTGAGCAAGCGGAGACATCGTCTAAGAACGATGCACAGGGGGCTTTGCTTGAGCTCTTGGTAAAGGAGAACGAGTTTAAGGTGCCTCAGAGCTTAGTAGACGATGAGATCCGCGAGATGGTTGCGCGGATGGGGTTTGCCGGTAAAAATACCTCTGTAGAAGATCTCGATGTAACCCCATTTCGACAGTATTTTGAGGAGGCCGCTCTAAAGCGTATTCGCTCAGCGATTATTGTCGATCGCATCGGTGTTCAAGAGGATGTTAAGGTTGAAGAGGCGGACACAAGAGCCATGCTAGCCAAAGTGGCAGAGCAGAATCAGGTCAGCATCGAGGTCGCGACTAAGGCATTGTTGGATAAGTCCAGAATCGCCGGATTTATCTCTGAGGTGCGTCGGACTAAGATCTTGGACATGGTTATGGCCAAGACCAAGGTGCAATTTGTCGCGGCAAAGACGGATTCGGCTAAAAACTAGTGTGTTAGTGATCTTAAGGGTATTGTTATGGCATATATTCCATTTGTTATTGAACAGACTGGTCGTGGTGAACGCTCGTACGACATTTATTCACGACTCTTGAAGGAGCGGATCATATTTCTGGGAACAGATGTTAACGATGTTGTGGCTAATTTGATTATCGCCCAACTACTCTTCCTTGAGAGTGAAGATCCGGAAAAGGATATCTTTTTATACATTAATAGTCCGGGGGGCGTAGTGACCTCAGGCATGGCGATTTACGACACGATGCAGTACATCCGACCCGATGTGGCAACGGTCTGTGTAGGGCAGGCTGCGAGCATGGGGGCTGTGCTTTTAGCCGGCGGGGCCAAGGGTAAGAGGTCGGCTTTGCCCCATTCTCGGATTATGATTCACCAACCATTAGGCGGGTTTAGCGGCCAAGCCTCTGATGTTGAAATTCATGCTCGAGAAATGTTGCGAGTTAAGCAAGAATTAAACCGGATCTTAGCATATCATACAGGAAAGCCCCTCAAGCAAGTTGAGGTGGATAGCGATAGAGATTTCTTTATGACGTCTGAACAGGCGAAGGAATATGGGCTGATTGATGATGTATTTCAGCGCCGGTCTGGAGTTGAGAAGAACTAATCTAAAAGGAGTACTAACGTGAGCAAGTCTGGCGATAAAAACAGGAGCACCCTCATCTGTTCTTTCTGTAACCGCTCTCAGGAGGAGGTGCGAAAGTTAATCGCTGGCCCGTCTGTTTATATCTGCGATGAGTGCATAGAGCTCTGCAATGAGATAATCCGCGAAGAGGTAGAGACCGAGGTAGTGGCGCCAACTTCATCAAAGGTGCCAAAGCCTAAAGAGATTAAAACTTTTCTCGATCAGTATGTCGTTGGGCAAGACTTTGCAAAGAAGGCGCTCTCGGTCGCAGTTCACAATCACTATAAGCGCCTAGAGGCCCGAAGTTTCGGTAGCGACGTTGAGCTGTCAAAGTCCAATATTCTGTTGATTGGACCAACAGGAACTGGCAAGACGCTGCTAGCGCAAACACTAGCGCGCATTCTTCAAGTCCCTTTTACCATCACAGATGCAACAACACTGACAGAGGCAGGATACGTTGGCGAGGATGTAGAGAATATTATTCTCAACCTCCTCCAAAACGCGGATTACGATGTTGAAAAAGCTCAGAGAGGGATAGTCTACATTGATGAGATCGACAAGATCTCGCGTAAGGCAGAGAACCCCTCAATTACCAGGGATGTATCTGGAGAGGGGGTGCAACAGGCGCTCTTGAAGATGCTTGAGGGTACTGTTGCCAGTGTTCCTCCAAAGGGTGGCCGAAAGCATCCGCAGCAGGAGTTCTTGCAGGTTGATACCAGCAATATACTCTTTATCTGCGGAGGAGCATTTGTTGGTTTAGAGGATATCATCCGCCGCCGAGTCGGTGAGAAAAAATTGGGATTTGGAGCGCATGCAAAAGACGCCAAAGATGCAGAGAGGTCCAAGAAGGACGAAAAACGCTCGCTGCTTAGCTTGGTTCAGCCTGAGGACCTGCTAAAATTTGGACTGATACCTGAGTTCATCGGCCGATTGCCTATGATTGCGGTGCTTGATGACTTAACAGAGGGTGCGTTGGTCAAGATCTTGGTAGAGCCAAAGAATGCGTTAACAAAACAGTACAAGAAGCTTTTTGATATGGAGAATGTGCAGCTCCGGTTTTCTGAAGGTGCATTGCTAGCCGTTGCCAAACAAGCGATTGAGCGCAAGGCAGGAGCGCGAGGTTTGAGGGCTATCCTTGAGTCGATTATGCTAGATGTGATGTATGATGTGCCTTCTGAACCGGACATCAAAGAAGTTATAGTGTCAGAGGATACTGTGCTTAAGGGCGAGAAGCCTTTAGTTGTCTATCAGCACGCGGAATCGGCTTGATTGACTAGGCGTTTTAAACCGCGGTTTGTTTTGCGCCGCTCGCCCCTGTTTGCTTTATGATTATCGCTGGATTATTGCGGATTTTTTAGCTCTCATTTAGCATCATACTTAAAGATGTGGTGTGCAGCACCTCATTGAATGCTACTATGAGCGTAGTAATTACAAATGGTTAAGGTTTCCTTGGATAAAGCCTCGAGTACAGCGCTTTTTGCACCGAATAGCTAGTAAGCGAAAAGAGTAGCTGGTGCCGTATTTGAGAGTGTCCTAGAGCGTTTAACCAAACACTTAGTGAATCTGAGAAATAATAGAATGAAGCCACCGATCACAAATCCAATTCCTCTTCTTCCCCTCCGAGAGCTTGTTGTGTTTCCGCAACAGGTAGTTCCGCTATTTGTCGGGCGTGAAAAAAGCGTGCGTGCGATAGAGGAGTCACAGCGTGAAGGTAAGTATATCTTCCTTGCAGCGCAGAAGGATGCCCGAACAAGTAACCCTGGGCCAAAAGATATCTACACAACAGGAACACTCGGTGAGGTAGTTCAGCTTATTCGCCTCGCAGATGGGCCGATTAAGGTTCTCGTAGAAGGTAAGTGTCGCGCGCGGATCAAGAAGTTCGTTCGCGAGGATGATTTCATGCTCGTTGATGTAGAGGAGATCCTACCGAATCTCGAAGTTTCAACTGAGCTCAAGGCGCTTATGCGTTCGGTGAACATGACCTTCGAGAACTACGTAAAGCTCGGCAAGAAGGTTAACCCTGAGATGATCATGCAGGTTAATGCCATCGAGGATCCATCTCGCCTGGCAGATGCCATCGTGGTGCAGCTCAATATCAAGCTTGAGGACAAGCAGGAGATTCTTGAGACTATCGAGCCGCAAGAGCGTCTGGACAAGATCCTTGGACACATGAAGTCCGAGATCGAGATATTGCAGGTAGAAAAGCGAATTCGTAGTCGCGTAAAGAAGCAGATGGAGAAGACTCAGAAAGAGTACTACCTCAATGAGCAGATGCGCGCGATTCAGAAAGAGCTCGGTGAGAAGGATGACTTCCGTAACGAGATCCAGGAGCTTGAGGATAAATTCAAGGCCAAGGATATGCCCGAAGAGGCTCGCGAAAAGACTGAAAAAGAGATTCGCAAGTTGAAGATGATGTCGCCGATGTCAGCAGAAGCAACGGTGGTCCGCAATTACGTGGACTGGATGCTGGCGTTGCCGTGGAACGAGTGTTCAAAGGAAGGCATAGAGATTGATCGCGCGCGTGAGGTGCTAGACGAAGATCACTACGGACTTGAGAAGGTAAAGGAGCGAATTCTTGAATACCTAGCTGTCCAGAAGTTAGTAGGGAAGATGCGTGGACCGATCCTCTGTTTGGTTGGCCCTCCAGGAGTAGGAAAGACTTCGCTTGGAAAATCGATAGCCAAGTCTACTGGGCGTGAATTCGTTCGTGTGGCGCTCGGCGGTGTGCGAGATGAGGCTGAGATCCGCGGTCACCGTCGTACGTATATCGGAGCATTGCCTGGAAAGATTATTCAATCGCTCAAGAAAGCTGGAACAAGTAATCCTGTGTTCCTGCTCGATGAGGTTGATAAGATGTCGACGGATTTCCGTGGAGATCCCTCTTCAGCGTTGCTAGAGGTTCTCGATCCAGAGCAGAACGACTCGTTTAACGACCATTACCTCGACTGTGACTACGATCTGTCGAAGGTAATGTTTATTACAACGGCTAACTCGTTGCACACTATTCCCGGACCCCTGATGGATCGTATGGAGATTATCCGACTATCGGGGTACACAGAGCTAGAGAAGGTAGCGATCTGCAAGAAGTATCTGGTAGAAAAGCAGTTACAGGAAAATGGCCTAAAACCTGAGAATCTAAAGGTCGACGACGCAGTTTTCTCGGATATTATAAATCGGTATACGCGCGAGGCAGGGGTTCGTAACCTTGAGCGTAACGTAGCCACTCTCTGCCGTAAGGCAGCCATAGAGATCGTAGAGAAGGGCCCGGAGACGCTGGTTCACATAACTTCGGATAACTTGCCTAAGTTTCTTGGTCAGCCGAAATTCCGATTCGGTAAATCTGAGGATCTAGATCAGGTTGGTTTGGCAACTGGCCTAGCATGGACTGATAAGGGAGGAGAGCTGCTCGTAATTGAGACTACGATCCTTCCGGGTCGAGGCCGTTTGCAGATAACCGGTAAACTTGGCGATGTGATGCAGGAGTCAGCTCGTGCAGCGCTCAGCTATGTTCGTTCACGAGCGGCGGTATTTGGTTTGCCGCGCTATTTCTACGATAAAGTAGATATTCACGTGCATGTGCCAGAGGGAGCGATTCCCAAGGATGGCCCGTCTGCGGGAATTACTATGGCTACGTCGATAGTTTCGGCGTTGACCGGTATTCCGATCGACAAGCACATAGCAATGACCGGAGAGATTACCCTTAGAGGTAACGTTCTTCCTATCGGCGGCTTAAAGGAGAAGGCCCTTGCAGCACACCGGGGAGGAATTAAGAGGGTTCTATTACCTAAAGAAAACGAGAACGACATCGAGGAGATCCCAGTTACAGTTCGTAATGAGCTTGAGCTGATTCCTGTGGCGCACGTTGATGAGGTGCTCTTTGAGGCTCTACAGTGCCGTAATGCGCAGGATTTTGCGGCGATGTTGGCCAATAAGAAGGTGCGTGACGAGCTACTCTATGCCGAGGAGAAAAAGAAGGAAGAGCGTGGAGATGGCGAAGCTCGTGATGAGAAGCCAAGCGCTAGCATAGTGGCTCATTAAGAGACAGTAGGGCGTTGTAATTCTTGTTTCTGTAAGTGCAATCAGGGCCTGGCATTCCTGAGAGGGATAAAAATGCGCGGCCAGCTATCGATCAACTCATTAAATACAGTAGGTACCGCGCATTTTTGGCCCCATTTAAGGAGAGAGAATTGCGAAGCCTAGGGCATCGCAATTCTCCCGCTATCTACTTGGAAGAGTTGGCATTCCTGACAGGGATAAAAATGCGCGGCCAGCTATCGATCAACTCATTAAATACAGTAGGTACCGCGCATTTTTGGCCCCATTTAAGGAGAGAGAATTGCGAAGCCCTGAACGGCAAGGCCCTAGTGTTGACATTTAGCTTTAAAGTCGATACGTTTCGTGTGCGTTTCAGGAATGAAATTTCTCTTGATATAAAAGAGAGTTAGAAGTCTTGCTAGCGCTTAGCTCAGTTGCCCGAATATGGCCACAGAGCGTTTATGCTTAAATCTTGCGGGCGCTTAGCTCAGTTGGTAGAGCGTCAGCCTTACAAGCTGAATGTCGTAGGTTCGATCCCTGCAGCGCCCACCATTTTCTCTCCTCACAATCCCTTGAGATAGAAAACCATTCCATGAAACTGCGGCTAGTAGCGTCCTGCATACGCAGTGAGACCCTGCAACCGTGCCCGCAAGGAACATCATCGATTTCAACACGGCGCGCTAGGAGTTGCGCCGTATTAAATCGATGAAAATCTCCGAGGAAGTCGAATCCGATCGGCTGGTGTGCGGGCCTCCAATGCAGGTATGTCAAATTGTAGGGCGTCGCAATTCTCTTCTCTAAAATGGGGCCAAAAATGCGCGGAACCTACT
>JBBALZ010000151.1:0-7050 GCA_040402735.1 Bdellovibrionota bacterium
CGTGCTTTTGAGCATCTGCACCATTTTCATCCTCCTTAACTGCCGAATTTAGGTTCAAACGATGCTGTTTGATGTTCGCAAAAAACTCGAGAATCGCTCCCTTGAAATCAGCAAACCGCTCATAGTGCCGATTGTAAAGAACAATATTGAGTGCTGGACTCTGGCCAGCCGGGTATGTACCCGCGAGGATCATCAGCGATTCCAACGGAGCGAGCCAGATTTGCGTCCTAGCTAGCGCCGTAAGACCCGCGACCTGGAGGGCTGGACTCTGGCCAGCCGCGTTAGTACCCGCGAGGATCGTTGATGATTCTAATGCAGCACGCAAACGCAAAGAAGCGCGAAGCCCTAGTCCACCGCAACGTCAACAACGATACCCGACTCTATCAGATACCTTAACAGGTGATTATTGACCTCTTGCAGGGCTAGATTCCTGGCCAGCACCATCCCCTCACGCGGAACGCGTACCTTGGATACGTCGAATTTAATAAGCTCTAGGTAGAACTTAAAGAGCTTGCTTTCAACCGGATACACTAGCAGATGCACCTGTTGTTGAAACAAACGGGCCGATGCCTCAAGTACTCCACCTTTTAGTAACGAATAACGCTCGTCTTCAAGGAGTAGCGGCAGCAGCGCCACGCTGACAATAAATCCTATCGGTAGTTGTGAGAAGCGTCGCAAATACTGAGTTAGATGAAAGAACTCAGAGTAGTTACTCACGAGAACGTTGTGTCCGTGTCCGCACAGCTGCCCAACGACCGTGAGCACCTCTTGATCAGTGGATTGTTGGGTGCGCAGGATGTTGTTAAGCGTTATCTCTAAAACGAAGGCTGCCTCTTTTGCTCCCGCGCCAGCAACATTCCTTAGCTCCCTCTGGCATGATTTATCAAGTCCGGGAAACATCTGATGGAGTGCGCGGAAGGTTCCTCGCTCAAGTAGGATCGGTCTTTTGTGAAAGAATTCAGTCGATGGGACAGGTTGTTGATGAGTATCAAACAGAACTGCGCTCGCCAGACCCGAGCGGAGTAGAGATATATTAATGAGGCGCGGATCTACATCACAGAATGATGGGCCCGATACCTCAATGTAGTCAACCTCAACACGACCTGCGTCCATACCGTCAGCGAGACCGCTGAGCAGGTGGCCCACATTGTCTTTGCGGTAGAATGCAGAGAACAGAAGGTTTACACCAAGGATTCCTAGCGCTTCCTGTTGACGAAAGTTATCCTTATCGTTCATGTGAACGTGAATAACGATCTGGTTTGGCTGCTCGCCAGGAGCTGCCTGAAATCGAACTCCCATCCAGCCGTGGCATTCGTTAGTGCCAGCAAAATTGCGGGCTGAAACTGTATCGGCAAAAACAAAAAATCCGGTTGTTGCCCCGCGTGATGGCGCTAGGCGCTCTATAAGCAGGGAATACTCGTGGTCGAGCATGGCAAAGAGGCGCTCTTTGGAGACGTAACGCCCAGTCTTTCCGTAGATGCTATCACTAAAGGTCATATCGTAAGCCGACATCGATTTAGCGATCGTTCCGGATGCCGCGCCAACACGAAAGAACCAGCTAGCGACCTCTTGTCCTGCACCGATCTCGGCGAGAGTGCCGTAGCGCGAATCGTCGAGGTTAATAATTAGAGCCTTCTGGGCTGGGTCAGAGACCTGGGAGTCTTGAGAAGGTAGAGAATCTGTATGCTCGTCTTTCATCGTTGATTGCGAATGCTCAAGGGCGCGCTATTTTTTTAAGATTCATCATCTGATTTTTCAACTAGCGCTGCATCGATCACCATCTGCACCGCCTTCTCAACCACCTCGCGCTGATTCTTGGGGATAAGACCTTGAGCAGCAAGCTTTTCGGCCTCCTGAGATACCATGCTGAGTAGCTTTTCGCGTTGATCCAAGCGTATTCCGGCCACTCCGCTGGTTGCGCGTACCCGTGATACCGCTGAGACCCCCTTAATCGCCTCTGCGCCTTTGACGCGCTCAACCTCTGATACCGCCTCTGTTGCTTTTACTCCAGTGGTTGATCCAGTCCTGGAAACCTTGCCAATACCCTCTTTATCGTCGTTTTTTCCTGCCATATATCCCCTATGGATCTTAAACTAATAGCTAACTAACCAACTCTCTGCCTACCGCCGCGTTGGCCAAGACATCCGCGAACGGTCCCTTTGAGCCATCTTTTTGAAATTTTATAACAAGCGGCTTTAATCCGGGGCGTACCTTAGGTTTGGGCGCTGGCTTACCCAGAGCCATACTTTTTTGCAGGTAGAGCAATAGCACTTTGTGTTCACGCATCACATTCAATCCATCGGTGTCCCATTCAACAGCTACGTTCCGTAAGGATATTCCATCCCAGTAGACGCGGTAAAGCAGCCACTGGTGTGTCGGTTCGAGCGCTGCCATAACGGTTACCATGCGCCGATAATCAAGCAGCTCATCTGGTAGAGGATCAGTTGAAGCCGCTTGACGGGTCGCTATTACGCTCGCTCCGATAAGGAGTTCGCGGATAGCTGAGCGTTGGTCCCCATCGTCTCCTGAGCCTGACTCTTGCGCAGGTAGGTAACCATCACGGAGCTCCGGAAAGACTCCGTACAATTCAGCCGAAACCTCGCGGGCCTTCGCCTCTGCTGATGCCTTTCCACTACTTCCGCGGAGCCAACCTTTGGTCTTCCGAGCTGCATCGGTCGAGGCTTCGTGAATCCGCTTTCGTGCGTAGCCCTTAAATGGAATGCCTCGGCTCGGATCGAAACGCCTTGAGCAGAAGATCAGGGCCTCCATCGCCGCTCCGTCAAGACCATCAAGACGCCAATCCATGTTCCATCCACGGGCGACAGCTCTGGCGATGCTCTCGGCCCAGCCTTGATGCTCTACAACTAGGGCATTGGCCTCTTCTTCGCTAAGGCGGGCCCGATTTTCAGTCTCTGCATCAGTTGTCATAGTAGTGTCCTAATTCCTCAATTTCGGCATGCCCGCTCAATTTTGACATGCACTGTGCCCGTCTTAGGTAAGGCCGGCAAAACCTATTTCGCAGCAGGGAGGGGTATTGCCGACCTTACCTAGGTACTCTATCGGAATTTATTAGGGCTAACCATTAATAGTTTTTCCGTACCCAGGGCATCGCAATTCTCTTCTCTTAAATAGGGCCAAAAATGCGCGGAAGGTATCGTTTTTTTTGAGTTTAACGACACCCGGCCGCGCATTTTTATCCCTGCCAGGAATGCCAGTGCTTTTGAGTAGATAGCGGGAGAATTGCGAGGCCCTGTTCCCTGCCGAAAAGCAAAATAAAAACAGGGGATTGCGCGATTTCCTGAAGCAATGCGCAAGTACCTGCGGACAAGAGGGTAGAAGTCAGCGGGCCGCTAACAGGCGGCTCAAAGGCAATAGATCGCTTGACTAAAGACACCTGCTGGATAAGGGGGGTACCGTGGCAAAGAGAGCAGCACAAAGACGCTTAGGCACAAAGAGACAGCCGAGGCTAAAGCTTATAAAGAACTCAAAAGAGCTACCACACACCGGTTTAAAAACTAAGCGACCGCACACCCTAGAGGTAGTAAAGAGCGAACCAACGCCGTATCAACAGGAAGCGCTCATTATCAAATACAGACTCAAGGCGCGGAAGTTGGGTCGTAGTATCCTACGACGCTGGCACTCACGTTTAGAGATCGATGAAGTAGATAGCATAGTGGATCTCTCTCTGTGCGAAGCGGTAAAGCGTTTTGATCCCTTAAAGGGAGCGAGCTTTATGACCTTTTTATTTTATCATCTTAAAGGGAATTTATGTAAAGCGGTGGCAGCCGCTGCAGCATCTACATCGATTCCAAACGCAATAGCGGAGCTCTCTGAATCAGCTTTCGATAACGGAGAGCGGAGGTCATACAGCAACGGCACTCTAAACGCTATTGAGTTAGCTGAGGCGATATCTAGTGAAGGAATTCCACAACCCGATGAGGCGCTGTGGAGGAAAGAGTTGTCCAGCCAAAGTTCAAATGCGTGCGAGAAGCTAGATGATTTGGAGCGTGAGATAGTCAAACGCATCTTCGTTCACGAGCAGCAGATTATTGATATAGCAGCGGCGTTAGGATACAGCCGTTGTCATATCTCGCGAGTAAAGAAAAAAGCTTTAAACACTCTTCACGAGGAGCTTTGTGTTGTCATGAACAAGGAAGACTATCGTGTTTCTAACAGCGATACTGAGGAGGATGATGATTACGTGCTCAATCGTGTTCAGAGTCCCCGTTCTGTTTATCGTCGTAAGCCGAGGAGCGCATCGCATAAAAAGAGGGGTATCCCTGTAAGTAGCCCAGCAGAGGCTGCCTAGGTAAAGCCCCCTAGGGATTCCTATCGACGACCACGAGGTATCTTTCTAGATCTCTCCCTGGTAGTGAGACCGAGACGATCCTTGGCTCTGAGAATCCTAGTCTTTTTATCAATTCATTCGTACCTTCAAGTTCTTGATGGACCTTTGCTCCTTTAAGAGCGATTACGCGACCGCTAGGGGCTACAAATGGAGCCATTAGCGTAAAAAGCAGATCGAACGAAGCCACAGCACGGGATACTACGACTTCGTAACGCCCTTTATAACGTCTGTCTCTAGCTAAGGCTTCAGCTCGTTGATGGATGCCCTCGCAGTTTTTGATACCGCATTTAGCCGCCGATTCAGCGACAAATTGAACTTTTTTGCGAGTAGCATCCAGCAGCGTAACTTGAGCGTTTGGCAGCGCTGCCGCAAGTGGAACCCCAGGAAATCCAGCTCCAGTACCGATATCAAGTATTCGCATACCAGGACTTGATTGAATGGCCTCTATTGCTGTAAGCGAGTCGAGTACATGGAGATGGAGATAATCAGCTCTAGGAATTCGAGTCAGATTAAATGAACGATTCGTTACCTCCAGTATATCAAGATACTCGGCCAGCGCGGCTCCCTGCTGCTCAGAGAGTGTGACCCCAAGCTCGCGCGCCCCAGAGATGATCTCTTGTGTTTCTTTACTGACCAAGTCTTTCTCCCAAAACTACATAATGCGACCCGCGCCAGGTAAAGAGGAATACTGTTCCAAACGGCGCTTTATGGGTGTGTGGTGGTAGTTTAAGAGATGCTCGCACGGCGTCAAGATCGAGTGAGCAATTGCGTTTCTTAAGCTCAGTACGATTAGTCCACTTTAGGCTAACTAGCGCATTTCGCACTCGCGCTGCGGTAAATGGAAAGGAGTCTATAATTCGGAAGGTCTTAAGAAGCGGCATTGGGCTAGGCGCAGTTGGCGAGACCCCATAAGCAACATCAGGAGCAATGGGCGCGATCCCGCGCTCTTCAAAGAACTCGGCCAAGTATTGGCTCCGGTTTATTAACGCATGCGCCTCGGATATGTATCCAGCGATGGTCGTTGGACTAGCGAGTGTTGGCGCTGCTGTATCACTTGGTGCCCAGGTCACCATGCAGTCGGCCAGGTGCACGCTTGAGTCGGGTATAGCTGTACCGTAGAGTAGGGTTTGCTCTAAGCATTCATCCCCAACACCTATAAAGTGACGTCTCCATTCATTTGTTGGTGGTTCGAAAAAGAGCCCTGGGCTAACTTTAAAAGCGCGCACTCGACCAATCGCGAGACCTAGAAGAAAATCAAGCGGAGGTGAGTACTCATGTGACTGTCGCACTCGCGATCCATCGCGGGTGCGCCGCGCCGGGTCAGCAAAGAGTCCGTCATATTCGGACCGATCGAGATTCGCTACAGTTTCGACAACATCTCCCACCATTACAGTAACATTGTCGATCCCTTGTAAGCGAAGATTCTCACAAGCGAGTTTAGCTCTTATAGGATCGACCTCAATCGAGGTTACTCGATTAACAACCCGAGCCAGAGCGGCTGTATCAGCGCCAGTACCGGTTCCAAGCTCTAGGACGTGATTAAGTCCACGATATAGCTCGGCGCGATAGCGTGATATAGCCTGACGTGACGCTTGCTCAAGAAGCTCGGGTGAGAAGAATCCGTGAGTAGCCCAGGGTCCTAGCTTGCTAACTGCGGCAGAACGCGAAAAATAGGTGTCGATTGCCAGAGCAACTATCTCCCTGCCGAGTTCTGGAAGCTGTTTTCGAAGACGTAACACTATTGCCGCCTGATCCAGGTTGGGTTCAGATAGATGGAGTGCGGCGATTGAAGCGATCGCTTTCTTAAGATCCTCGATATAATCCATGAAGAACGTTCCTTACCCTTTCTCTGCCGCTGATAAGTTAAGGCGGTACAAGAAGTGGTGGTAGCTTAGCCTATTATCCTAAATTCGACAGTTGCGGGTCTGAAAATGGCGCATCTACTCAAAATCACTGTGGCTTTTGAATTTTCGGTGCTCACCCTGACGGTGCCAGGGTTGCGCTTCCGAAAAATTCAAAATCCTTCGTGCTTTTGAGCATCTGCACCATTTTCATCCTCCTTAACTGCCGAATTTAGGATTATCCTAAATTCGGCAGTTAGGATTATCCTTAATTCCGCAGTTGCGGGTTTGAAAATGGTGCATCTACTCGAAATCACTTTCGGCTTTTGAATTTCCGGTGCTCACCCTGACGGTGCCACGGTTTAAGCCTCCGCAAATATGAAAATACTTCGTGCTTTTGAGTGCCGGCGCCATTTTCATCTTATCCAAATCTCTCCATGAGGAGTGGACTTTAGATACCACGAGACGCCGGACGGCGATCGCTACTGGGAATTTCCACTTGTGCTTGAGACGATCAGGAATAGCCAATTTGTCACCGTAGAATAGCAGCTCCGATTCGAGCATAATCAGAACAATCTCCCACCCACAGCAACTTCATCCGTCGGGCTTACTAGTACAGCGTGACCGTGTATATCTGGAAAACCGAGTACAAGCACCTCGGACATCTCCGGACCGATTTTTCGCGGTGGCAAGTTTACCACGCCGGCAATCAACCGCCCTTTGAGCTGCTCTGCGGTATAATTTGCTGGCAACTGCGCACATGACTTTTTAGTACCAATCTCCTCGCCGAAATCTATTATGAGTTTGTGGTCTTCCCCCATTTTCATTGAGTCAGTAAGTTTCGATTTTTGATGACGCTCA
>JBBALZ010000152.1:0-6945 GCA_040402735.1 Bdellovibrionota bacterium
AAGATGCACTTAATTCTATCTGAGAAGCGCGCATAGCGCTCAAGCCGCAGCTCTTCCTCCAGTAGTTTGCCTTCTTGCTTGGTTAAAGTCGACCTATACATCAATAGTCGTACTTTTTTCAACGCCTAGATAGCCCCTTTCTGCGGCCCAAGTGTTTTTTTGTCTTTTACGGCGCAACTTGGCTCCGCCAAGATTGCGCTCGCCCTGCTATTGCGAGTGATTTTTTTCAAAAATCACTCGCGCAGGGTTTAGATTCACCAGTTGCCGGGACATTTGCACAGTAGTTACTTTTCCTAAATTATCTTGTAAAATTACTAGTTACCATGAGCACTAGCGTATCTTTACTACAGTTCTTCTCCCAAACACTTCCCAGTGAGCGTATTTTACACGACGAGCAATCGCTTCAGTTTTACGGCAGAGACTGGATTAAAGATTTTACCGCTAATCCATCTCTCGTCTTACTCCCTGAAACAACCCAAGAGGTTCAAGAGATCGTAAAGCTGTGCTACCAACACTCTATCGCTATAGTACCCTCTGGTGGCCGAACTGGACTAAGCGGCGGGGCAACCGCTACCAACGGCGAGGTGGTTATCTGCATGGAGCGTATGCGCTCTATTATTGAGGTCAATCGCACCGCTCGCACGGCGCGTTGCCAAGCGGGCGTTGTACTTGAGCAGCTACAAATAGCAGCCGCCAATGCGAACCTCTACTTTCCAATAGATTTCTCAAGCCGCGGATCTGCGCAACTCGGTGGAAATATCGCAACCAATGCGGGCGGAATTCGCGTTATCAAGTACGGTAATATTCGCGACTCTGTACTCGGTCTAACTGTAGTAACCGGTACAGGAGAGCTCCTTGAGCTAAACGGCGCGCTCCACAAAAACAACTCAGGATACGATCTAAAGAATCTCTTTATAGGCTCCGAAGGAACACTAGGAATCATCACAGAGGCGATCGTTAAGCTGGCATCGCCACCACGCGATGTCGCGCGGATTTTATGTGGCGTTTCAGATTTTGACTCAATTCTGGCCCTACTCACGTACTGTCGCGACACGCTGCCCAACCTCTCAGCCTTCGAGTTTATGGAGCGGCTCCCTTACCTGGAAGTTATTAGACACCGCAGACTACGAGATCCACTCTCTCAGTCGTATCAGGCTTATGTGCTTGTTGAAAGCGAGATTCAGTCGGGCGCTAACTACGAAAGTCTGACGAATGCTTTCGCTGAGGCCTATGAAAGAGGCCTAATTCAAGATGTTGTTATCAGCGAATCGTCGGCGCAGGCACAGGAGCTTATGAACCTACGCGACTATATCAGCGAGACTCTGAGCCAGCATTATACTATCCACAAAAACGACATCTCAGTTCCAGTTCAAGAGATCCCATCGTTTCTCCATGAACTACACGCATCGATTAGAGAGGCCTACCCTAGCTACCGTGTTGCCGTATTTGGTCACGTTGGAGATGGTAATCTTCATGTCAATGTATTAAAGCCAGAAGAGATCAGTGACGCCGATTTTTGGGGCGAATGTCACGCTGCTGACAGCATCGTTTTCAAAACTGTTCAGCGCTATCGGGGTAGTATCTCCGCTGAGCACGGCGTTGGCTTACTTAAGCGTGACTTTTTGCATTTCAGTAGATCTGCTGCAGAAATAGAGATTATGCGTGGAATAAAATCGGTGCTCGATCCAAAAGGCATAATGAATCCTGGCAAGATATATCGAGCAGCCTAGAGAAAGCCCAACCTAAGGAAGCGAGGCAAAACCTCGCTTACGCGAGTTTTTGCTCGGTGATGGCGCAGATACTCGAAAGCACAAAGGATTCTGATATTTGCCGAGGCTTAAACCCTGGCACCGTCAGGGTGAGCACCGCAAATTAAAAAGCCCAAAGTGATTTCGAGTAGATGCGCCATTTTCAGACCCGCAACTGCCGAATTTAGGTTTAATTCCCCTGTAGCGAACCTTAGTGTAGCCAAATATGTTTCTGATAACATGGAATGGCTGCTCTCCTATGGCTCGACCACCTGAGAGCTTTCGATTGCGGGCTTTCCCTAAAGCACCTCTCCATACCGCACCTTACGCGGCGTAGCACCCTGTGGTTGGCTTGCTCTGTAACTCTCCGCGATAACGATTACACTCGAACCCATTTTAAATGTGCCCAGCTTATCCCCTGCACTAACTACTTTATCGGTGTGCTCAAACTTACTTATCGCTTTGGCCTGCCACGGTCTACGGTTGGTCTCAAGCTGCATATACCCCAGAGCGATCCTTCCAACATTGGTTGCCCCAATCATCACAACCGCGACCAATTCCTTCTCCGTCTCGATATACGTCACAATACGTTCATTGACCGCAAAGAGACCATCCACTGAATGTAGCGCCCAATCATTTACCGGCCACAGCTTGCCCGGAATGTGGACAGTCTTTACTATCCTTCCGCCTATCGGCGCAAAGATATGGTGCGCATCAGCGGGTGACAGGTAGAGATTCCACAACGCTCCGCTACTCAGCCGCCTGGTAAAATCATCGCCCCCAAGCAGCGCCTCAAGGGTGTACTCACGCCCCTTTACCTGCGATATATCTTGCCCTGGCGTCAATCCGCAATACTGCCTAAGCGTTCCATCAACTGGACAGATAAACCCCGCTCCTAGCGGGCGCTCTTGTGGTTTAATATCGCGGGTGAAAAATGCGCCGATCGATCTAAAGTGCTCGAGCGGCTCTGTTGCTGTTGTCACATCAATACCATAAGCCCTGGCAAAGATCTGAATACTCCACCGGGCAAGTGGCTGCGGAAGTGGTAAATTAGCCAGCGCGCCAAGACACCAGCTAAGATACGACAGCGGTAAGAGTCGGGTAATATTCACAGAGGCTACTTAGGCTGACGTTCGTTAAGCGCTCGTATTAAGTTCTCAACCGCCGCGGTACCTTGACGAACTACACTCTCATAAGTTCGACTGCCAACGTGCGGAGTAAGATGAACGTTTGCCAGACCAAGCAACGGATTATCAGGTTGTACTGGTTCTGGATCGAGCACGTCCGCCCCGTATCCAGCCACATGCCCTGAACGCACAAGATCGGCGAGCGCCCGCTGATCGACAAGAGCGCCTCGACTTACGTTGACGATATACACACCGCGCCTACACATCATTAGTCGACGACGATTCAAAAAATACTGATTGTCTCTGGTCAAGCTCATATGAACCGAGAGAAAATCAGATTGTGGAAATATATCGTCATCCTTCGGAGCACGCTGAATCGTTGGTCGGTACTCCGAGAAGATTGGATGCGAAAGCACCTGGGTCAACTCATCGAGATACGCAGCGTGCTGCTGCGACCAAGAGGTGTTAAACACGCGCACGTGCATACCAAAGGCCATGGCTCGCTTAGCTACCTCTTTCCCCACACGACCAAAACCAAGGATGCCAAGGGTCTTTCCGGCAAGCTCTCGACCCGTATGCCTTCTCCACTCTCCTTTATGAACAAGTGCATTCTGCTCAGGGATGTAACGAGTAAGGCTTAAGAGCAGTCCAAAAGTTAACTCGGTAACGGTTGTGTGATTTACTCCCGGCGTATTGGTAACTGTGATACCGAGCTTCTCAGCCTCTGATAGATCTATCTTATCTAGCCCCACCCCATACTTGCTAATCACCTTGGCTTTAGGCGCTGCGGCTTGAAGCACCTGAGCACTAAAGTCATCCTCACCACACACAAAAGCATCGAACTTCGTTCCATCTCCGATGTACGACAGAAGCTGATCGGCATTGAGCGGGCCACGCGCCTTGACCACCTCAAAACCCGCCTCTTGCAGCTTAGTTACGTGCGGGCCAGGGGTGTCAATAAAGCTAGAAGTTGAAACTAAAACTGAATACGTCATCGGTAAGAAGCTACCAAAGGCAGCCAGCGCAATCAAGCAAAACGGGTCGAAATCCAAACATCCGTCAGTGTTAGCAAGTTACTGAGCTAACTGTATAAAATCGATAAGTTACTTCCGGCCTAATATTTGCGAGAGTGAACAAAACGCAGTAGTCTCAGAAAGAGTTCACTACTAAATCATCTTCGGTTTCGGTAAATCCTACAGCTAATGCATGTCATGATCACCCGCCCCACTATCGAACCTTCGGACTCGATCTCACTACGAAGCAAGGTGTTTCTAATTTTATTTGGTGCCTTTTTCGCCCTAGCCTTGAGTGCTATAGCTTTGCAATTCATTCCAACGGCCCCCAAAGGAACTGAATTTAACTCGCTAGAAGACCTTCGACGCGCTCTAGACACCCCTGCAGATGCGCAATCTACAGCACCAACCGAGAGCAATATCTCATTAAAAAAGCTCGTGCAGTCACATCCAGATAATTCAATTATCTACACCCTGCGCCCTAACCTCGATCTCAAATTTATGAGGGCTCGGGTGGTAACCAATTCGTGCGGCATGCGCTCTCCTGAGCGCCCCCTCGCCAAACCTGCAGGGACATACCGCATTGCACTACTAGGTGATTCATTTGCATTCGGTTGGGGAGTCCAGCAGGAGGCATCGTTTGCTCAGAAGCTTGAGGACAATCTTAATCGGATAGCAGGAGGTAAAAGGCACTTTGAGGTTCTCAACTTCGGCGTCCCTGGATACTCTACATTCCAGGAGGTGGCACTCTTTGAAGAGCTGGGACTCGACTTTAATCCTGATGCTGTGCTCGTGTATTTCGTCCAAAATGATTTTGGCATGCCGTTTTTTGTGCGCGACTTGGATGGCTCAGGCGGGATATTTTCCTCAATGAAATTTGTTCAGCTTGGGAGAAAGCTTCTTGATCCAGAAGCCCTCAATCGACAGATAACTAACCTAGGACTCGATCCAAACAGAGCTCTAGCGCGACTAGCATCTCTATGCGAGCAGCGCGGAATTAAAACCTTTCTAACGATCAACCCGCGCAAATCTTGGAAAAGAGACCTAAGCCAACTCCCCGCTGCAAGAAAGAACCCAAACGTACAGTTTATACCTCTACGAGACGCTCTTTTAGAGTATATTACCCGCAACAACATTCCGCAGGAGGCGCTAACACTCTCGTTTGATCCACATCCGAGCGAAATTCGTCATACCATACTAGGAGCGCTACTTGCTCCGTACTTTATAGAGGCCGCACTGTTATGATCACCAAGATAAAAATCAGCGCCGTATATGCGCTAAGTTTAGCGCTATCATGCTTGCTTCTATCTGCTCATGCCCAGGAATCAGCACCAGCTTCAACAACGCCTAAGACACAGACAAACTTAAGCGCGCCAAAAACCAGTCCCTCAATCCAGAGCCTACAGAAGGCTTTAAGTGTAAACGAGCTTAAGATCGAGATGGCTGAAAGTAGCTGGAAGATCAAGCGCTCACTTAGAAACCTTACCGAGTTAGCCAATGCGCTTGAGGCCTACTTAAACGAAAACTGCTTCGGTGATATGCTCAAAACGCTCTCGTACGCTGGCCCACCCACCAATCCAGATTGTCTGGCTCGGATGGAGCGCCTGCTTGATATCTACCCAGATAACCCAGTAGCAACGTGTCTTCGCGACGGTATCGAGTCGCAATCATGCAGCGATGCATACCGCGGTCAGAGCATGAAGCAGTTTTCCCAGTCTACCAGTGAAGAGGACGTTCCAGATCCGGCCCTTAGAGTGGGCCTCTCCACGCAGGACGTTCAGAAACTGCGTGCGATTAACGAAACCCTGAGTAACATCAACAAAGATTATCAACAGGCCTCAACTGATGACGATAAGCAGAAGCACACCGATGATGCGATGCATCTCTACGACCAAGCACTCAGCATCGCCTGTAAAATAGTTGCGCTGCAACTCGACGATCCAACGGCTGGCAAGGGCGTTCAAGATGAGCATCCGCTCGTACGAGAGGTTCGAGAGAAGCTGCTAAAACTTCCACCTGCTCTTAGGCCTGAATACCAGGAGCGCTTGATGACCGAAGCAGAAGAAGAGCTTGCTAAAGCGAAAGGGTCCCCCTCCGATCAGCAGCTAATCCAGAAGAAAATAGAGGCGATTCAAAATCCGGAAATTGACACAACGCCGAGCACAGCAGGAAAACTTCGCTACCGAGTGGTGCTTCCCGAATGCTACGATTTAATCGGCAAATCATCAATTCTATTACCTAACCTCCCCTCGCCTACATGTCATCGTGACGGCTGGCAATCGCCGCAGTGTATCGTTGCAGTCAAGAAATGGCACACCTATCGCAACCAGGTGGCAGAGCGTAAGCGCAAGAGTCAGCAGCGGGCGCAACCGACCCCCGGCTCACAGATATCTTCGTTCTAAAGCTTTCTGACGAGGCGCAACTTTTTCGGAAATTCGCCGAACTATCTCTGTACACCATTAGCTGCGCAAAGACCGCGGTCGGATAAACCACCCCGCCGGATTTCCGCATGCTTATAACTAGGAAATATATGCACACTCACCATTCCGCTTCCCAACGGGGCTTTACTCTTATTGAACTGCTCGTCGTTATGGGCATCATCAGCACCTTAATTGCAGTGGCACTCCCGCGCTACGCGAGCTATCGGGCGAGTGCCTTTGATAGTCGGGCAGAAATGGACCTACGATCCGTTGCCATGGCCGAAGAAGCCTACTTTCTTGAGCACGATGCGTACCTTGCATGCTCAAGTGAGACCTGCACTCAGCTACCAGGAATCAAGAAGCTATCCGCTGGGGTTAGTCTCGCCGTCACAATTAGCGAGACGGGCTTCACCGGAACGGCCTCGCACCCGAAAGGGACCGGCAAGGTGTTTACATGGGATTCTGAGCAGGGTGGCTTTGGGGGATAGTTCGCGGTACGGGAAGTAGCCATCTCAAAAATACCATGCAGGCGAGGCTCTGGGAGCTACCAGATCGCGAGAATGCAGGGAGAAAAAGCTTGCGCTCAGGGCATCGCAATTCTCTTCTCTTAAATAGGGCCAAAAATGCGCGGAACCTA
>JBBALZ010000153.1:0-6885 GCA_040402735.1 Bdellovibrionota bacterium
AGGTTCCGCGCATTTTTGGCCCTATTTAAGAGAAGAGAATTGCGATGCCCTGCAAATCTTGCCTCTAGGAAGCAAAAATCACAGGCAGTATGCTATACTAAAGCCTATCGTTGTAACAAGTAGAGGTCCGGTAACTTTCGATAGCTATGTTGCTAAAATACCACAAATTGTCAGCTTATCTGACTTTTTGCGAGCTTCCAGAGCTCCTCAAGCTGTGCAGGCGATAGCGCCGAGAGAGGTTTGTCACCCATCTGCTCCTGCGCGAGTCGCTCAACTTGACGAAAACGATCGATAAATTTCGTGTTTGCTCGCTGCAGCGCCACTTCGGCATTCAATCCCATATGGCGCGCGTACTGCGCTAGCGTGAAGAGCAGGTCGCCAAACTCCTCTAGGGCCCTGTCTGAATTGGTTTGTGCAATTTCGGTGGATGAATCAGGTTGCACCTCACTTAGAAACTCTCCAAGCTCCTCGCGGATCTTTTCCGAAACGCCCTCTCTTGAGCCCCAGTCAAAACCCACTCGAGCACACCGAGCGCCTATCTGGTGGGCTTTGAGGAGCGCTGGCAGTGATCGCGGCACACCATCGAGTAATCCCTTGGGTGTCTCATCAGTGCTTGTCTTGCGTTCTTGCTGTTTAATCTGCTCCCAGTTTTTCAGCACCTCATCTGTGCCTGATACTTTTGCTTCTCCGAAAACATGTGGGTGCCGTCGCACCAGTTTATTAGAGATACCTTCTAAGACAGATGTAAAAGAGAAGAGCGATTGCTCGCTCGCTATCTGTGAAAATAGGCCGATGAGTGATACGAGGTCGCCAAGTTCTTCGCAGACTGCCTGCGGTCCAGCGTCTACTGCGTCAGCCACTTCGTATGCTTCTTCGATTACGAGCGGTTTGAGGGTCTCGAAGGTTTGCTTGAGATCCCAGGGGCAGCCGCCATCTGGGTTCCGAAGGGCGGCCATGATTTCAAGAAAGCGGGTTAGCTGCTCGGTTGGTGAAAACTTATCTGTCATGGATACAGAGAGTACTCTAAGTTAGGTAAGCGAAGCAAAACTCTCATGCAGCAACCGTCTAAATCTACTCCAAACCCTAGTTCTGGCGAGGGCTAAGATATCGACTCGGCTCGCTCCCGATCTGCGCAGTAGAGCGGCAGCGGAGCTGATAGTGGCACCTGTTGTTATCACATCTTCAAGTAACAGAACGCGCCGATCTCGTGGATTACAGCGCTTAGTTAAGGTAAACAGGTTTTCTAGGCGCAGGAGACGATCCTGATGACTAAGGGATGCTTGCGGCGCACGGCGTTTATCGTGGAGTAGTCCATGTATTAAAGGGATAGCTTGTGCGCGGGCTAGCGGCCGAGCTAGCTCTATACATGGGTGAAAGAGGCGCCGACGAAACATCGCGTGAGAGGATGGCACAGGGATAATCATATCCCAATCACAGCGGTCAAATAGCTGTGGCACAGCGTCGCGTAGAAGTTTGCCGGCTGCTGTTGCAAGAGAGATACTGGGGCGATATTTGATAGTGCGGATTAGATCGCGCGCTAATCCGTCATATTCCCAGATAAACCTTATCGAATCAGCGATGGGCGGATAGGTTTTACAAGCCTGACAGGTGTCGCTCTGACAGCCGCTATCCAGTGGACCAAAACAGCACTGACAACTCTGAGTTCGCAGTGAAGCAAGGTCAGGAAAACAAGGCCGACACCGATAGCACACCAAGAAATTTCTTAAAGGCCTAGAGCAAACAATGCACGCCGTTGGTAGCAGGATCTCAAGGCAGCTTAAAAATCGTGATAGACGTGAAGTGCCGATCTGGAAGCTTAAATGGGGAGTGTCAACGCTTGGAGCGCTGTGTAAAGAGTCTAAATAACGCATGGTGCCGCTCGGAGTAGTCCTGCCTGGGTGGTTTTGATCCCTTGGCCTAGGAAGATAATCGAAAAAAACTCCGATAAGTTGCTAAAAAATAGCGTTAGGGCGCATTCTGGATAAGCGGTGATGGAGATGCCTCTGTTGGCCAGGAGATCGCCACGGCAGTAAACGCTGTCGCCACATGCGGGAATTCGTAGCATGACCAACTGATCTGCTTTGCGTCGATGGCAAGAATTGCTAATGCAGCTATAGCGTCGCCACGCCCAGCGATATCGCGAACCAGGAAATATGTCAGAGCTGTGTTCGCCATCGCCGACAGCGCGGAGCCAAAGCGCATCGCCAGAAGCCCAGCAAGGACAAATGCCGATCGCTCGCAGGTCTGTTGTGTGCGCCAGACGAGCGTTGAAGCTGCCACAAGCGCCCCAAATCCCAAAATTGCCCATTGGGCAGACTGTAATACGAGCTCGGCACGATCCTCAAGGACTTTGCCCCACGGAAGAATGCCATCGACCAAGGGTTTGAATGCAACAAGCGAGAGTCTGAGACCCCTGTCGTCGTAGGCGGCAAGCCAAGCCGCTCCGCACAATATAATTAACCCAATCAGTACAAGAATTGTCAGGTTTCGATTGCTGGATCTGTCGCAGTGCGTGTTCATGGCGTATCAACGGGCATTGGTTCTCAATGCCTCGTATATTAGGCCTAACACTGTTGTGTCGCAAAGAGGTAAAGCGGGCTAGTTTGAAATCTTACGCCGCTCTCAGCAGTGCATCCGGCCCATGGTACGACAACGTTCCGTTGTCCCACTGGATCAGAAACATAATCGACTTTGAGCGGGACTCCTGAGCAGCCAGGGTGGTCTCTTCTCGTAAGTTCTTCACCGTACCGATACATCCAGATGCAGAATAAGTGGTTGTTTCAATATCATGCTCCGCGTTTTCGTAGGCACCGAGGTTGCTCTTAGCCACAGTGACGTTAAAAGGCACTCTGCGTACGCGGTCATTTATTTTAAATTTGTAGTCCATGTTTCCTATTATCTCTCTATATCCCTGCAAGGATTTTGATGCAGAGATTATACCACGAGAATCATCAAGTTTATACGGTAAATCGATGTAATAGAGCTTTGCAATTCTCTCTTCTTACATGGGGCCAAAAAGTGCGTTGAGGGTGAGTTTAACGGAATTGTAACTACTCACCAAAAAAAGGCACCCCCGACTTGGGGGGTGGCAAGAAAAAAGATCCTCCAAAATCAGCTCATTTAGCGAAGAAATTGCAGCGACAGTCTTAAAATCCGGTGAGTAGTTACACGGAATTTAGTCGCGCATCTGTATCCCTATCAGGAATACCAGTCCTTTCCAGTAGATAGCGGGAGAATTGCGATGCCCTACAACTAGAGTCGGTTTGTTAAGGTAGCACGGATTTGTGTCGAACTACCACTTGAGGAGGTTCAAAGTACGCATCCTATTTAGCTCCTTCTAGGCGAGTGGCAATCCGTTTGGGCCCATCGCGCATCATAAGAGATGAGAGAAGGTTTTTACCCCACTTTTTAAAAGGATGTAGCCATGGCAAAAGATCTCGGTAAGAACGGAGGCAACTTAATCTGTTCTTTTTGCGGAAAGAACCAAGAGGAGGTGCGCAAGCTAGTAGCTGGTCCATCGGTGTACATCTGTGATGAGTGCGTAGACCTGTGTAACGACATCCTGACAGAGGAGCTGGAAGATACCACAACACCTGTTCCACGGTCGGCTGTCCCCACACCCAAGGATATTAAGGAAGCGCTTGACGATTATATTATCGGCCAGGACCATGCCAAGAAGGTGCTCTCGGTAGCAGTTCACAACCACTACAAACGCATTCAGAACAATAGGGTCACAAAGAGTACAGTAGAGCTGCAAAAATCAAACATACTGCTGATTGGCCCTACCGGTTCTGGAAAGACCCTGCTAGCGCAAACTCTAGCCCGTGTCCTCGATGTGCCATTTACGATAGCTGACGCTACAAGCCTTACAGAGGCCGGATATGTCGGCGAGGATGTAGAAAATATTATTGTTAACTTACTGCAGGCAGCGGACTACGATGTTGAGAAGACGCAGCGTGGTATCGTTTACATAGACGAGATCGATAAGATTGCGCGAAAAAGCGACACGCCTTCAGTCACTCGCGATGTTTCGGGTGAGGGTGTGCAGCAGGCACTGTTAAAGATCATTGAGGGAACTAAAGCTAACGTGCCTCCTAAGGGTGGGCGTAAGCATCCGCAACAAGATTTTATTCAGGTTGATACATCTAACATCCTCTTTATCGTTGGTGGAGCCTTCGATGGAATTGAGCGTATTATCGGACAACGTGTCGGTAAGAAGAGCTTGGGTTTTGGTAGTGCAGTAGTTGCAGCTACCGAAAAGCGCGATAATCCGCTCAGTGTGCTTGAGACCGAGGATCTCCTCAAGTTTGGCATGATACCAGAGTTCATCGGGCGATTGCCGGTAGTCTCTTGCCTTGATCCGCTAGATAAGGCCGCGCTTATAGAGATCCTGTCGCGTCCCAAGAATGCCTTAATCAAGCAGTATCAGACGCTTCTAGGGATGGAGGGGGTAGAGCTAACCTTTACCAAGGAGGCGCTTGAGGCGATAGCTAACAAGGCGCTTGAGAAGCGCACTGGAGCGCGTGGGTTGCGATCAATTATAGAAAGCTGCATGCTCGATGTGATGTATGATGTTCCGAGTAACGCCGGGATAAAAGAGATCGTTATCACTCCTGAGGTTGTTAGCGGCACTCAGCCTCCCGTGAAGGTATTTCACAAGGAGGCAATAGCAGGATAGTGGTCTAGATTCTCCAGAGTACGAGAATCCCGCAGACGCCAAGTCTTCGGAAGCACTCTTTGCCCAGCAGCTGATCTTAGTATATGCGATCACTACGAGCACAATTAGCTGTGGTTCTTGTGTTGCTTTGCGCTACAGCATCAGAGTGCTCAGCAGCCAACAAGCTCTTTGTGGCCGCTGTATCAGGGGATCATCAGCGCGTAGCTAGTTTGTACAAAACTCAAGCTAGGGCTGGTGCAAAGTTTAAGATTATTCGTTTAAGCGCCAAGAAAGTCGCTGGTGTCGGAAGGGTGCAGTTTGTGTTTAACGCACGGAAGTTGCCGGCAGCCGAAGCGGTGTTAGTCAAGGGCACTCTTACAACTAAGGATACTCACGTTCCGCTGTTGCTTAAGGGTAAGGCGCTCGTTAATAGAGGAAACGGGTCAGGTAGTGCTAGTGTCAAGCAAGTGCCAGCCGCGCTGTCTGTCATAGATGGTCGAGCTAAGATTCAGTTTATCTCGGTATTAACAGGCAAGCAGGCTAAGGCGGGTCGAGTTTATTCGTTGACATGGCAGCTTACACAGAACAAGATCACTCAAGCAAAGGTTGCTATAGCTTCAAACAGCGCCCTGACAAGTAAGTTGTGTGACACGCCCTCTGTGAAAAAGGGTAACGTGTTTACTACTCAGTCGGTTGCTTCTTCACTTCAATCTAGCGAGCCGCTTAAGGCAACCTTTCAAGCTCGTTTAGTAACCCTTAGCACAGATGCGGACCCAGAGTGGTATTCGATTTATGGCGATACAAGCAATGCGGAGATAGCAGCTACGATAAATGCCGCCGAGGCTATCTTTGAGAAGCAACTCGGACTTCGATTCGCCCTTGTCAGGCAGCATGTCTATGTGGGGGCTTCTCCATATGTTTCAACTAACCCAAGTATGCTTTTAGCCTCGTTTGCGAAAAATCCTGAAAATCCCGCAAATCTGGGGTTTTCTCCCTTCACATTCGACCAAGACGTAGATTTTAAGCATCTCTTTACGGGCAAAGATTTGGTTGGAAATGTAATTGGGCTCTCATACGTGGGAGCTATCTGTTGGTCTTCAAAGAATGCTTACGGCCTAACGCAAAATATTCATCGTAATTTCAATATCACCACATTTCTTCATGAGGCTGGGCACACCTTTGGCGCGGCGCACGATACCAGTGATGAGGGCGGTATTATGTATCCAAATTTAGGCGTTAAGCGCTATTTTTCGGCTATCAGCGTCGAGCAGATAAATCGCGCGTTAACAGCTAGCGGCAAGTGCGTTTCTGAAGAGTTGGTCGGAGCCAATCTCGCTAATGCAACGCTTACGCTAAAGCAGAAGAGATCGAAGGATAATAGATCGCTTGTACTAACTGGAGCGCTAGTATCAAACCTGGGTGTTGCTCTTCCAGGGGAGGCTGTAAAGCTAACGCTAAATGATAAGACGATTGTGGTTATGACAGATGCCGAGGGCTCGTTTGTACACCGAATGAAGATATCGCAGATAAAGGCAGCGCAGCTTACAGTGTTTGCGCAGACCAGTAACGGCGAGGCCTCGATGAAAAAGACTTTGAGAATTCGTCTGCAATAGCACCAGCTACCATCGTGCAGAAAGTGGTGCTAGCTGTTTAATCCCTAAAGTTTGTGAACTGTAGATCGAGGTCGGGCATCTTGGCGCGGAGTTGCGCTATGGTTGTTTGAAGATCGTCTCTATTCTTGCCCGTTACGCGCACCTGATCGCCTTGAATCTGAGAGGTTACTTTGAGTTTTGCTTCTTTAATAAACTTGTTAATACTCTTGCGCTCCTCATCTGAGAGCCCCTGTTTGACGATGACTTTCTGACGCAATGTATCTCCACCAGCTGGCGTTGCATCTTCAAAGGTCACTGATTTAAGGCTGACACCACGCTTTGAAAGCTTTTGTTTAAGGATCTCTTCCATAGCGGCCATGCGTAGCTTGTCAGGGCCATGAAGTTGAATGACCCCTTCTTTCTCCTGCAGCTCGACAGTTGCGTTAACCCCTTTAAAATCATACCTGGTCTGGATCTCGCGCGCGGTCTGATCTACGGCGTTCTTGACCTCCTGAATATTTACCTTAGAGACAACATCAAATGATGGCATGCGCAACTCCGTGTAGTATTTCCGTGTAGTATTAACCTAAATTCGGCAGTTGCGGGTCTGAAAATGGCGCATCTACTCAAAATCAC
>JBBALZ010000154.1:0-6823 GCA_040402735.1 Bdellovibrionota bacterium
ACACAGGCAAGTCACCAGAGAGCATTGCAGAGTATCTGTTTTTAAGCCGAAATACTGCCATCAATTACCTGAAGAGATACCAAGCAGGTGGCTTAGAGGACTTGGTGTCTGACGACTACCAGGGGAGCGAATGTCGATTAAGCAGGGAGCGATTCTGAAGTTTTTTGCGAATATCAAACAGTATCGCTCAGAGCTAAAGTCTCTCATGACCCTAAACTTTCACACACTCGGCACGTAGGAGTTTGTTGTCTTCTACGGCGCAACTTGGCTCCGCCAAGATTGCGCTCGCCCAGCTATTCTCATCCATTTTTTTCAAAAATGAATGAGGCTGGGTTTATATCCCTTACGTCACAGCGCCGCAAAAATAACAATTGTTCCGGCTAGTTAGATCTCAACTCACTAAAAGTAACGTGTCTTTTAAAATCGACCATATCTGAACTAGTAGACTTTAGGCGCCAGGTGTACTGGCCCCCGCAAAGCTGTCAGAAGCAGTTTGTAGCGAGATGCGGATATGTTTAGAGGTTGTTCGGTTCCATTTTGGAGCATTTAGAACTAGTGAGGTTAACTACAATGATTTTGCGTAAATTGCTTTCGTTGCTGGTGTTGGTTGTTTTCTCTCTATCTTTAGGAGCCAACGCCTGGTCTCAAGAGATCTTTCGCAACAACTCAATACGGATGGGTTACGTGCCATTTGGGGGCGAGCTCGATGTTGCAGACTATACCAACTGTTATACCTCTGTTGGTAACAACTTAACGGTTGAATCTGATAGCTCTGCAGGAATTAACCCTGAATTTGTAGTTCCGGTGGTCAATAATAAAGTTGCCGTATACCACAACGGAGCAAGAAATCTCTCAGGTAATGGAGTTTATGTCTGTGCCAAGGAAGCTAACGGTTCACTAGTTGCTGCTGACATTAGAGCTGGCTACATCGGATTTCCTCGGGTTCAGACAGGTAGCGTGAGTATTGGGACGGGATTATCCTGCGTAGTGAGTGTTTCGGCTTTTTACAAGAATCGCTCAGCAGCAGGTGGAGGGGTAGGATCGGTTTCGGCTCAGTATGATTCTGCAACAGGTAGAATTACAGTTACAGGAAGTGGTGAGGGGTATATCGATGGCGTTAGTTACGCGTGTGTTATCCCCAATTCAAATAAATTAACGCCTTTTTACACTTATCGTTCGACGGCTTCAAATTGTCCGGCTCCGGGATTCTGTCCCTCTGCCTCTCTAGGAGCAGGAGGTTTACAGGTGGCATTTGGAACATCTTACTTCTTCTCTGACTGTAGCCGTATTGACGCAAATGGCCAGTCTTACAACGCGAGCACTGGCTCGGTAACACCTAATCTGATCGGCGACTGCGGTAACAATGCAGATGCCAATAATCAGGTGATGGCACGTTTTAGCTACCTAGGAGTGGGAGTTGCAGTGGCTCCGACGGCGATCGCAACTGCTACAAGCACGCCAACTAGAACTCCAACCGCGACTCCGACATCGACTGCTACACCTACTAGGACTCCAACGAATACTGAGACTCCAACGCATACGCCGACAAGTACTGAGACTCCAACGCATACACCAACAAGTACTGCGACTCCAATTAATACGCCAACGAGTACTCAGACTCCAACGTACACACCGACGAGTACTGCAACCCCGACGCGAACGCCAACTAGCACTGAGACGCCAACTAATACACCTACAAATACAGCGACTCCAACACACACGCCAACGAGTACTTCAACTCCGACGCATACTCCGACTAGCACCGCAACTCCGACTAACACACCGGTGAATACTAGTACTCCAACGAGTACTCCGACTAATACGCCGACTGTAACTCCTACTGCTACGGCGACTCACACTGCTACGGCGACGGCAACGGCAACAGCAACGGCTACCGCTAGCGCCACAGCAACATCAACGTCAACAACCACGCCGACTCCGACTGCCACGTCGGCTGCCGAGGCGCAACTTTTGACTGTGGGAGTAGAGTGTATAGCTAAAAATGTTGATGGAAGCCGTACAGCGTACTTTAGCTACAATAATACAACAGGAGCTGAGCAAGCCTTCGGTACCAATTCTAATCTCGGAACGATTAACGAATTCCGCTCAGACACGACTACTGTGGCTCCTCCAACTACGTTTAAGGTTGGTCAAGTAAAGGGCTCCGTAGTTGTCCCATACAAGGGCGATAAATTGGTGTGGGCAGTTAAGGCGCAAAAGAGTGCTCTGTCCGAAGCTACCGCGTCAGAGCAGAGCCCAGTATGTCCAGACGTTCAGCCGGTAGCGGATTGTCGAGGATACGAGAGTGGTATACTTAAGGTTAAGCTCGGTTACAATAATCAGGGAACCTTTGAGCAGTCCTTCCCGGTAGGGAATCTGAATAGCTTCTCTCCAGGAGCGATCGATCGTGGGCAGCCTAATAAGTTCTTCTCCGGACTTAACGCCACTGTCTTTGAGATTCCGCTAGTAGATCCGAATGAGAGGGTTATCTGGAATGTTAACGGGCGTAAGATAGAGATTGATAGCACTCTGAAAACGTGCGACGGCCAGTGCGTTGATACTCCACTTGGAACTATCAAAGGAGATCTAGACCAGGTAGCCATAGACCTCTCAGCTCTAATGAACAGAGCCGCAGCAGCCCTAGCGAGCGTAAAAGATAAGAAGGGTGGTGACCGCGAGCAGGCCCGTGATAAGAGCGATGCTCGGCGCTCGAATCAAAAAGCCGCAGAGTACGAAACAACTGCTAAGGCACTAACCATCCAATTCCCAGCAGTAGTGAAGACGTGCCCTCAAGCCCCGGCATTCTGCGCTACTGTAGATAGGCAGGGCACGATTGATGCCTTGAGAGGGCTGTATGCTAATCAGCGAAACTCGGTGATGCGTACCATGGCTCGTGTCGCCTTCCGGTCGACCGGTGCTACTAGCCGCCGACAGAAGTTCGTCAAACAAGCTAAAGCTCTGGAGAAGAAAGGTCTCGACCAGTTAGCAAAGCTTCCGCGATTTGCAACTGAGTGTAAATAATCAGTAACTACTCAGCAAACTCTGCGCGAGTGATTTTTGAAAAATCACTCGCAATATCAAGGTAGGCACACTCAGGGTGGGGTTTTGTCGGGCTTCTCTAGCGTAATTTCGTGAGTAACTCCTTAACAAACGGCGTGGGCTGTTGTAGGCTTGCCAGAAGTATTTTGTAGGAGTTGCCATGAGGGCGTTCGCGGATTTTGTTCAAGCTACCATTTTAAAAAGTGGCAGTTTTCTAGTTGCTGGTTGTGATCCGGTTATTGATAAGCTGCCGGAGTTTCTTCTAACTGAGGCGGCATCTCTTACGGCTAATGATCAAGCATATATCGAGTATGTTCTCTCTAGATTCGGAGAGATCTTCTTGGCTGCTGTAACTGATAAGGTGGCGGCGATTAAGCCGAATATAGCTTTCTTTGAGCAGTACGGTGTGGCAGGGGTGACAGCATTTGCGCGTTTGTGTAAAGCGATACGTGCAGCAGGTATTCCACTTATAGTTGATGGCAAGCGTGGAGATATCGGCTCTACGGCCGAGGCCTACAGCACTGCGTTCTTAGGCAAGAGTTCCGTACGTGGGCGAGAGGTAGAGAGTTTTACCGCCGATGCGCTTACTATAAATCCTTTTCTTGGGTTCGATACGCTTATGCCGTTCCTAAAGGACTGCCAGGAGTATGGCAAAGGTATTTTTGTTCTTGTGCAGACCTCTAATCCAGGTGCCGCTGCTATTCAAGGGCTCTCTGCAGATGGAAGACCAGTTCGTGAGCATGTGGCAGCGTGGCTTGCCGAACATGCCGAGAAGTTAGCTGGTCAGTCGGGTTGGTCTGGAGTTGGTGCAGTCGTTGGAGCATCGTATCCGGAGGAAGCTAAACGCCTCCGCCAGTTAATGCCGCGAAATTTATTTCTTATCCCAGGATTGGGAGCGCAGGGTGCAGCGGCGCGAGACTCGGTGGCGGGATTCGGAGAGATTAATGGAGTTCGCGGTGGTGCGCTGGTGAACGTATCGCGCGGTTTGCTTGAGGGTAAGGCGAATTCCGCAGAGGAGCTTCTTGCTTGTATAGCCGTGAATGTGGCCCGATATAATGCGCAGATTAACGAGGCTCTTTCATAGTTAAATAAATAGTAGTCGTTCATGTCACCGAAACCAGAATCTCCTTTACCTCATTCCTCTAGTTCGCAGGGGGCAGATATGCTGCCGGGTGCACTTGTTCACTATGACGATGATGGACAGCTGATACTTGGTGTTGTTGTTGGGGCAAAAAAAGACAAAATATCAATCTTAACGCTACGGAGTCGCGAGCTCGATCTTATTCCTTCTAGGCTTTATGTTTTGCCAGGGAAGCTGACAGGGGAGATCTCCTCAAAATCAGCTCGTGTTTCACGGCTACAAGAGATTGCTCAACAGGTGGAAGCGCAGGCAAGCGCCTTTGATGTAGCTGAGCTTTGGAGTTTTGTGCATGAGGAGTCGAGAGCATATACGGTGTCGGAGCTGAGCTCTCTGTATCTGGGCGTTGACGATCTGATCAGCCATGCCGCCGTGCGCGTTGCGCTTGTGCGCGAGCGAATTCACTTTAAGCGTGATCGAGATCGTTTTGAACCGCGCCCACAGCACGTCGTAGAGGATCTACGCCGAGCGGAGGAGGCCAAGGCTCTGAAGCACGCACTTCGCCAGAGAGCGCTTGAGTTTTTAGAGATGCGCGTTAGCGATCCGGCGATTAATATACCCGCTGAACTCAGAGATCCTTTAAGACTTATTGAGGAGGTCGCCGCAATAATTGTGCACACTGACCCAGCGCGCCAGAAAGATGCACGTGAGTTTGTGCACCTTTGTGGCGAGCGACTAGGGTTGCCAGAGAGTATGCCGATTGAGAAACGGGCTTTTGAGATTCTTATCAAAATTGGGATATTTAATGAGCACTCAAACCTGGCGTTAATTCGACACGATATTCCTACCGAGCACAGCGCTGATGTTGAAATGGAGGTTCAGGCAATTACTGCCCCAGAGACGGTAATCGCGTTTTCTGAGAGTGAGCGTGCCTTTAGGAGCGATTTAACCGGGCAACTAGCATTTACTATTGATGATATCTCTACGCTTGATATGGATGATGCGCTCACGTTGCAGCGCACACCAGATGGATACGAACTAGGGATTCACATTACAGATGTAACTGCCGCGGTGGTTCCTGGTTCACGAACTGATCGGGCGGCCAAGCGGCGCGCAACATCGCTTTACTGTGCTGATCGGACGATTAATATGCTACCGCTTAGATTAGCGGAGGATATCTGTAGTCTGAAAGTTGGGGCTGTGCGTCCATGCATCTCTGTGCTGATCTCGCTTAGCGAGTCACTAGAGATTGTTTCTAAGCAGGTGTGTGGGTCGTTTATTCGAGTTGGATGTCGTTATACATACGATGAGGTGGATGAGCTTCTAGAAGCAGGCGACAGTACCTTGTTAGTGCTTCATGAGATAGCCGCAGCACTTGAAGGAGGGCGGATCGGAAAAGGCGCAATGAGAGTTCATAAAAGGGAGGTGGTCCCGTTTTTTGAAGATGGAAAGGTGCGGTTACTTGAAATTGAGGAGGATAGTCCGGCTCGTCTGCTCGTATCAGAGATGATGGTTCTTGCTAACACGGTTATGGCAGAGTTCGCAGCGGAACACGGGATACCGGTTTTGTTTCGCGGCCAGGAGCGTCCTGACGATCGCACCGATGAGGCAGACAAGAGCACTGATGTTCCAGAGGGTCCTGCGAAGGATTTTTCAGCACGCACAAAGCTCAAAAAGTCCTCTGTGTCATTTGCGCCCATTCGTCACGCGGGCTTGGGAGTTGACTCATATATTCAGGCAACATCTCCGATTCGACGCTATATGGATCTATGTCATCAGCGGCAAATACTCTCGTTTCTCAAAGAGGGTAGGGCCTGTATCTCGCCCGATGAGTTCGAGCGAATAGCAGGTGAGGTTGAATTGCCGCTTCAACAGGCTGGGCTTGCAAGCAGAGAAACAAAGCGCTACTGGCTGCTGCGATATCTAGAGCAGCGTGAGCGCAATAGGCCGATTGAAGGAACCGTTGTCAGGGTTGACCTAAAAAATCCGCTCGTTGAGCTAGATGAGATATATATAACAGTTTTAGTTCGCCTCTCGCAGAAGGTGAGCTTAGGACAGAGATTGCTACTGCGAATTACAGCAATCGACCCGCATGCGGATTATGTTCGATTGTCTAGTTGATATCTTGTTCAGGAATGTCCAAAAGGTACTCATTAACTACATCGTTTTGGAGCTGCTCGCATAGCTCACTAATCATCTCGAATGCTCGTGTTAGGGATTCGACCTCTTGGCAGGTGAGTTCGATTATCTCAGTGGTCATCTCTTCGTTATTGCCCTTCTGTTCGGATTCTTGAGTTGGTTTCCTCATAATCGATATCCTGGCCTCCTTGTAGCTCTTTGCGTGGACTGACTAACGAATGAATGACGTCTTCGCAGCACTTTCCATACCAAAATAGTGTCGGCGTGTAGGAGCAATTGCTTGAGAATTTGAAGCTAAATGTAGGGCACCACAATTCTACCGCTATCTACTTGAAAGAGCTCGTATTTATCCTAAATTCGGCAGTTAAGGCCGATGAAAATGGCGCAGATACTCGAAAGCACAAAGGATCTTGAAATTTCATTTTCAGACCCAAAACTGCCGAATTTAGGGTCATAGCCACGTCAAAAAATTGGCGGTTGAGGACTATGTAGGGGGTCGCAATTCCCTTTTTTGTAACACTTTAGCAGTTTGCCGAAGCCCCCATGAAACCTCGCCCTTCTACGTGA
>JBBALZ010000155.1:0-6664 GCA_040402735.1 Bdellovibrionota bacterium
AGCCGCCCCTTAATAGGGGCTAACGTGATTGAGGCAGAATTTGCTGAGTAGTTACCCGCATTTTTTACCTCGACTAGCCCCTACCTGCGCGATAGCATCTGAGCTATTGAGATACGGTATCGTAACTACTCACCGGATTTTAAGATCGTCGCTGCAAAGTCGTCGCTAAATGAGCTGGTTTTGGCGGATCTTTTTTTCTTGCCGCCCCCAAAGTCGGGGGTGCTTGTTTTTGGTGAGTAGTTATTATCTCCACCCTGCTTTGCTCCGCAAAGCTGCCCCTTACTAGGAGCTAACGTTATTGCGGCAGCATTTGCTGAGTAGTTACACGGTATCAATTATGAAAGACAACGATGAATTAGCCAGAATGGACGCCGAAGCTGAGACTGGCGGCGGACCAGAGCGTATCGCCAAGCAACACGAAAGCGGCAAGCTTACGGCTCGCGAGCGCGTGCTGCAACTTCTGGATCGTGGATCTTTTAATGAAGTTGATAAGTTCGTTACCCATCGCTCCTCTAATTTTGGCTTGGCTGACAGACGCTATCTAGGCGACGGGGTAGTTGTTGGCAGTGGCACGATCAACGGCCGTACGGTCTGCGTTTTTGCGCAAGATTTCACTGTGTTTGGCGGCTCGCTCGCTGCTATGCACGCCAAGAAGATCTGCAAAGTAATGGATCTAGCTGAGAAGATCGGCTGCCCCATCATCGGACTAAACGATTCAGGTGGAGCGCGTATTCAGGAAGGGGTAGAGAGCCTTGGCGGTTATGCGGATATATTCCTAAGAAACACACTGCTATCGGGCGTAGTGCCACAGATCTCGCTGATTATGGGCCCGTGCGCAGGTGGCGCTGTCTACTCTCCTGCCATTACCGACTTTGTGCTCATGGTGCGCAACACAAGCCACATGTTCATCACCGGACCCGACGTGATCAAAACAGTCACCAAAGAGGAGGTCTCTAAGGAGGTCTTGGGTGGTGCCGATACCCATGGAGCAATTAGCGGTGTAGCGCACTTAGAGGCCGATACAGATAGCGAAGCTCTTGAAATGTGTCGTTTGCTACTTTCATTCCTGCCACAGAACAACCTAGACACAGCGCCAGCAGTTGTGAGCGGCGATATAGCGACTCGCGAGGATCCAGCTCTAGATACTCTAATCCCGCCGCAACCTAATCTTCCCTACGATATTAAAGATATAATCAGATCGATCGCTGACTCGCATGAATTTTTTGAGATTCAGTCAACATTCGCCGCCAACATCGTCATCGGATACATTCGACTAAACGGTCAGAGCATCGGAGTAGTTGCTAATCAACCAGCATACCTAGCAGGTTGTTTAGACATTAACGCCAGCATTAAAGCCGCCCGTTTTGTGCGTTTTTGCGACGCTTTTAATATCCCGCTGCTTACACTGGTTGATGTACCGGGATTTCTTCCCGGTCTTCAACAGGAACATGGTGGTATTATACGTCACGGAGCTAAATTGCTCTACGCATACGCCGAAGCTACAGTGCCGAAGGTGACTATAATCACTCGCAAAGCCTATGGCGGCGCATACGATGTGATGAGCTCTAAACACATACGAGCTGACTTCAACTTCGCCTATCCATCGGCTGAGATAGCCGTTATGGGCTCTGATGGTGCTGTTAGTATAATATTCCGCAAAGAGCTTGAAGAAGCTGCGTCGCGTGGACTTGAAAAGGAAACGCGAGAGCGTCTAGTTAGGGAGTATCGCGAGAAATTTGCCAATCCAAAAGAAGCAGCTCAGCTCGGTTTCATCGATGGAGTAATTCGACCACGCGAAACACGCCGCAAGGCGATTGAGGCGTTCTCACTCTTGGCGAACAAGCGACAGAGCAATCCTAAGAAGAAGCACGGTAACATACCTCTGTAAGAGCGGATGCTTTAAGATGAAACAGATAGACCTCCTTCCCCCACTACCAGAGCCACTATCGCACGATAAAATTCGATTTATCTTCGACAGAAATGGCGCACAAAAAAACCAGGGGTCGCTCTCGAACCGTATCTTGGTGGCTATTGGAACTAGTGTGCAAGCGTCTCTGCCACCTGCGGGAGATATCTTTGTTGATTCAAATGGCGCGATGCGGATCGTGTCGGATGCAGATTCCGAGCGGAGTAGCGCTGATTCACATTCGGGAGGTCGCAAAATATCAACCTGGTATCAAGCCGCCCTTCTTGAAGGAATCGATAGGAGCAATAGATGAGTCGCTATACAGTACGTGTGGATGGTAGTACTTTCCAAGTTGAATTAAAGAGTCGGGTTGGTTCAGTAATGACTCTGTCTATCGATGGAGAGCAGTACGAAATTGACATAAGCAGCGACTCGGACGCCCAACTAAACTCAAAAGACACCAACAGACCATCCACCCCACCCCGCCGGGCTAAATCTAGTAGCAACCAACCAAGCGATCTCAAAGCTCCGATTCCCGGGATCGTTTCGGAGATAAAAGTGAGCCCTGGAACAGAGGTTAAGGCTGGGGATGTAGTAGTTGTTATAGAGGCGATGAAGATGGAAAATCCACTAAAAGCGGCTGCGGATGGTGTTGTTGAATCAGTATTAATTGAACCGGGCCAAGAGGTCTTAACCGGTGCGGTACTTGTTAGGTGGCGTAATCCGTAAGGAAGGCCCTGTCTTGGTAGTAGTAGTATCCTACACAATATGAAAACACCCTTCTCTCCGTTATCAGAGCACCGCAAGTCTCTGGCCAGATGCGCTCTCTTATGTAGTCTTCCTGTTCTCGTATATCTCGCGCAAGCATTTCACCTGTATCAATCTTTGCGCGAGCTGGGGAGCTCAGACTTCGATGTATTCTATATTGTAGGTCACGCTTTCTGGAGTGGTCAGGTTTTAGAGGCCTATCGAGGCAATTTAGTTTCGCTATCTGGAGATTTGTACAGCGGCCTACGTTGGTTATATCCGCCTCCTTATATACTACTACTGGCTCCTCTGGCCCTACTAAAAGAATGGGCTGCATATCTAAGTTTTATGGGCCTGTCACTTGCGGGATATATAGCGATGGCACGGTCTCTTTCGGGCCAATACTTTGAGATGGCCCTCAAGATTGGTATCCCCGCAATCTGCGTTTCTCTTGCCGCGGGACAAAATGGTTTGCTTTTTGGCGGAATTATCGCGTGGATCCTCAAATCTGCGGCAGGTGTCTCGGGCTGGTCAGGTCTAGGCCTTGCCGTACTCGCGCTAAAGCCGCAATTCTTTCCAATTGTCTTTCTCTATCTAGTTCGCGAGCGGAAATGGCGCGTCATGGCGATCGGCGTGGTTGTGCTCATATCACTCATTTGTCTTGGCGCTGCAACGCTGAGCGACGGAATATGGTGGAGCTTTTTATCTACCATAGATGAAACGCGACAACTCTTACTCACAGGAAACCTCCGTATCGTTCGGATGATATCTGTCTACGCCACTCTTTACTCTCTCGGATTTGCCCCTACCTACGCGCTTCTGGCTCAATCAATTCTAGCCTTGAGCATAGCCTATATCGTCATTATTCATTCACGTCACCTCTTGCTACGTAGCCAAATAGGTTTAGTTGCGCTTGCGACACCGCTAATCTCTCCTTACGCGTATGACTACGACATGCCAGTAGCGCTCATCTCATTTCCACTACTCTGGCCCGTATTCCAAGAGCACTCTAACTCCATAGGGCGTGGACTGTATCTCGCTGGCCTAGTTATCCCCTCAGTATGGGGGTTAGTGATGGAACCCCTAATACCGACGCTTTTACGCGCAATAGAGGCATCGTCACTTAAATCGATCCCAACTCTTTCTGGATTTTTTCTCTTGTTCGCTTTCACTAGTGCTGTTCGAGTGGTGTTCCGTGCAAGGGAAGCAGAGAGAATTGCGATGCCCTAGTCAAATGTTACACAACCACCGATACGGAGCATAACGGTTCTGAATCGTCTATTAGAGAGTAAAGTACGGAGAGAAACTATGAAAATTTCATGCAAATCTATCGCTTTATACGTAGCTTTGACGGCATGTGTCGTATCAACCAATGCTTTTGCTCAAGCGACAACGGGACAAACTTTCGGTAAGTGCGCTTTTCCTGCGAGAATGGCCGTATCGAAGATAATTGCTGATGCTGTAAAGAAAGACCTTACAGCTAAGGGCTTTACATTTCCTAGCGCGGCAGTAACTTTTAGCAATTTAAAGGCAGTCAGAAAGGCTCTATCATTTACTGATTTAACCGGAGTAACAGGTGTCGCTGCCCAAACAGATGGTTCCTACTCGGCAAACATTACAGGGACTATCGGATCTCCATGCCAAATGGAAGCTACCCTGGGGATACGTAGCGCGGGGCTTAATCCGACTACTAAAAAGCGTTTTACCAACTTTAAGTCGCAGCAAGTTACCCTTAGTGGGGTTTATCAATAGAGCTTACGGCACGGATAGGGCTGGTAAGGGTTTCTCTCATTAGATGGAGATAATAACTACTCACCAAAAAAGGCACCCCCGACTAGGGGGTGGCGAGAAAAAAGATCCGCCAAAATCACCTTATTTAGCGACTAAATTGCAGCGACGATCTTAAAATTCGATGAGTAGTTACGAATCTTTTTTACTGCATAGAGCAACCAAATAGGTGTAAGATTGGGAGTCTGTTCATTTTTTTGGGGAGTCTATGCTTAGAACCTTAGTATTAACCCTTATTATCGCCATCACATCCATAAATGCGTCATTTGCATCGCCTAGCGAGCTAGGCAAAGCCAAGAGCGCGATTAAAAGGATTAGATCAGAGGAGTCTAAGCTTACTAAATCGTTTAGAAAACTCTCTGAAACCGAACGGGCTAAGCTCAAAAGTACAACTCGAGGAGTTGATTCGGATGGAGATGGTTTACCTGATGTCATCGAGGCAGCAATCGGATCAAACCGCTGCGATGCTGACACTGATGATGACGGTTTAGATGATAACGGCGACTCAGACGAGCGCGACAGTGATGGTGATGACGACGGAGTTCCAGACGGAAATGAGGTCGAAACTAAGGGCCTCATTCAATCCTTTAACGATCCAGTCTTAGTAGTTGGATCAACTACTCTTACGATCACGGCGTCTACCGTTTTCTTTCGTGGCCTTAGCTCCAAGGCTGACCTACAAGCGAGCACCTGCGTTGAAGCTGAGAGCCACAAGGTCGGTGCAGATCTTTTAGTTCAGAAGATTAAGAAACATACCGGCACAGAGTGCGGTGCGGGGAGTGGTGGTGATGATAGGGGCGATGATGGCGACGACGATAAAGGTCGCCGTTAGTTTTGATATTTGCTGAGGCTTAAGCCCTGGCACCGTCAGGGTGAGCACCGCAAATTCAAAAGCCTAAACTGATTTAGATTAGCTGCGCCATTTTCAGACCTGCAACTGCCTAATTTAGGATGATGCCTTAGTTCTTTATCACATGCCCCCCCGTCTCATCACGGTGCTTGGTGAGGTACTGCACAAATGGCGTACCTCCCGTACCTACCTGTGAAGGATTAGCGGGATCACGTTGTGCCTGATTGGCAATATACGAAACGGCGAACTCTAGGTGTTTGGTGCGGAACTTATCGACCCAATCTACACAAGCGTTGTAACTATCAAGTAATCCAGGCTCTGATGTGTGTGACTGAACAAATGTTCTCGTACTGGGCTCAGCCTCGGTGGCCTCAAGGAACCAACGGTGCTGCGGCGGCATGTAGAGCCGCATCTCCATCAGGTACGCCTTGAGCGGATCTTCCTTGTGACCGACACCGAGGAAGCCATCACAACACGGGATGATTCCACTCTGTGAGCCAGTTTCACCTCGGAACAACTGCCCTACTCCACCGTATTCATCGACACCTTCGTAGATCAACCCATTGGGGAGCGCTGGATTGTTCTTCCAACCGTGAATGTACGGTCGTACTCGGTGAAAGTACACAAACGGATCGCAGTGCTCTACCATGCGACACAACGAGCCATACATGGCGCCTAGTGACCACTCAAGCTCCTTGAGCGCCGGAACAAGGGCCGCTGCGTCTCCAGCAACTACCGCCCGCCGTCCTGCTGCCATGGCATTAAGCCCTTGCGCGGCTTTGGCCTCGATATCGACGTGTACAATAACAAACCACTCTTCATCGATTCCACCGAGAAAGTTCTGGAGCAAGGCGATGTTGCCCATCTCTATCGGCCCGTTGGGATCAATCCGTTGCCAATTATCAAGCGCGTACGATTCATAGGAGAGAACCGGTGGACGGCCCATTTTTTTGGCCACCTCATACCACGGCTTAGCCAAGACTGCCGGGATCCGATCTGCTACTGGGCGCTCTCCATACACGTAGGCGTGTCCAATAAACGAGAGGATCATCATCGCTCGCTTGAGTTCGGCGTCATTCGATAGCAGCGCCACAGGGAACTCAGGCAACGCATCAACCGTTTTACGAACGCTCAGTGCTGCCATGTACTTGGGCAGCGCCTGTGCCAGGGTCTCCCAGGGAGCGCACTGAGGATGCGGCAAGCGGGTTAACGGATCTTGGTGTGGTAAGAAACCGCGATCTGGGCTTAGTCCAAAGGTATTTAAATCACACAGTGTCATACGCTCCCCTTATTGCAGCTTTACATAAAATAGGGCTTTGCAATTCTCCCGCTATCTACTGGAAAGGACTGGCATTCCTGATAGGGATAAAAAT
>JBBALZ010000156.1:0-6628 GCA_040402735.1 Bdellovibrionota bacterium
ATTGATTTGCGAAACAGTATTGCCCACGAGTTATCCACAGGGGGCTACGCTGCGGAATTGATTTTGGAATCCCTCCGCTTCGCCCCCTATGGATAACTCTACTCTTGGCTCTGTCTTTGGGCTCTGTCTTTGGGCTTTTGGACCTTAAGTGAAACGAGCACATCGAGATACTTTCCTAGACCCCTTGGGCTCTATACTCGGCAACTTCCGATGATACGAGGTGCTAAAAAAATACTTGGTAATTACTCGGCACAAAGTGCTGAGTAGTTGCGGTTGGTAGTTAATCAATACCCCGCGCACTAAGAACGCTCATAGAAAGATCCCATAAAACGGGTTACTGCTAAAACAAGTGAAAGATTATCACTAATAGGAATGACATGCGTCCGCCTCATAATGCGCAATCAAATGATGATCAACGGCCTGATGATCAACGGCCGCCTGGATATGAACAGGCGCCGATCGAACAGGTTACTTACTCGCTTCTTGTGCGAGTTGCCGCGCGCTTAGAGTCTGAGCTGAATCGAGTCTTTAGACCTTTTGACCTAACTGCAGCTACGTATAACATCCTTCTTGTTCTACAAGATGCAGGTGCGGGAGGGCAGTCGTGCGGTGATATAAGTGAACAGTTGATCGCTGAAGTACCAGATATGACCAGACTGCTCGACCGATTAGAGCGACTGGGTTACGTAGCTCGTGAGCGCAGCAGTATCGATCGACGCATGGTAAAGGTGACGTTGACCGAGAAGGGGAGTCTCGTACTTGCAGGGCTGCGAGATCCAGTTCGTGATTGCCATGTTCGTCAATTGGGCCACCTCGGAGAGGCTAAATTATCAGAGCTCGGTTTATTATTGAAGGTGGTTCTGAATCGTAGCCAGGTTTCAGCCAAGCAGCCACGGGTAGGTGATATCCGTACGGCGGTTGATAAGCATTCGCCTCACTAGGCGTAGCGAAATAAAGAGCGTAGTGCTGACTAAAAACATTGTATAAACAATTGGTTAAATTATTAACCAAGCCTCGCTTGTATTCATTCTTTAATTAACTCCATTTTAGCTGTATGATAGAGGGGTATGGATACTCCTTATGGGAGGGCTAGGTGCTGGTAGGAGTTTTCTTTATCAGCGCGGCTCTTCTTTTGATATGTGGGTTGGTAGCGCTGGAGGTAGCCCTACTTGAAGCCCGGCGCGCATTTATTCCCCAAAACGGCGCTCTGCAAAATGGCGTAACGGCTCATGACGGACAGCCGGAAGAGAGCTCGATCTCTGTATCAGATTTTATTCTTGCATCGAGATTATTTACCGTCCTGCTTTTGGTGTTTGTTGGTGGTGTTGTTGGGCAACTTATTCTTGGAGAGGCCAGAGCCACTGTCTTACCGACCGGGACAACGAAAGGAATAGACGCGCTAGGATTTGTAATTATCGGCTTTGTTGTGGTTTCGGTATTCGTTTTAACGATAGCGGCAGGCTATATTTTGCCACAATTCATCGGGGCTCGTTTTCGAGAGCCGGTTCTTAGGTATCTGGCACCACTCGGACGTATAGTGGTGCGCCTAGCATGGCCGGCAATAGCTAGCGCAAGGATGGCCCGGCAACTTGCAACAAGGGGTGAGGGGGCTGGTGCAGTTGAAGAAGATGCGATCGAAGATGACATCCGCTCACTTGTTGAAGAGGGAGAGCGTGCTGGTTTAATCGAGGAGGAGGAGCGACAGATGATATCACGCGTCTTCCGTTTGGGTGATAAGCCGATAGCATCGCTTATGACACCGCGTGGCGAGGTGGTATTTCTTGATGTTGGAATGACAGTGGCCCAAGCGGTAAAGACCGTCCTTGATTCCCGACTTACCTGGTTTCCTGTGCGCCAAGGAATTGATGATGATGTCGTTGGAATCGTTTCAGCGCACGATGTTTTTGAACAGCAGGGGAATATCTCGATAGATTCCCAAGCGCAGCTTAGAGAGGTTAGCTCGCCAGCTATGGATGTGCCTGAATCGATGACGGCACTTGAGCTGCTTGAGCGCTTTAAGGAGTTAGGTGAACACTTCGCAGTAGTGCGAGACGAATACGGTAGTGTTGCAGGAATAGCGACTGTAGATGATGTTTTGCAGGTCGTTGTTGGGGATATGGGAGAGGTCAACGGAGAAGGCCGAAGTATTACAGTGCGTGATGATGGTTCGCTGCTTGTCGATGCGTCGTTGGATGTTCAGAATCTGTTTGAAACTCTAGCAATAGCTGACGGCGCAGATGGTGAACCTGGACAGTTCCATTCGGTTGGTGGTTTTGTAATGACCTCTCTGGGGCGAATTCCAAAAGAAGGGGATTCCTTCATGCATGATGGCCACCGATTTGAGGTCGTTGATATGGATGGTAAGAGGATCGATAAGGTCTTAGTTGTCCGCATCGCTGGCCAAAGGGCAGTCGGAGTCTAAAGTCCTGCAAGAAAAAAGATCCGCCAAAATCAGCTCATTTAGCGACAAAATTGCGGCGACGAACTTAAAATCAGGTGAGTAGTTACGCCGGGTCTTCTGGCCATTTGTGCTTGGGGTATCTTCCGCGAAGCTCTTTGCGAACTGCCGTATAGCCGCTCTTCCAGAAGCTCGCTAGATCTTTTGTAACCTGGATTGGTCGCCGTGCGGGCGAGAGTATCTTTAGAGTTACAGGAGTCTTAAGGCGGCCAATAAGCGGCGTTTCACTCAAGCCAAAAAGCTCCTGTATCGTTGCTTCAACTACGGGACCGTTGTCTTGCGAGTATTCAATGGGCTTCGATCTACCGCTCGGTAGTTTGAGGCTCTGTGGCGCGATTTCGTCTAGCTCTCTACGACTGCTCCACGGAATGTAGTCAGCCAACGCCTCCTCGATAGTATTGCTGGATATATCGTCTAGTCGCCCGCTGATTGGCAGTTTGTCAAGTAGCCAAAAGGGATCAGATAATCTGAGAGCATCCGATGACGTATCGGGCACGGAGCTTTCGGGGGCTGTGCTTCTAACCCAAGCGCAGCGGGCCTTGAGCGATAGGGCGGATTGTGACCAGGGCAAGCGTTCAGAACCCTCCGGGGATTTTAGGTACTCAACTAAGGCTGAGTTAAGCTCGCTCTGCGATAACTGTGAAAGCCGTTCGCGTGACAGTGAGACCGATCCGATCCTTGTGTGTTTATGTGATACCATTACCCCCAATCTATCATCGAACTTTGACTCACTGTGCGTAGTCACTAGATCTTTTAGGTGGGTCGTAAAGAGCTGTGGATCAAGTGGTGCCGCACGAACGATCTGCGCGTCTTCGGCTCTATCCTGCATCTCTGCCACCACTATGAATTCTGACGAACCCAGCGGGTCGTTTGGCTCAATGGTAGCGCCAGTGCCGGATGCTAAGAGATAGCGCTCGCGGCTATCAGGTCTTCTTCGCGCGATACGCTCTGGAAATGCGAAGGCAAGCAGGAATCCGCAGGCTGCTTCCGCAGGCACTCTCTCACCGATAGGAAGCTCATCGCCGGGCAGGTTTTGCATTCGTTTAAGCCATAGCTGGTGTAGCTGCTTAACGCGCGGAGAAACAACTCCTGAGGCGCTACCATGAGCGAGTGCCTCTACTAGTTGGCTAAAATCAGTTAGGCGCTTTCCTTTGTGAGATGCCGCGCGCTCCTCAAGTATGGCGATGATTGCTGCTGCGTATCCTTCAAGATTGTGAGAGCGTGCAGCGATGCAGCAGGCACCGATCCGTGGATGGGCTCCGAGGCCAACCAAGAGCTCGCCTTTTTGTGTAATGGTCCCGTCCTCTCGAATGGCGCCGATACTTTCGAGCGCTACTATGGCAGACTCAAGCGATCCATGCGGCGGCGGTGTAATCCAGTTGAATGTATCTGGATCTACAATTCCCCACGAAGCAAGCTCAAGCACAGATTGACTTAAGTCAGCCCGTAGAACCTCTGGCTCACGAGATGCTCGTAGTGCTTGGTGTTCTTGCTCGCTCCAGATTCGGATGCATACACCCGGCGCGGTGCGTCCAGCGCGCCCGGCGCGTTGCTCTGCCGCATCTCGTGTTATGCGCTCTACTTGAAGTGTCGTGATGCCGACATCATTCGAACGTGATACTTTTTGAAGGCCAGCATCGACAACAATTCTCACCCCATCAATCGTCAGGCTAGTCTCAGCGATGTTTGTCGAGAGAACTACCTTACGTTTAGAAGTTGCAAGTGGTTCAATAGCCTTACGCTGTAGCTCATACGGCAGCTCTCCGTATAAGGGTAGAACTACCCAGTCTTTTGAAGCCCGATTAAGCAACTCTAGACACCGCTCGATTTCATAAGCTCCAGGAAGGAATGCCAGCAGATCCCCTGGATGTTGTAGCATCGCAGCCTTGATGACTCTTGCCGCATCTTCCCAGACCGGAGCGCGGGGAGTTCTTGGTGTATAATGGATATCCACCGGAAAGGGTTTGCTATCAAAGGTGTAATGCCACGCCGATGAAAGAGCTGGAGCCTCCCTTAGGGAATCTAGGGTCGCCGACATAATCAGGAGCTTGAGATCGCTCCGGAGAACCGATGCCACCTCTACTGCTATTGGAAATCCAACATCAGAATGGAGGCTCCGCTCGTGGAACTCGTCAAAGATTATTAACCCAACACCGCGCAGCTCTGGGTCGGCTAAGATGCGCCTCATAAGCAGACCCTCGGTGATAATTTCAATCCTCGTAGAGGCGCTGATGCGTCGTTCAAGGCGGATCTGATACCCTACGGTTTGACCGACTGACTCGCCTATAATCTCTGACATCCGCTCGGCAACCGACTTGGCTGCAAGCCGTCGCGGTTGGAGGATTATGATGCTTTTTCCCTGGAGCCATTGCTGCTTCGCCAGAAAGATTGGTAATAGTGTCGTTTTTCCGCTACCCGGTGGAGCCTGAAGAATCGAGACCGTGTTTTTACTGATTCCATCAGCAATCGCCTCAAGGTGGGCTTCAATTGGAAGTGCAACAGAGGTCATAGTGCGAAGCTAGAGGGAATTTGTAATCGATGCATCACTAGCTATGCTCTATTGAGAAGATATGAGTCTGCCACTCAGCCGAGTCCAGAAACAGTCCCCGCTCACGGAGATCTGTAGCGTCCCTAACGAGTCTTTCGTGCGAAAGGAGGTCGCGCAACTCAAGGGATCCCTCAAGCCAAATCCGGTCAGGTATCCGAACAAAGCATTGACCTCGATACGATGCAAAGTTGACCGTAACGAGTAACGTTTGTAGAGGGTGCTCAATAAGATAGGCGATGAAGTTATCGTGAGTCGGGTTCTGAGGCCAAGCTTCGCGCAGATCGAGTAGATTCCAAGCGCCGTGTTTGCTAGTTGGGGAGTTCATAATTGGAAGTAAAATTCTGTAAAGCTCCTCCACCGCATGATCAACTCTCTCTCGCGGAGCTCGAGCAAGCTGTACTGGCACACGCAACTTCTTGCCTGTTAATTGGCCGTCGTGGAGAAAACGGAGCCCAGGTGCCAGAAACACAAGGGCGGCAGCAGCGCGGTGTTCAGCGAGATTAAGTTTAGAAGAAACGCGTGGCTCATCGTGGTTCTCGAGAAATCTGGCGAGTCGCTTCTGGAATGACAGCGGTGCTATTAGGTGATCTCTAATTTCACGGCCGCGCCCATCTAAGATTCGGTCATATAAGGTCTTATCATAAGTATAGTCAAATCCGTGTTGTTGCAGAGTGTATTCATAGTTCCAGTAGACCTCGGCCATAAAGATAAAGTCTCTGTGTTTATTTTTTACAGAGCTGATCGCTTCCGGCCAGAAGTGTTGAAGAGGTGTGTTAGGCTCTGACACTCGCGAGCTCCAAGTGCGGCTGAAAACATCCGGTTCGATCAGCATCGCCATATCACACCGCACACCATCAGCGCGGTCGGCTATTGAACGGAGCTCTGCGATCATCGCGTGATGGAGCTTGGGGTTAAAGTAGTTAAGTTGCAGCGTATCTGACCAACCGGCAAAATGCGGGTCTCGGCCGTATGCCAAGATCTCGCCTGTTTTCAGTCGCACCCACGAGTTTGGCTGCTGGGAGAGATCGGACTCGGTTCCGTGAAAAAAATACCCTGGGTGTAGTTGTACCCAAGAATGATCATGACCGACATGGTTCGGAACGAAATCGAGCATTAATTTGATCCCATGAGTGCCAAGCCTCCGGCGAAAGCGCGCAAGCGCAGCATCGCCGCCAAGAGTTGGATCTACCGAGTAGCTTGTTGGCGCAAATGGCGAGCCGCAGATATCGCTGCTGGTGAGATCGGGGAGCACCTGGAGAAACTCTTTTCGAAGATCTTTATGAGAGCGGCAGATCTCCTGGCTGCTCGCGCCAACAGTCCAGACACCAAGCAGCCAGAGCCAATCGATACCTATCGAGGATAGGTGCTCCAGTAAGGACTCAGGGATGTCATCGAGTGTGGCTTTACGCCCCTCAGTAGTTGACAGGTACGTTCGCGGATTTAATTGGTAAAGAGTCGGATTCACTCCTACTATTATAGTCTGCCGATAGTAAAGCGCAAAGGTTACTATTCAGCTCGATCTATATGTCTTACTTTAGACTCTGTTAGTTATACCCTGCGCGAGTGGTTTTTGAAAAAAATCACTCGCAATAGCAGGGCGAGCGCAATCTTGGCGGAGCCAA
>JBBALZ010000157.1:0-6624 GCA_040402735.1 Bdellovibrionota bacterium
ACTCGTGAGCAACAGACACTTTTTAAGGCGTGAAAGAGCTGGGTGTCTAACACCGTACTCCCTTTAAGGAACTTCAAGATAACCATTCCACATACTAAGCCCAACCGATGTGCCAGCTTACTGTGCCAGCCTCGAAGGGGCGCAACTCTTTACGTGCAGCATTAGAATCACCAACGATCCTCTCGGGTACGAACGCGGCTGGCCAGAGTCCAGCCCTCCAGGTCGCGGGTCTTACGGCTCTAGCTAGGACGCAAATCCTGGCTCGCTCGGTTGGAATCGCTGATGATCCTCGCGGGTACGAACGCGGCTGGCCAAAGTCCAGCCCTCAATATGGATTTTGGCAAAGTGCTAAAGTGTTACGTGTTTCCGTACAGGAACTATCTAGTAACAGAAACCACCTTTCCAGTAGCTGCTGATACCCATGCTTCTCCATTGGCAGTCACGCTGCGCCTGTAGATATCACCATCAGCAAGCGATGCATCGTGCTGCAATCCATCGGAGCTGGTCGCGACAACTGTCGGCTGATTCTTATCTATACCGTCGATAGTAACTCTCTCGTAGTCCGAGTAGATCGTTAGTCGCGCCGACAAAGTCTGGCCGTTTCCTGCTGGAACAACCTCAATCGTCGCTTTGTTCTTGCCGAACATAAATGTTGAACGCTTCAGGAAATCCCACTTATCTCCATCGCTCTCAGAGACATGCGGATCTCCCCAGATCCGAGTCGTCTTGCCATCGGGGCCAGTAATCGACCAGGCCTGATCTCGCCCCTCGGCTCTAATAGTAAAGCCATCAAGGGTGCGAACGGTTATCATCCCAGCATCGTTTCTGTTGACATCAAGAGCACTCCGAACAAAGGGGCCACTCTGGTTAGCTCCAACGCTGCCGGCACTACCAGTGCTGCTAGCTGCGTTTGTCGGAGCGCTCTTTATTTGTCCGACTAATGTGCTTACTACACTAACTAAAGCCGTAACAACGTTAACCAGCGCATTAACAACCTTGTTAATCAGAGAAAGCTGGTCACTGCTAGCCGCTATTGTCGTCTCTCCACTTTGCTGTTTGAAGGCCTGCAACTCGGTACTAACTGAGCTAGCAGATGTAGTAGCACTAGCAGCTGATGTAACCGCTCCTGCAGCTGCGCTAGTATTTGCGCTTGAGCTAGTATTCGCGGCTGCGCTTGAATTAGCAGCCACATTCGCGTTCTCGGCTAGGCTGTCGAAACTAGCCGTGGATGCCCCCCCAGATTCTATCGGATTCATAGTACTCTCCCCATAAATAAGCGTATATTCAGCACCGTACTAGATAGGTGCATACCTTTAGTTCGTAAATTTGAGGGGAAAAGTTGCGTGGTGGCTTTTCCAGTGGCATGCAACTAAAGCCGGGCGCTGCATGCAACCTAAATTCGGGAGTTAAGGAGGATGAAAATGGCGCATCTACTCACAATCACTGTGGCTAATGAGGCGATTTTGGCGGATCTTTTTTCTTGGCACCCCCTAGTCGGGGGTGCCTTTTTTGCTGAGTAGCTACCAGACAAATATCAGAAGCTATACGCGACAGTGCACCCAAATGCACGAGGATCACCTCGGTGAGTATAGAGTTTATCGGGATAATCAGGTGGCTCATTTCCAAAGTAGAATCCACGCACGTCGTAGCTCTCATTAAACAGATTTCGACTCCAGAGCAATACCTGCCAGTTACTACGTCGCCAACCAAGCGAGGCATTAAATAGAGCATAGGGATCGGTATGTTCATTTACCGAATCATTTATATAGAAGGCATCTTTTCCCGTAACTTCAAGTCTAGTGAAGATGCCAGCGCCCAATTCAACCCGGGTACCTGTGGAGTACTGCCATGAAGGAGCAGTCGAAAATGCTCTATCTTCGAGGTTCTCCGTACCTGGGGGTGTCTCAGTGTACCATGAATCCATTACAGAACCCGAAGCAAACAATTGCAGCCAGGGTGTAGCGGAATAGCTGTTCATAAACTCTATTCCTATCGATTCCCCCTCTGCTGCGCTGTCGATTATCGACGTAAATGAAAGAGGATCGCCGGAATTGTCCTGCACCGAGAATTTCAACTGCTGGTCACGTCGAATGTTGTAAAAAACCGCCATGTCCGACTGTAGACGCTTGTTGAGGAAGGCTCCCTTAGCGCCAAGCTCAAAATTCCATAGAAACTCGGGATCGTATTGCTTACGGTCGGTAGGGACATCCGTACCAGCGTTAAATCCCCCTCCTTTGTATCCTCTTGAAGCCGCAAGATATCCACGAGTATTTTCATTAATATCATGTTGAAGAGATACTGACCCGCCAAGCATTGAGTATGTTGGAGAGAAGTCCGCTCCCTTGGAATCGTCGTATCTGGAATTACGCTGCTCGAATCTTAGACCTGGCACGAATGAAGTTCCATGACCAACCGGAACCTCAACCTGTCCAAATGCCGCTCCAGTCCTACGCAAATAGTCGCTTGTGAGAAAATCGTACTGCTGATTCTCCGAAAACTCGTATACATCAGTGTCCTCAGTTAGGCGCTGCCCGAAGGTTCCCACTAGCCATCTCCACGACTCTCCATGCTCGTATGAATTTGTGTCAGATGAGCGAAGTCGCAACTCCTGCGCCAAGGTTTTGCGAACGCGGTCAGAGTCCGAGAAATAATCGTATGGATCGTATGGATGCCAATACGGATTGTTACCCCAATCTCCGTCAAAGCTGTAGTCGATTGATGTGCGCGCGATAGATGATATCGATTCAAGCACAATATCATCAGACAACTTAGACGTTATAGTAAACGATGCCGCACGCGCTGAGGTCGCGTCCTGACCTGGGCGATCAGACCTAGTGGTAAAAGAATTATCAAGGGCGAAAACATCATAACCATTATCCAGTTCAACTCCCATGAGCGCGAGATCAAATGTGAGGTCAGAAGAGGCCTCGTAACGCAGCTTAAGTCGGGCTACTGATTCGTCACGCTTATTAGTGTCATCACGATTCAAGAAGACGTTATCCCTAAAACCATCTGAACGAGAGTTGAAAGCCGAAAACCTAAGCTGCAATTTGTCATCAGTGGCAGGAACTGCTCCTCCAACAGCCACCCCACCTGATAGCAGATCGTCATTGCCAGCCATAAGCTGCACTCGGCCTGTGGTGTATCGAGTTGGATCGTGTGAGCGAACATTCACAGCACCAGCTAGCGCGCTTGAACCAAAGCGAACTCCTTGCGGCCCTCGCAACACCTCAACCTGATCAATATCAAACATCGGGACAACGATCCCTAGCCCACTAAAATCTATATCGTCGATGATCGTGGCTACCGATGGATTAGGAGCGCCTTCATATTGCGATCGCTCTCCTATTCCGCGCATGGAGAGGAATCTCGGTCGTGACGTCCCACCCGACCACATTACATTAGGCAGTGCTTCAATCTCGTCCTGAAATGAAATCTCTCCCTTTTCCTGCATTCGCTGCTCGGTGACTACCGTGGTACTCTGCGGAACATCCTGAAGAGGCGCTGTAAACGGCGCACCATAAATAAAAAGCTCTGTCGGAGGTGTAGCTCTATCCGTCGGTAAGTTCGCGCCGTCGCTAAAATTCGGCACGATCTCGTCCGATTCCTGCGCTGTTGCATCGAAATCAATTGCGCTCTGCTGAAGCAGCGCGCAAAGAACTACCAGTAGAGCCAAAAAGAGCTTGTCCCGTAAAAAAAGGCTGTGAAGCTTAGTAGGTAAGTGTTTGATTGTGATTGTGTGGCCAGGCAAAGCCACTAGCCGTTGCAATATTTTCATAGTCCTCTCCCTCCGCCGGTATTATCCGTCTCAGGTTCAAAGGGTCTCGCTCTGCACAGAGCGTCTCAGGTCGTATGTACGCGACCACCCCCGGGTTATTCTCAAGGGGAACCTAATACAAAATTACTAAAAGAAGCAAGGGGCGATTCGGCTAGATAGCTACCAAGCAGGGCCTCGCAATTCTCCCGCTATCTACTCGAAAGGACTGGCATTCCTGACAGGGATAAAAATGCGCGGCTAAATAGCGTTAAACTCATTAAATACAGTTGGTTCCGCGCATTTTTGGCCACTTTTAAGAGAAGAGAATTGCGAAGCCCTGGCTACCAAGGACTAATTTTGTAATTGTGTTAACTACTCGTGTTCCGGAAAGAGATTTGCAACCGATAGGTAACGCTCGCCTGTGTCGTAACAAAAAGTTAACACGGTTGCTCCATCAGAGATCTCTCGGAGTTTTTTGGAAACTGCCGCTAAGGATGCTCCTGATGACATGCCTAGACATATCCCCTCTTCACGAGCAGCTCGCCTGGTAAACTCAAAAGCTTCCTCGTTCGATACCTGAATTACTCCATCAAGCAGAGCAGTTTTTAGATTTTCCGGAATAAATCCGGCCCCGATTCCCTGGATGGGATGCGGTAATGGTTGCCCGCCACTGATAATAGGCGATGCGGCTGGCTCGACTGCAAAAACCTTAAGTGCGGGATAGCTCTCCTTAAGCACCTGGGCACATCCAGAGATGTGGCCTCCAGTACCAACGCCGGTAATCAGATAATCGATCCCATCTGGAAAGTCCTTGATAATCTCCATCGCTGTAGTGCGGCGATGGACTTCAATGTTTGCTTGATTCTCAAACTGTTGCGGCATCCATCCATTAGGAGTCCTTGCAAGAAGCTCCTTTGCGCCCTCGATAGCTCCGCGCATGCCCTTCTCACGAGGAGTTAAAACGAACCGTGCGCCATATGCCAGCATTAAGCGGCGACGCTCTATCGACATCGACTCCGGCATCACCAGGATCAATTGGTAACCCTTTACTGCTGCAACCATAGCAAGCCCTACACCGGTATTTCCTGATGTTGGCTCAATGATTACTCCCCCTGGCTTTAATGTGCCTTTAATCTCCGCATCCTCTATCATCGCCAGAGCGATCCGGTCCTTAATGCTGCCTCCGGGATTTGCCCGCTCAAGCTTCATCCATACCGAATGCGTCGAGGGGAAAAGCTTATGTAGCTTTACGTGCGGAGTGGCACCGATAGTTTCAAGAATCGAGTGTGCCTTCATAGTAATTAGACCCCAATACCTACACTTTAGAATTAATTGCTGCGATCAAAAGCAGCCTCAAGATCCCTGATAATATCTGCTGAATGTTCAATCCCAACTGATAGACGAATTCCGCCTGGATCGAGTCCGCGCTTGATCTGCTCGTCGGCTGAGTATGCCGAGTGCGTCATTGATCCTGGATGTTCAATCAAGGTGCGAATATGTCCGAGACTTACTGCTAGAGTTACCGCGTAAGCATTCTCAGCTATATAATCCATCATCCGCATTCCGCGGGCACGCGACTCCTCTGGAGTCGCACCTTTTAGGGTAAAGTACACCATAAACCCCGGCGCGAACTCTCCGTGATAGTCGATCATCTGTTTCTTGGCCAACTCATGCTGCGGAAACGAAGACAATCCAGGGTACCTCACCTTTTCAACGAGCGGATGCTGCTCGAGAAACTGTGACACTGCGCTCGCATTCTGTTGTTGGCGCGCTAATCGTAGTGAAAGGGTCGGCAGTCCATGTGTGAGAATGCTCCAGGCTACCGCTGGCGAAAGTGTGCCGCCAAAATCCTTGCGGTGTAAAATTAAAGAGGTAAAGAACTCCTTACGGGTAACAACCGCTCCACCCATGTCGGTTCCAAAGCCTGAGATCCCCTTAGTCAAGCTGTGGACAACTACATCTACACCCAATGGAATCGGCCGCTGACTCCACGGAGTGCAAAATGTGTTGTCGATAACTGAGATAATCTGCTGTTCCGGAGAACGTCCTCGATTCAATTTCGCGACGATCTCAGACACAGCTCGGATATCAACAAGTTCAAGACTTGGATTTACTGGACTCTCTAGATATACAACTTTGGTATTCGAGTTCACGAGGCTCTCAATACTTGAAGCATCGCGCAGATCGGCAAAGTGCACCTTAATCCCAAACTTAGGCATCCAAGACGTAAGCAAACTGTAGGTGCACCCGTAGAGCGTCCGGTGAGCTATGATTTCAGACCCCGCGTTAAGGGAAAAGGTGAGTGCTGCATGAACTGCGGCCATACCTGTTGAAAAGGTCACAGCGCATTCAGCTTGCTCCGCCGTAGCCAGCGACTGCTGCAACATATCGTTATTAGGCTCACCCATCCGATCGTACACATAGATCGGATCAACTACTGACCCATGTTTACCGATCGCCTCAAACCCCTCCGCTCCACGGTGTGCCGATTCTAACCTAAACGTGCTAGACGCAGTTATTGGAGGAACAACGTGAAACTTATAATCCCATGTTGGGGTATACGACTCGCCGTAGATCAACTGGGTTGGAATAGAGTAGGAGCGCTCGTCTAGTTTTTTTAGTTTCATGATGTTGAATAGATTACACCATAAATTGGTCTTCACAAGATATTGTGTCGGTTAATGCATGCGCCCTAGCAGGTCCCCTGAATGTGGATTTTAGCAAAGTGCTAAAGTGTTACCCATTTTTTAAAAATCACTCGCTCATAGTTTACTTCGTAACTACTCACCTGATTTTAAGATCGTTGCTGCAATTTTATCCTAAATTCGGCAGTTAAGGAGGATGAAAATGGTGCAGATGCTCAAAAG
>JBBALZ010000158.1:0-6559 GCA_040402735.1 Bdellovibrionota bacterium
CAGTGATTTTGAGTAGATGCGCCATTTTCAGACCCGCAACTGCCGAATCTAGGATAATGGCAAACAGCCAGTAATTAATTGGTGCTAGAGCCCTAGAGCAACAGTACAGCAGGGATACGAAAACTGGCGATTAATCTAGGGTTTTGTAAAGATGGTCGTTGTCACGTCCGGCCCCACCTTAGTCTTTTGGGGGACAAAAGAGAGTTCAACCAGGCGCTGCACGAGGTCAGATGCCACATGTTCAGCCGGAGGATAGCGAAAATTCGAGTTAGTTACCTGGATAACATCGTATGCAGATAGATCAAAACGCTTCCAAGGCAGTTCGTACTCATTGGGGGTAGAAGGTGAAAGCGCGCCTCGTACAAGCGGCAGCGTAGTGACATGAGTGCGGTTTCTGACGCAGTAGTCGACTGGAGAGGTCCACGCAGATGAAGCGCGCGGGGTAGAGTTGTACTCTGGGTAAAGCGCCTGCGCATGCGATGTCTCAAAGATTATGAGACTTTGCTGATTTCTAGGAGCTATGAGCTGTTCGTTAAGAGGATTTGGTAAGCTCGCGCAATATCCAGGAGATATCGCTCCGGCCGTGACTTGCCTTATACTGGCTATCGCTGGTATCGCCGCAATAAATATAAGTGCAGTGGCAAATTTAATTGCTTTGAAGGCTTTCGCTATAATCATAAGCAGGCCGAGTAATGATATCAAGCCATATCGATCAACAAAAAGAGGGGCCCCAGCTTTAGCAGATAGTATGAGCATCATCAAAAAAGGCGTTATCATAATCGCCAGGCCAACGCGGAAGTGCACAGAGCTGATGATGTCTCGTATAATAGTTCGGGGGCCAACAGTGACTTGGCGAGTAAGAGCAATCAGCATAGTGAGTGAGAGCACCCAAGCTAGGGTTAGTGGCAGTCGTCCCGTTACGAGAAACTCAACAAATGATGGAGCTGCGAAGTAGAACACCTCAGAAGAGGAGTTCACCGATGCCATACCAGATATCAAAAAGCTGCAGCACGCGACGAAAGTAAGACTTGACAGGGAAAAAATTAAGATTGCGCTCACCGCTTTTCGCGTACTGCGACCAAACTCACATAAATAAAATATAATAGGGATACTAAATACCGGGATGAATGATTGGTGAGTAAGAAATGTCAAACAGCAGAATGCAAAGGCAACAGCCACATCTCTTATGCACAGACCGCGAGAAGCATATATGAGGCTACACAGCGCTAGGAGCATACCCATGCTGTAAGGACGAGCATCAACTCGACTGGTAAGTAGCGGAGTGAGTGTAAGAGCCAAGCCAATAGTAGTAGGAGAGAGTCCGTAGCGTTGCTTGAAATGTCGGACAGCCACTAGGACAAACATGACGAGACTCGTGATAGCCGAGAGACGCAGAGCTAAAGTTCCGTCTCCAAAGAGGCGGGTGGCTACCCACACACTTCCATAAAAAAGTGGGTGCGGGTTGTAAGGAGCCGTGTTGAACATTGCGTCAGCAAGGGAATCCCTCGTTGCCCACCACGTAGCAAATTCATCGAGCCAGAGAGGACTGTTAATAGCCGATCCAATCTGGGCTGCAAGGGTAAGTGGCACAATGATGATTAGTAGCAGCGAAGAGGTCGTCTCGATTATTCCGTATAAGTCGCTAGCCTTTTGAATGCTCGTGGTTTTTTTCACAGGACTCACGGAAAGAAAATGCGGTGTTTGTGGTGGCTATCGTACATGTATCAAAAATACTTAGGGATCGAAAGAGTGCCCTGGTGCGTCTGACGGTAAATATCGCGTTTGCTCAGGTTTCTGTCGCTTACTTGACCACCGATCCAGAGAGGCTTCAACTTAGGATAAGCTCGTACGAGTCATCTCCTGGTAGCTGGTGCGAGTGGCATGTGTACGTGGTTCCGGTGAAAGTCCGGAGCGACGCCTTAACGGGAGGAAGTTAACACCTAGGAGGCAAGGGCTTGCCCGCGAGGGTTGGTCGATTGGAAGCCTATGGTGAAGTATGAGCCTGAACGAACAGTGAAGCGTCAAATAGGCTTGGAAGGTGCGGGACAGCGAGCCGGCGGTCGCGAAACGCAATACCTGTTGGTAGCACCACTGAGTATAGACGACAGGTAACATACGAAGCTGCGTACACTTACCCACTTGAGAACTATCGGCATCCTGGTGGTAACACCAGGTAGAAACCGACACGGAGAAGGGCCCAGGAACCACATCGACGAGAGTAGTCGGATATCAGCATAGTACCGTAAGGGTCTTGAAAGAGACGCCGAGTTAGGGCTTCGTAATTCTCCCGCTATCAACTTGAAAGGACTGGCATTCCCGATAGGTATAAAAATGCGCGGATTAATTAGTTTATCGACGCCTAGCCGCGCATTTTTATGCATGTCAGGAACACCAGTTTGTTCAAGTAGATGGCGGGAGAATTGCGAAGCCCTCGCAAATTAAAGATCAAACCGGTTTCAGGGGCCTGGCCCGTACATTGACATCGTCCGACTAACGAGGGCCTGTAATCACAGCGAATCTTTCCTCCTACTCCATGGTAGGCTAGACTGACTGTTATGAGCACCGTTACCCAAACCACTCAAAGTATCGTTGTTTCAGTAAATCCCGCACCGCTTGAGGAGGAGTCGAGCCCTGAGCAAGGGGTATTCGCCTTCGCATACACGGTGCGTATCGAGAACTGCTCAGAGCAGGTGGTGCAGCTCTTGGAGCGTCACTGGCTTATTGAATCTGCGGGTGAGCAGGTTGGAGAGGTTGTCGGCCCAGGAGTGGTGGGTGTGCAGCCGATCCTTGAGCCGGGCCAACACTTTGAATACACGAGCTCTACAGTAATTAAGGATCCAGTTGGCGCAATGCGAGGAACTTATATCTTTAGTCGCAAAAGTGGAGGGTATTTTACAGCGCAGATTCCGAGATTTTCGCTGGTATACCAGCAACTCTGTCACTGATCTGATGGGGCTCCTCAAGTAAAGTTTTAAAGACGGAGCAGAATGTCATGCCAAAGGATTTCTTTACTGTAGCCAATACGACCAGTTTGCACTCTCTCCCGATGGGAGCGCAGATACACGTTATTGGTGTCTGTGGTGTGGCGATGGCGCAGATAGCAGTTGCCCTCACAGAGCGTGGTTTTGTTGTCACCGGGAGTGACAAGGAGTTCTATGAGCCAATGAAGAGCCTCTTAGCCTCATCAGCGGTGAAGACCCTGACCGGATACCAGGCAGGTAACGTGCCTCCTAATGCTGATCTGGTTGTGATCGGAAACTCTATCAGCTACGGCAACCAAGAGGTTGAAGTTGTAGAACAGAAGAATCTTCCCTACACGTGTTTCCCAAAGATTCTCCAAGAAGTAGCGATCGCCGGGAAGCACTCGATCGTTGTTACAGGAACTCACGGAAAGTCGACGACTACGGCATTGATTGCAACTCTGCTATTGCAAGATAGTCGCGCGCCTTCGTATTTCGTTGGCGGGATTGCTCAAGGGCTCCCACAGAGTCTCGCGGTCGGAACCGGTGGCTACTCCGTTGTGGAAGGTGACGAGTACGATAGCGCCTTCTTCGCCAAAGTGCCGAAGTTCTCGTTCTACACACCCGATACAGTGATCGTGAATGCGATTGAGTACGACCACGCTGATATATATGCAAATGTGGAGGCTATAGAAGCAGAGTTCACAAAGCTCGTTACGGGGCTCAAGAAGACTGGAACGGCTGTGTGCTGCATCGACTTTCCACGTGTGAAACGGCTCGTTGCAGAGTGGAAGGCGACTGCTCAGTGCGAGATCCTCACGTTTGGAGCTGACCCTGAGGCGGACTTTACTATCGTCAATCGCGAAGTTGTTGGAATGGGACAACGAGTCACAGTAACTGGCCCAGGTCTTGGAGGATGCACGGTAGAGATCCCGATGCTTGGCGAATACAACGCGCGGAACGCTCTAGCAGCGATAATTGTATCACAGATCATCGGCATGGAGCTGGGAAAAACGACTGAGTACCTAGCAGCGTTTCGCTCTGTGAAGCGCCGTCAGGAGGTGCGAGCGCAGAGGAACGGTGTGGTGCTGATCGAGGACTTTGCGCACCATCCAACAGCGGTAGAGCAGACCGTTGATGCGATCCGAGAGGCGTTTCCATCGGCGCGTCTCTGGGCTGTTTTTGAGCCGCGGTCGAATACATCGCGCAGAAAGATCTTTGAGCAAGCATACGTGCAGGCGTTCAGGCGAGCTGACCACGTTATCATCAAGAATGTGCAGGCGCGTGCTATCGATTCAGGCGTTGAGTTAATCGACGTACAGACCCTTAGCAAAGAGATCACTGCCTCGGGTATCCCGTCTGTATGCTTGGATACAGTCGAGGAGATCCGCCAGACCATTTGGCGCGCAGTTCCGCGCGATCGAAAAGGGGGCAGTGTTGAAGATGTAGTGTTTGTCATGTCTAACGGCTCATTTGATGGTTTAAGCGAGATCCTTGAGCGAGATGTCAAGGAGGGTTGATCGATGTTGCCATACGTAAGTGCGTTTCTTGCTGTTACCTGTTATGCGGCTCTCGGCCCGATTATCAAGCGGTTAGGAGTTAATATTCCTGAATTTCTGTTGATCGCCTTCGCAGCACTTGTTGTTTCTCTTTAAACGAGCCGATTCATGCGCGCTATATCCCTGCAGCGCTCCTGATAGCAGCGGGGATCTATATTGCTATCGGGCCGGATCTAGGTTCGACCAATTCTCCATCATAAGTGTGGCAGTTGCTCACGGCTCCGATCGGACCGCGGAGCTTCTGCTCCGCCAAAAGGGTCTCTGACCCTTAACCCCTACGGAGGTCCTACCTGGCCCAGGTGGGGCGAACTAGAAAGTTCGCGTTCCGGCAGGGGGGATATCAGGGCCTCGCAATTCTCCCGCTATCTACTGGAAAGGACTGGCATTCCTGATAGGGATAAAAATGCGCGGCTAAATACCGTTAAACTCATTGAATACGGTAGGTTCCGCGCATTTTTGGCCCTATTTTAGAGAAGAGAATTGCGATGCCCTGGGGCGATATCAAACAAAAACGGGGCCGGTCTCACTTAAGAGACCGGCCCCGTCTAAAAGGCTCGCAAGGAGCGCCAACCTAGTAGCGGTAGTGTTCAGGCTTAAATGGGCCCGACTTAGCGATTCCGAGGTACTTCGATTGCTCCTCAGTCATCTCGGTCAATTGAACGCCGAGCTTCTTGAGGTGCAGACGAGCAACCTTCTCATCGAGGGTCTTTGGCAGAACGTATACGCCTATTGGGTACTTGCCCTTGTTCGTGTACAGCTCAATCTGCGCCAAAGTCTGATTGGTGAACGAGGTCGACATTACAAAGCTCGGATGCCCCGTAGCGCATCCAAGGTTTACCAGGCGTCCCTCTGCCAATACGATAATCGCACGGCCATCAGAGAAGAGGTGTTTATCAACCTGAGGCTTAACAGTAACCTTCTTGGTGTTCTTGTTTAGCCACGCCATATCGATCTCGTTATCGAAGTGGCCGATGTTGCAGACGATCGCCTCATCCTTCATCATCTTAAAGTGCGTCTCGTTGATGATGTTTACGTTGCCGGTAGCAGTAACGAAGATGTCAGCCAAAGGAGCAGCAGTCTCCATCGTGACAACCTGGTAGCCTTCCATCGAAGCTTGGAGAGCGCAGATCGGGTCGATCTCAGTGATCAGAACGCGAGCGCCTAGACCACGCATCGAGTGAGCGCTTCCCTTACCCACATCTCCGAAACCTGCGACTACAACTACTTTGCCTGCAACCATGATATCAGTTGCACGCTTGATGCCGTCAGCGAGTGACTCGCGGCAACCATAGAGGTTGTCAAACTTAGACTTGGTCACAGAATCGTTCACGTTGAAGGCAGGCGCCTTGAGTGTGCCCTTCTTCATCATTTCGTATAGTCTGTGAACGCCTGTTGTAGTCTCCTCGGAGATACCGATTACGTCCTTCATCATCTCTGGGTACTTGGTGTGCATGAGGATCGTGAGGTCACCGCCATCATCGAGGATCATGTTTGGGCCTTGGTTGCCGAACTTTACTGTCTGCTCAAGACACCAATCGTACTCCTCTGCAGTCTCGCCCTTCCATGCAAATACTGGGATACCAGCTGCAGCGATGGCAGCGGCGGCGTGATCCTGTGTCGAGAAGATGTTGCAGCTTGACCAGCGAACCTCTGCGCCGAGCTCAATCAGGGTCTCGATCAGCACTGCTGTCTGGATCGTCATGTGCAGTGAGCCAGCGATGCGAGCGCCTTTCAGTGGCTTCTGCTTGCCGTACTCTTCACGGAGCGCCATGAGTCCTGGCATCTCTTTCTCAGCCATCTCAATCTCTTTGCGGCCCCAATCTGCCAACTGTATGTCGGCTACCTTATAATCAGCGGTTTCGTTTTTCATGGCGTTTAGCATTGTGTCTCTTGATATGTATCTAAGCCGTTTTAAATCCTGCAGGGCATCGCAATTCTCCCGCTATCTACTCGAAAAGAGTGGCATTCCTGAAAGGGATAAAAATACGCGGCTAAATCCCGTTAAACTCATTAAATACAGTAGGTTCCGCGCATTTTTGG
>JBBALZ010000159.1:0-6324 GCA_040402735.1 Bdellovibrionota bacterium
CGTGCTTTTGAGTACCTGCACCATTTTCATCCTCCTTAACTGCCGAATTTAGGTTGAAAGACCACTTCCTGATCGCTATCAAATCAGACCTTCCAATCGACTCTAAGTAACCACTAACTGATATCAGGCTAAGTTGATGGCGAAGAATTCGCCACTCTATGAATCTCCGTATGCCCGGTGTTGTGATACTCCGCCGCTAGTGCTGCTGTTTTTAATCAATGCCTTCGCAAACTACTTAAGTATTAGCTAACTTTTTACCCACTCGAAAACCCGATGAGCCCAAAAAAGATAAGGTATTTCATTCGCTCAACTACCCGCGCGGATTAAAGCGCGACAGAGCTGCCAACTCCTCAAATCCTTTGCGTTCCTCTGCGGATAACGAAGCCGGAACAACGATCTTTATCTCCGCAAGCGCATCACCTCGTACTCCCTTTGCACCGCCAAAACCACGTCCCTTTACACGCAGCTTTGAACCACTCTGTGCGCCAGCCGGAACGGAGAGTTTTATCGTTCCATCCGGCAATACAAGATCCACCTTGGCACCGAGCGCTGCCTCCCACGGAGTCACTGGGAGCTTTACGACCAGGTCATTACCAGATACCGAATATCGCGGATGACTCGCTAAAGAAATTTTGAGATAGAGATCCCCTTCTCCCTGCTTGCCTGGCAAGCGAATCGTTCCACCATCGTTAGTGCCCACGGGGATTTTAACTTGCAGGATGCGAGCACGCCCGGAGATATCCTGCACCTGGATCGATTTTGCAACGCCCTGGAACGCATCCTCGAAGGTAATCGTCAGCCGCGCTTCACTAGCTTGCGGCGTTGTTCGTCCAAATCCTGCACCAGAGGCTCCACCAAACGGCCCAGCACCGCCGAATCGAGAGCCTCCGAACCCTGGGCCTCCAAACCCTGAGCCACCGAACCCTGAGCCTCCGAACGCTCCCCCTCCAACGCCTGCATTACCAAACATCGCATCGAAGAAATCACTAAATCCGGTAAATCCAGCTCCTCCCTCTCCGAAGTTGAACTGAAAACCTCCTCCGTTAGCCTCCCACCCCGGAGGAGGCCTAAAGTCCTGGCCGGCCTTCCAGTTAGCTCCGAGCGCGTCGTAACGTTTGCGCTTTTCGGGATCGCTTAACACTTCGTTGGCTTCGTTGATCTCTTTAAATCGATCCTCAGCCTCTTTCGTCTTATTAATGTCTGGGTGGAATTTGCGGGCAAGTTTTCGGTAGGCCTTCTGAATCTCATCTGCGGAAGCCTTGCGATCAACACCTAAAGTTTCGTAGTAGTCTTTGAATTTCACTCTTGAAAAACCCCTATACGATCAGAAACAACACCTGTAACGAGCAGATCGGCGCAAAATGCAGCCTCCTATCTATAACCATGATTGTCGTTGTTTCAAACCCTAACCGTGACGACGTTTTTGCAACCGGGCCTGCTCCGCTGCCTCCAGCGCCTCGCGAGCCTCTCGAGAGTTCATCTTGCGCAGGGCATACGCCGCCGAGCTTGCCACACCTACATTTGGGTCGTACATGAGCGCCGCGATGCGTTGCACAGAGGGCTGCGATTGCTGAGGACACTGTGCCAAGGTCTGCAGGGAACGATTCTTTTCACGGGGATCTGGGCTGTAGAGTCCACGCACTGCCAGCGGCACCTCTGCCTCATGGCAGCACCCAGAGAGTATGCCTGCCAGCACCATTGAAAGTACTAAAAGCCTGGGAATGTTTCGTGTTCGCGCGCTCATAGCCTTTTTGTCGGCTAGCAGACAGAATACTTGAGAAAAGGTGCCAAAAATTGGCTCTGCTAGAGAGGTTTATTTTCGTAACTACTCACCGGATTTTAAGATCGTCGCTGCAATTTATGACACCTATCGGCGAAAACGGAGTAAGAATCTGGACTAAGCACCTTGGTTAGCGTTAGACTAAAATTTTTGGCTCACGGAGCGCCCTATGTCTCAGCCACAAACCATCACCCCACAGCAAGCCCAGCAACAACAAGCTACAGCCCTATTCCTCGACGTTCGCACCCCTGCTGAGTTCCAAGAAGTGCACATCCAGGGCGCTGTGTTACAACCCTTAAGCGACCTAAATCCCAGCAAAGTCCAGGAGCTTACCGCGGGCAAGAGCGGCTGTGTCGTTGTATGTCGATCCGGCGGTAGGGCACGTCAGGCGAGCGAAAAGCTCATCTCCAGCGGTATCTCTAACGTAGTCGTGCTAGAAGGTGGCGTTAGCGCCTGGGACAGTGCTGGACTCCCCGTTGTGCGCGGCAAGAAGACCATCTCGCTTGAGCGTCAGGTACGAATCGCTGCTGGGGGGCTTGTTTTTATTGGATCACTGCTTGGATACCTTGTGAATCCAGCCTGGACCGCCTTAAGTGCTTTTGTAGGTGCCGGTTTGGTCTTTGCCGGGATTACTGATACCTGCGGCATGGGACTTTTGTTGGGTAAGATGCCGTGGAATACACGGTGTAATGTTGAGAAGGAGAGTTGTTTGAGGTAGGGTGTTGAAAACACAATATAACCTGCTGAGATTGTGTGGGATAGAGGCTAAAGTGCCCTCCTGTATACTCCGGATACATCAGTAAACTGGGGAGTTACTCGGAAAATTACCGCAAATACCGCGCAGATATATCTTAAGAGTTCTATCTTTAGTACCTTAAGCTTGAAGAGATTTGTTTGTGGCTTGCAACGCAAAGAGCGTAGGGAGATCTAATTTTAGTTTTTATTACTTACTATGACAGAGTATGAAAGGCACAAGTATCGACCAGAGGAAATCAATCAGGCTTTTTCTGAACTGCTAGAACATTTGAATAGTGAAAGTCGGGAGGCGTTTTCTGATGCATTCACTAAGTTCTGGGATAAGGCTAAGCCGCTGATTGCTCAAATTGTCAGAAAAACGGTACTAGGAACTGCTTTGATCTCAGATACAGAGGATCTTATTCAGCAAATAGCCATGAAGCTACTTGATAAAAACACACTACGCACATATCAAGAGAAAGGTAATTCTGTTAACTGGATATCTGTATTAGCAAAAAACGTGTGTTTAGGTGCCGTTCGTAAAGAAGAAATGGCACAACAACGTTCCTCAAGGAGGATAGACCATGGTCAAGACATTAATCAACTTCGGCATCCAGGAGCATTAGAACCACATGTAGAAGCATCATATAATGAACTTCTGTTAAATATTGAAACTGCGCTTCTAGGTTGGTCAGGTACCACAGACACCACCGCCGAGCTCCCGACTCCAGAAAATTGTACAGGCGGCGATTCAAAAGAAAGATTTCAAGTATTCATACTTAACTATTTCAGGAAGAGCGCGGAAATTCCGACGCCAGATGATCTGCGGAATGAATATAAAACTGGTATAGCGACGGCTAAATCTAGACGCCAGTTGGCTAGAAATTTATTAAAGCGCGCCCTAAAAGAATATAGCTAGTCCAGAAGAGGAACTAAAGCCCCCCCCTACCGCGGAACCACCAACTGATTCCTAATTGCATAAACCCCTGGCAGTGCGCTGACTACCTCGGATATGCGCAGACTCTCGGACTCGGAGCGCACTCTGCCGTTTAATACTACTAACCCCCTAGAATTAACCCTGACACTCACGTTTTTCGAGTCGATCCTGTCATGACGCCCCAACCTGAGCTCAATAAGAGCTTGTAAATCATCCGGTAATTCATCCTCAAGAGCCGCTTGCAGTCCATCTTCCTGTAAGGCCTCTGCGATAGCCGCTGACTCTGCCTCGCCATCCTCACTAAAGTCCTCTAGACCCTCAGCCGCAGCCTGCGTAGGTTCAAGAAGCTGCCCTCCGCGCAACACCTTACCAACGGCTTCGATACTCCACTCCTCTGCAGCGCCACCCTCTATCCCAAACTCATCTACACCACGCACACCTCCGATTCGGCCACCCGAATCAGGCTGATCACTAAAATCAGCTATCGGCACCTCTTGACCGACCCCTAGATCCTGTAAAGCGTTACTCTGTTGCCCCTCGATCGTACGGTGCCTCTTCATGCTAGACATTCTCCCTAAACAAACAGTTACCCAAGCAGGGCTTGCTTCTGCCGGGGCTTACCTCTACACCGTACCGTGAGAGCTGCGTAAAGCCTAATGACCACCGTCACTACTCACTACAAACCAATACGCACCACCCTCTACTTCCCGCAGAATCTCACGCCGATAATCAGTATTTCGAAAACTCGAATCCCAAGCTACCCTAACGAGATGAAGCACAATTTTAAACAGAGAATTCAGAAAGTACTCACCGCTCTCGGCCGCAGCACCGGCTCTCACGCGCTGGTTATATCGAGCAATCCAAACGTCACTCGCTCAGCCGACCAACACTATCCGTATCGCGCTAACAGCGATCTCTACTACTTGACCGGATGCACATATCCCGATGTAACGCTGGTAGTGAGAAATAGCGGCTCACCTAAGGTTGTTCTCGTAGTGCCGACAGAGGACCCCACTAAAGTGATCTGGGAGGGAGCAACTCCATCGATTACTCCAACAGCCAAAGCGATCGGCGCTACGGTAATTCGCAGTAAAGATCCGCGAAAATCGGTGTACGAACTTTTACGTGGCTCAGACTCTGTCTTTACCCAGAATGTTCCTGGAACATTAAGCAACACAATACGACAAGAGCTCGCACGCCAAACAGGCGAAACATCAAAGAACTCACCATACGCATTGGCAAACGCCGATACCATCACCTCGGAGCTTAGGCTAATAAAGACTCGTTCTGAGCTTGCTGCGATTAGGCAAGCAGTCGCTCTAACGAGTGAGGTACTCTACGCCATAACTCCCCTCTTTACACCTGGCACAACAGAACTTGAGATAGCCACTGTCATTGATTGCTCCTACCGAATGAACGGAGGTGTGCCCGCTTTTAAACCTATAGCTGCCACAGGAAGATCCGCTGCGACCCTGCACTACAGCGCGCTAACACGCAAGCTTAAAAACGGAGATCTGCTTTTAATCGACACCGGTGTTGAACTAGACATGTATACGTCAGATATAACCCGCACTATACCGATCGGATCAATCTCAAACGCGCAAACAACTCTGTATGAATCAGTCTTAGCCGCGCAACAAGCCGCGATCAAAAAAATCAAGCATAACGTACTTATCCGCGATCTATATCTCGCTGCTGCTAAAGAGCTAACCTTAGGATTAAAAGAGGTCGGATTACTAAAGGGCAGCATATCTATGCTGATGAAGAAGCAGGCCTTCAAGCCCTATTTTCCGCACGGAATTGGCCACAGCCTCGGCATCGATGTGCACGACGTAGGTGGACTACGCGGCAATCAGGAAGCTAGACTCAAAGAGGGCATGGTATTTACCATTGAGCCCGGTGTATACCTGCCAACCCCAACCAAACACCTACCGGCCCTTGGTATTCGGATTGAGGATGATATCGTAGTAAGCAAAACCGGATGTACAGTTTTGACAGAGTATGCATTTCCTAAGGAGCTCAGTGAATTAACTAACCTCTTAGGAAATGCCGATAGAACCCACCCGTAGCGATAATGGCGAACGAAGAACTCTCAACCACGGAAGCATACCAGGTTCCTACCCTCTCGTCGGAACGTCTCATCTTCCGTAACATACGCCAGGCCGATCTCGAAAATATTCAGCGCAATTTTCAAGACTACCAGACGGTGCGATTTCTCAATAGCGCCGTTCCGTGGCCCTATCCCCAGGACGGTGCGGTGACATGGTACCGTAAGATGCACTTGCCGGGGCACGGCACTAAACACTGGAATTGGGCGATCTGCCGCAAAGAGTCCCCTGACGAATTGATCGGTGTTATTGGACTTTTTTGTAATGCGCATAGTCACTCAAGTAATCGTGGATTTTGGCTCGACCGCCGTTTTTGGAAGCGCGGTTACATGACCGAAGCATGCACCGTAATTAACGACTACGCCTTTGATGTTCTTGGATTTGAGAAGCTTATCTTCGACAATGCTCTCGGAAATGAGGCTTCAAGACGAATCAAAGAGAAGACTGGGGCGACATTTATAGAAATTATCGAAGCAAAGTTCGTTGACCCAGCAATCACAAAATTAGAGCGCTGGGAGCTTACAAGAGAAGCTTGGCAAAAGTTGCGCAGCAAGTCCTAGCGCACAGCCTCAACTGCATGCGCCACCCTTCCTACTGGCAACTCTGATTACGTTGCTCATCAGGCGATGGCCACCACCAATATGCACGATGCGCAAGAACTATCCCGGATCCACTTGTCATCTGCGCTATGGGTTTGCTTGTAGATTCACGTAACACTTTAGCAGTTTGCCGAAGCCCCCATGAAACCTCGCCCTTCTACGTGA
>JBBALZ010000160.1:0-6245 GCA_040402735.1 Bdellovibrionota bacterium
GGGTGAGCACCGAAAATTCAAAAGCCACAGTGATTTTGAGTAGATGCGCCATTTCCAGACCCGCAACTGCCGAATTTAGGTTTAAAGCTGAATATCTATGAATCTAACCGTAGAGCTGCTAGAAAATGCTATCGCCATCAGCCCTGCAGCACTCGCACTCATGTTAGTTTGGAAACAGCCGCGCCAAATTGGCGGCTGGGTTACTTGGGTGCTAAGCACATCAGCGATTGCAGTCGTAGCCATGGGCTTACTTCTTAGGCGCCTTACATCCACTTGCCCGGAAGCAATACCTATCTGCGAAGCACCTTCGGTATTGGTGCACCGAATGCCCGGCATCTTCCAGAGCTGCGTCCAGTGTGGCGCTGAGCTACCGGGCGGATTAGCCTTAAGCCTCAATCAATTTGCTCTCCCGCTACAAGCAGGGGTAGCCATAATTTGCATCCTGGTGAGCTTCGTTACAACGCTCCGCTTTATTTTGTGGGCCAGGAAGGCCCTCTCCTCTACCCGCTCAAATAGTGGGCAATAGGGCAGCAATTTCACTGAAATCCTCAAAAACTCGATATCCGTGCCGTTCAAGTTTCGTTCGACTCTCAGCACCACGGGCGATGAGTAAACACTCTGCGTTGAGCTCTCGAGCGACTTCTGCATCGTGTGAGGAGTCTCCAATCACTGTGATATTCTCGCCGCTCGCCCCCAAATCGGAGGCGAGCACCCGGGCGGGCCCAACTTTACTGTGGGCCAACTGATCGGGGATGCCCCTCACGTGCTCAAAATACTGCCCTATGCCGAACCGCTCAACTTGGGTCAGCAGAAAATCATGTGGAAGCGCTGACAACACCATCTGGCGCCTACCATCACGTTGAAGCGCTATTAGCGTGTCTACAACATCGTGATGGAGTTCAAGCGAGCGCGACAAAAAGTCATACCTGTCGTGCCACTCTGCTGCGATTGCTTCGAATGGATGCTGAACAAGGTCGATCCCGACCTCCTCATACATGTCGCGAATCGGATGACGATACATCTCGCGGTAACGCTCAAATGATACCGGGCTTCCCCCTCGACCTTGTACCATATCATTGAAGGACTGCCATAACGCCGGCGCGTCATTGACCAGGGTCCCATTCCAATCCCAAAAAATAATCTTCATGATATGCGAGGATACCATGCACACGGCAAAGTAAGCACTAACTGAGTGGTGAAAAACTGACCCGCCCGACTTCCGGCCGAGTGAGATGTAGGCATGGGTAGGTTACCACAAGTGTGGCTTTATCGCTCTGTCGCTTCACTTATGTCCAAACTTTGTCTAGCATAGTCGCCATGCAGCTAAAAAAACTGACCCTGATCGGCTTTATGGGCTCGGGCAAGAGCTCCCTAGCGCCACTACTCGCCGAGCGCCTCGGCTTCACTGCTGTCGATGCAGATTCTGAGATCATCGCCCGGTCGGGGTGCGCTTCAATTGAAGAGATATTCAGCAGGTTTAACGAGACTCACTTCAGGGAGCTTGAGGCGCAGGTGGCCGCATCCTTTCGCGATGCATCCTCAATTGTAATCGCCGCCGGAGGTGGAGTAATCGGACGGGCAACAAACATGGAGCACCTCATGTGCAATGGTGGCGTAGTGGTGTTCTTGGAGACGAGCTTCGAAGAGGTGCTACGTCGTGTTCCTGACCGATCATCGCGCCCCCTCCTTGGAGACACAGTGGTAGCTCAGAAACTCTATCACGAGCGGCTCCCGGTGTATCGCGGCTACGCAGATTTAATCGTTGCCACGGATGGCAAAACTAAAATTGCGCTGTGCTCTGAGATCCTTCAGCTTTTGGAATTCCGCCAATGACACCTCAATCTATCTCAAGCACAACAGCTCTCTGTCTGATTATAGGAGACCCTGTGTCTCACAGCCTATCGCCACGTATGCACAATGCAGCGTATGAGTCGTTGGGGATAGACTTTGTTATGGCAGCCTGCCAAGTGCGCGAAGACGACCTCCCAAGTGCCATTCGAGGCGTTCGGGCGCTCTCGGTTCGTGGCCTCTCAGTCACTATGCCCCACAAAGTTTCGCTGTGTCACCTACTTGATGAGTTGGACCCGGTCGCTCAAGCAATCGGTGCTGTAAACACAGTAGTTAACTGTAATGGGCACCTTAAAGGTTATAACACCGACTGGCTCGGCATCATTCGGCCTCTTAACGAACGTCTCGACCTCGAGAAGAAGCGCGTTGGTATCCTAGGAGCTGGAGGAGCCGCTCAGGCTGCGGCTTACGCCTGCACAAACGCGAGAGCTCACGTTACTATTTTCAATCGCACCGCCGCAAAAGCACAGCAGATCGCAAGTGTCTTTAACGCCTCTTACGCTGAATTGACCCAATCCCTCGATCTCAAAAGCTTCGACGTCATCATAAATACTACGGCCCTTGGGATGGGAGTTCTTGAGGGCCAAGCGCCCCTGGAAGCGCATCAACTGGCGAGCCACCAGGTTGTTTTTGAAACGATTTATGCGCCGCGAGAAACCGCCCTCTTAAGCCACGCGCAATCAGTTGGTTGTACCGTAATAATGGGGCGTGAGATGTTCCTCGAACAGGGAGCCGCGCAGTTTGAGCTGCACACAGGCCAAGCCGCTCCGCGGTCAGTGATGAGGAGTCTGATAGAGCGATATTGAGACAAAATATGCAGGTAACAGTAACGATAGTAACGTGACCTAAAACATCAAGTGCGCTATAATGTCGGTCCCAGCATTTAGATGTAACGATTAAATAATATGCGCACTGCTCGAGTAGACAATAGGTACTGTCTTCCCATCATCAAACGGACGAAAAGCGAGGTTCAGGCCACGATTAAGCAGAATCTTGAACGCTACCGCTTTTTTGAGGTGTGGATCGATTACGTGACAGATATCGACGTAGGATTTGCATCCTCACTTGTGGGCTTATATCCACACCGTCTGATCATAGTATCGCGCCGCCAAAACTTCGACCCAACTAAGATATCAGCAGATATGCGCTTTGATATTCTTAGATCTCTATCTCGCAAACAGGTGCTCGTTGACCTCGACATCTCCTCTCAGGTTGAAGAGATTACTGAGCTACAGTCAGAACGAATATCTCTTAAAACTATCCTATCCTACCACAACTACCAGCTGACACCCTCAGATACCGAGTTACGGTCGATTACTTCGCGGGTCGCCGGTTGGGGTGCCCACATAACCAAGATCTCAACCTTCTGTACGATACAACGGGATGCGCTGCGGCTTCTTTCTCTGCTGATCGACCTTCGTGAAGCTGGGCGACGCTGCATAGTGCTCGGAATGGGAAAACATGGAACTATTACCCGTGTATTCGGATCACAGTGGGGCAACGAGGTTTCATTTGCTCCAATTGAAGTAGGACAACGCTCCGCTCCTGGGCAGATTCCGCTAGACAAACTAGACTCGATCTTGCAAGCTCTCGGCTAGCCCGCTCGACGCATAGCTAAAGATATAGGAGAAGTCCTCTGATATGGCTGGCAACTCATTTGGTGAACTTTTTCGAATATCAACTTTTGGAGAATCTCATGGCGGCGCTGTAGGAGTGGTAGTCGATGGCTGTCCGCCGGGATTACCCCTATCCCCAACTGATATTCAGACTCAACTCGACCGAAGAAAACCTGGCCAAAGCGACATAACCACCCCGCGCAAGGAAGAGGATACGATCTCGATCCAAAGCGGCGTATTCGAGGGGCATACAACAGGGACGCCTATTCTGCTGATAGCAAACAATAAAGACGTTCGATCTGAAGATTATCATCACATGCGAGATATCTTGCGGCCATCTCATGCCGACTTTACCTATCTAGCTAAGTATGGTCGCCGAGATTGGCGGGGCAGCGGTAGGGCGTCGGCTCGAGAGACACTCGCACGGGTAGCATCTGGAGCTATCGCTCAGAAATACCTACGCGAGCACTTAGGTGTGCAAGTTCTAAGCTATGTAGAGCAAGTTGGCGAGATAAAGTCCTCGATTGCCCCTGAGGATGTTAAACTGGAGGCGATTGAAAGCAATATCGCTCGGTGTCCTGATGCCACGACAGCCGCTCAGATGATCGAGCTAATTAAACAGGTACAGAGTCAAGGGGATTCGATCGGCGGTGTAATACGCGGAGTTATCACGGGAGTTCCTCGTGGACTAGGCGAGCCGGTCTTCGATAAGCTGCACGCTGACTTGGGCAAAGCCATGTTAAGTATCAACGCAGCTAAGGGCTTCGATATCGGTTCTGGATTCGCCTCGGCTCATCTAAGAGGTAGTCAACATAACGATCCATTTGTGCTTGATAAAAGTGGAGCGACTCGCACTCGCACCAATCACGCAGGTGGCGTGTTGGGTGGTATCTCTACAGGTGAATCGATCACATTTCGCGTTGCATTTAAGCCCGTTGCAACTATCTCAAAGCAACAGGACACCGTTACGGCATCTGGAACACCCACAACTTTAGCTGCATCAGGTCGTCATGACCCGTGTGTCCTGCCACGTGCCGTGCCGATTGTTGACGCCATGGCAGCCCTGGTGATCATGGATCACTACCTGCGTCACAAGGCGCAGAATCTGTAGATTTTACGGAAATGGTTCACTGCTGTATAAAGTCGTTGGCCGGAATACTTGCCCAAAAGTGGTATAATCCTAAATTCGGCAGTTGCGGGTCTGAAAATGGCGCATCTACTCGAAATCACTGCGGCTTTTGAATTTGCGGTGCTCACCCTGACGGTGCCAGGGCTGCGCCTCCACAAATATCAAAATCCTTTGTGCTTTCGAGTATCTGCACCATTTTCATCCTCCTTAACTGCCGAATTTAGGATAATTGCTAAACCTTTCTTTTTATCATCCCGTAATCGGGATGCGTTATCTGGGTGAATAGTTAGTGTTAGTTTTCCCTTTAGTGATTCTAATCGCAACGTTTGCTGCGTCATACCAAGCGCACGCAGACCAGCTCCCAATTAAGATTGGTGGTCTCATCGTCATTACCGGGCAGTATGCCATGCAGGGCAACGCCTTCTTGGAGGGAGCACAGCTAGCTGTAGACGAGGTCAATCAGCGCGGAGGCATAGCGGGTCGGCCTGTTGAATTTAGAGCAGAGGATACGGCTAACTTACCCATGCAGGCACTTACTGCCGCACGAAAGTTGATCAGCGAAGACCAAATCATAGCAGCCATCAGCACCTCGTATCCCGAGTTGGCTACTGGTGCCAACGCCTTTCAGAAGCGAGGTATTCCTGTGGTTCACCTTTGGGATTCGAGTCCTGATATCGAATCGATGGGTGAGAACCTTTTCGCTATCGGTCCGTGGACGCCCAGTAATGGAGAGACCAGCGCTCGCTTTGCATATCGTAGGCTAGGGGCAAAAACAGCGGTGACGATCTCTACTAGCGATCCCTGGTCATTATTAATTACAGATTACTTCATAGGTGAATTCAGGAAGCTCGGCGGTAAGGTTCTTCAGTCGTTTTCGTTTGATCCTCAAGAGCGAGATTTTCGGTCAGCTTTTGCAAAGGTCTCCAATTTAGGACCAGACGTTGTATACGCACCCGTTACGGATAATTTGGTACCGTTTTACTCTCAACTACGACAGACACGAATCAAGTCGGCGATTGTAACTTCGGATGTTGTTGCCGACGAGCATATACGTCAGGCGCCTTTGGCTTTTGAGGGGATATTTATTAGTTTAATGAAGGATCCTTCGGGCCCAGGCATTTCAAAGCTAGCGGTGGCATACGAAAAAAAGTTTGGTCGCCCGATGACATTGCCCTGGTTCGTAGCAGTAGCTTACGACGGAATACATCTCATCACCGGATGTATGGAAAAGGTCGGAGCTGTCTCTGGAAAAATTAGGGATTGTCTTGCCAGCACACACGGAATCGAAGGACTAACTCAAACTTTCTCTTTTACGCCTGGAGGATCTTCACCTCAATTCCAATCGATCTTCATCGTGCGTAACCAGAAAATTACTTTTCATTGGGATGAGGGTGATCGGCAGTAGAGTTTTGCCTCTGATGGAAATGGCACTTAGTCTGTGCCCCTCTTTCTCTGGCCCCTTTCTCTGGTCCCTTTCTCTGGTCCCCTTTCTCTGGTACACCCCAACTATTTTAGTCCCCCCTTTCTCTGGCCCTTTCTCTGGTACACCCCAACTATTTTAGTCCCCCCTTTCTCTGGTACACCCCAACTATTTTAGTCCTCCTTTCTCTGGTACACCCCAACTATTTTAGTCTCTTCGAGCAACTTTTGTT
>JBBALZ010000161.1:0-6070 GCA_040402735.1 Bdellovibrionota bacterium
CTTTGCTCCGCAAAGCCGCCCCTTAATAGGGGCTAACGTTATTGCGGCAGAATTTACTGAGTAGTTACTAATACCCAAAATGGACTCGAATGCAGCTTGTCTCGCAGAGACACCACATCTAGATCTAGCAGAGGAGCTTCTGGCGCTGCCCACTGCCGAAGATAAACTATCTTGGCTGATGGAACGCGCTCCGTTACATCCACCTCTCTCCGTTGATGACCTCGTACCGTCTGGCAAGGTGCCAGGGTGTCTCTCTGGTTTGTGGCTAAAGGCACAAGATAGCAGTGGCCTGTGTTGTTTCAGTGCCCACAGTGAATCAAGCTTGGTAAACGGCATGGCTTCTTTTGTATGTGATCTATACAGCTACAGATCGGCGCGTGAGATACTGGCTATCGGGAGCAGTCTAGCTGACAAGCTGGGGCTGGACGGCTTACTTAGCATAACTCGCAAGAGAGCACTCTCAAGCACACTAGCATTTATTGCCCACTACGCAGCGCAGAGAGAATGCCTGCCTACCTCCTCAAAACTAACTGCGACATAAGATGGGTTTCGTCGACGCTCACAACCACATTCAGGACGAGCGTTTTGCCCCAGATAGAGACGCTCTCTGCACCTCCTGCCAACAGATAGGAGTGGTGCTATCAGCCGTAAACGGCGCAACTCCTGCAGACTGGCCCATCGTCGCTGAACTGGCTAAAAGATATCCCTGGATCGTCCCAAACTTCGGCGTACATCCGTGGTACATAGACGACCTTCCTAGTAACTGGAAGGAGATGCTGTGTTCATTTCTAGACCAGATCCCATCAGGCATAGGCGAGGTCGGCATCGACGGATGGCGTAAGGAGTTTAATCGCGAACTCCAAGAAGAGATCTTTATCGAGCAGCTTGCGATAGCTGCCGAGCGTAATCTGCCGATCTCTATCCACGGTTTGAGGCGCTGGGGAAGACTCCTTGAAATCCTGAGGTCTTCAGCCCGCCCAGATTGCGGCTTTATGCTGCATTCTTACGGCGGGCCAGCGGAGATGATTCCAAGCTTTGCGGAGCTTGGAGGGTATTTTTCATTTCCAGGGTTTTTCCTCAAGCCAGGTAGAGAGATGAAGCTCTCGGTGTTCAACAAAGTGCCACCTGATCGACTACTGATCGAAACCGATGCTCCTGATCAAAATCTCCCCGAAGAGTTAGACCGTTATCACCTAAGCACAGCCGCCGATGCACTACGGCTGAACCACCCGGCCAACATCGTCGCGGTATACCAAGGGCTCGCTTCGTTTCTTGAACGCCCGATTGGCAGCCTCTGCTCCGAAGTCGAAGGGAATTTTCGTCGCCTCTTTTCGCCGGTTTTAAACCAGCGGATAGGTGACAACTCCCCCATACCCCGGTAACCTACCGGTCTATGCGTAAACCCCCAGCCGATGTCGGCCAAGAAATCACCGTACACTTATCTGCTCTAGCAACGGGCGGAACGTGCGTAGGCACGATTGCGACACCAGAGAACCTGAAAGGCAAGAAAGCTTTCGTGACTGGGGCGATCCCTGGAGAAACGGTGCAGGCGCTAATAACCTTCTCTAAAAAGAGTTTTGTGAACGCTGATACAACAGCGGTAGTTACGCCGTCACCTGAGCGCATAAAAGCTCGATGTCCGGTATTCGACCAATGCGGAGGATGCGATCTTCAACATATCGCACTCAATACCCAGCGTGCGCTAAAGGCTAACATGGTCGAGGACCTCCTCCGTGTTCACGGTGGTATTGAAGCGCAGGATGGCGTGACTATCTTGGGGCCGGATCTCCCTGGATTCGAGTATCGTCGGCGAATGTCGTTTCATATCAACAAAAAGCGCGAGTTCGGGCTCTATCGTAAGCACGGTCGGAGCATAGTTGAGCTTAACCACTGTCCGATATCAACACCAACTATAAACGCCTGGCTCGCTGAGAACCTAGCGCTCGTGAAAGAGTGTGCGCCCGAGATAGAGACAGTCACCCTTGAGGACCACGACGGGGTAATATTTGTCGCCTTTGAGGTTCATCCCAAGAACGACTCCGCCCTAAACTCACTAAAGCCCAAGCCAGCCTTTCAGCTCATCTGCTCAAAGCATCCAACGTTGCAGGTCAACTATCGACACAAGCCGATCTTTCGAGCAGCGGAGCTTGCGCCGGACGCACCACCAGTTGGCCACTTTTCTCAGAACAACAAACTAGCTAACGAAGTCATGCTCAATTACCTGATTGAGCATGTAACCTCACCGAGTGTCACGGATCTTTACGCCGGTGCCGGCAATATCTCTATACCCCTGGCACTAGCCGGAAAGCGTGTTGTTGCTGTAGAAGTGGATCCGCACCTGGTTACCTTCGGAGAGTATCGCGCGTGTGAGGCGGGGGTTTCTGATCGTTTGACCTTTTATACCAAGAGCTGTGAAAAATGGGTTGAGACCAATGCTACAGAACCTACAGTGGTGCTCGATCCGCCCCGAGGTGGGGCGCTTGAGGTATGCAAACGCCTGGAACCAAGCTCGAGTCCTTTTCTTTTGTATGTGAGCTGCTATCCACCGACCTTTGCCCGCGATGTGCAGGTTTTACAGGAGCGTGGATATACCCTGGAGAGCGTAAAGGTTTTAGATATGTTTCCGCAGACCTACCACAGTGAATTGATTGGGATATTGAGGGCGTAGTCCTGGCAGTAAAATTCCCGTAACTACTCAGCAAATTCTGCCTCAATCACGTTAGCCCCTATTAAGGGGCGGCTTTGCGGAGCAAAGCGGGGAGGAGATAATAACTACTCACCAAAAAAAGGCACCCCCGACTAGGGGGTGGCAAGAAAAAAGATCCTCCAAAATTAGCTCATTTAGCGACAAAATTGCAGCGACGACCTAAAAGTCAGGTGAGTAGTTACAAATTCCCCTTACGGCACGGCGTAGCAGGTGCTATCGTCACACCATGACAGCGCTGCGTACGATCAATTTTCTGATTATAGCATTAACGAGTACAGCTACCTTTGTGCTCTTTACAGCAGCTCCTACTCGCTGCGCATCGGCACAAGAATATGAGTTAGCGCCTACTTCACTCGATCTCGTTCCGGTGAGTCCAAAGGAAGCGTGGCGAGATCTAGAGTCCGTGCAGACCAATGATGGGAGCCCATGGTGGGCCGAGGTTCTACTGTACATACCCAACAGAATCCTTGATCTGATAGATGTATTTCGAGTTGATGTTGGAGTTGGCGCTTCGGTTGGCGGAGTAGTGCGTGTAACCAAGTACGCCCAGGGTGGATATCGGCAGATGCTTCCCGTTTCACTACGAGTTGGTGATTTTGGAAGGCAATTTCCAGTTGTTGTTGAAACATCGAACGAGATCGGAATCAGCCCAGCATTTAAGCAATCCGCGGACCGAGACATCTGCGATGCCGAGCTTGGACTAGGCCTGGATATATTTTTAATCGGCGGATACGGCGGATTGTGTCTCGATGAAGTCGCTGACTTCGTCGGTGGTATTTTTCTCGTTGATTTTAAGGGCGACGACCTGTAAGAGAGCTGTACGGTGTTAAATATTCTGCGACAACTAGAGCTAATTTTTACCAAGTCTGGAGCAACACTAGCTCAGGGAGCTGAGGGATCATTGGAGCAGGAGCAAAACAAACGATTTGTCCATGCTCCGCTCTCTACAGAGGCCTGCATAGGACGGGACACAAAGATTTGTTTAAGCACTAGTGATGTAGAGAGTCGATTAAAAACCAGAAAAAAATCTGGCTCTAGTGACGAATTCCTGCTGACCGTGTGGCGCAATCTGCGACAGGAGTTCTTTCCGGATCGTCTTGATGTTGATGATTACATCGTTACTTGGAGCTCACGACCACAGAAGAGAGTCCTAGCATCGTGTAATATCCGGCGCCGAAGGATCATTGTAGCACAGGAGCTGTTCGAACCAGCTGCATCGCGCTGGATCGCTCCCGTGCTGTACCATGAGATGTGCCATGCTGTGATCGGTGAGGGGGTACACCTCTCACAGTCTGGTAAGCGGCAGTGGCACGGCCGGCAATTCCGACAGCTTGAGGCCAAGCATCCAGATATCGAGGCGATGAACGCATGGATCGCAACCGGTGGCTGGGCACTGGCTGTTCGAAGTCATCGAGCGCGTCAGGCACGGCGTATGCGCTCGCGATAACCGAAACGTACTGGGCTAGCAAATGCTCTCGCGTCGCCAATTCTTAAAAACAGCACTCGTTGGAGGCGCTGCCGTTGGCGCTGGATTATCAGCTTACGATCTGCAGCACGATTTGTACACCTCTGAATTTATCCTCGAAGAGGTAACAGTTAGTATTCCCGGACTTCCCCCTGCATTCAGCGATTATCGGATCGGCTTCATCACCGACATTCACATCGGCACATGGGTTCCGGAACTTTGGCTTGAACGAGCTTTAGCTGCACTTCATGCGAGCCGAGTGGATCTACTCCTCCTGGGCGGCGACTACATCCTGGTGCATGAAACATCGCTCTGGGATGCCGCTGGCCTGATTCGCAATCAGCGCTTTGCTAACTTAAAGAAACGCGAAGCGATACCAAAAATTTACCAGTCATTCGCAGAGCACGCTTCGCGGTTTCTCTGTCCTGATGGAATCCTGGCCGTTGTTGGCAATCACGATCACTGGAACTCATTTCCGGATTTTATAGCGGTGATGCGAAATTTTCCGACGATTAAAGTCCTTCTTAATGAGGAACACACCCTCAGTCGTGGGAGTGAACAGCTCGTCATCTTTGGTGTTGATGACTATCTAACTGGAGTTCCATCGGCTCCGCCAACACGACAACTTCGCGATGGCGTTTCAAAACGAATCATTTTAAGCCACAACCCAGATTATATTCCGGCTATACTCAAGCGACCCGAGATTGAATTTAGCCTTGCAATATGTGGACACACCCATGGCGGCCAGGTAGTGCTTCCGCTTTTGGGCCCAGTAGCCGCTCAGGTAGTTGACCAGCGATTCGTAAGCGGTATGTGCAGAGTTGGCGATAAGCAGGTCTATACATCGCGCGGCTTGGGAGTTGTTGGGTTGCCTTTTAGGGTTAATTGTCCAGCTGAGGTTACAATATTTACGCTCAGATCCCTACCACCTATACTCTGATATCTGCTTAATAAATTTCCTGGCATCCCGAATAAGATTAGGCACCAGCGAGAAGAGAAAATTGTGATCAACATTATCATACAGGTGCACAAGTACATTCCGTAGCTTGGCAACTCGCGCAAACTCATCGGCAAACGGTTGCTCAAGCACACCAAGCACTCCAAGACTGGCTATTGCTTCACTGTATGATTGGGGAGGAGATGACATTTTTTCGGCTACGATGTGCTGCGCTATGTCTATAACTGCCGCGATACAGTTCTGCATGGCATGTAAGAGGGCGTGTTCAAGAATCTCATCCCTCTGGCCTGCATGGTGACGACGTTGTATCTCAGCCAGGATCTTTAGCTCTGCTAAGACCGTAGTCTTTTTTCTCTCGATTACGTCTATCTTTACTGGATTCATTCCGATTCCTCATCAAACGCATCGATATGAGCTCTATTTCTCTCGCGAATCAGATCAAGCTGTGGCTTAAAATCCATGTACTGATTCCACGCAAAGATCTTAAATTCCTCAAAAAGAGATTCATGCTGCTGATATAGTAGCTTCGCATCCTGCCCAATTGCTCCCAAGAGTAGGGGGCTCGCCTTGCGGATATCGCATAGATCAACATTGGGAAAGAGCCTATCGAGAGCAGTCGCTATCTGCAACTCATCCTCGCGGCTCAGCCCCCTAGTGCTTCTTACGGCGATGTCTGTGTCACTATTTGCAGTACTCTGGCCGCGCGCACGCGAACCGAACATGACTATTAGGTTTAGCGAAAACTGACCAGCTATATCCTGTATCGACATACCCTCACTATAACCACAACCATAACACTTTAGCAGCGGCCGCAAGCGCCCATGAGTTACCCCCATTCTACGTAAACGGTTATGCAAAAGGCTACCCACAACTGAACAATCGCCCATAATCCTAAATTCGGCAGTTGCGGGTCTGAAAATGGCGCATCTACTCGAAATCA
>JBBALZ010000162.1:0-6010 GCA_040402735.1 Bdellovibrionota bacterium
TCACGTAGAAGGGCGAGGTTTCATGGGGGCTTCGGCAAACTGCTAAAGTGTTACCCATTTTCATAATCCTCACTTTTGGCACCAACCGGATCGTTATAATCGGAATCAACGGCAGAAGATCCCACGGCGACAAATCATCGCCGCTCCCGATGATACCCGGCAGGAGTTTTGATTACTCAGCGCCCCCGAACGTTTCCGTCTACCCTCTGCGACCCGCGCACTCTAACCACAGAAACCGAGTAGCTCTCAAAGACGGTGTCGTTTGTGATAATCGTTGCTGATTCAATTTCAGCTTGAGCTATAATTATCCGGTCGAATATATCTTTATGGTGGGCGGGAAGGAGGGGCGCCCGGACTGCGTGCGGCATCGTTATCGCAAGAATAGCAATCCTCTGCTCATCGAGTCGGCTGGCAAGAAATGAGGAGAGCTCCGCAAGCGGGACAGGGATACGAAGATTCCCCGCTGATGCTTTGAGAGCTATCTCCCAGACGCTAGCAACTGAGAGGCAGATCTCGTTGTTCGGCTCCTGAAGTAGTTCTAAAACATCGGGGTCAAAGCGGGATGGCTCATGTTGTAGCCAGAGCCAGGCGCATGTGTCGAGAAGGTATCTCACGCCGACTCTGCACTCCACGCCGCAAGCTCTTCCTCCGTCATCGGCTTGTTGAAATCCTCCGGTATGTGCCACGACCCCGCATCCTGACCGAACACTCTCTTAGTCATCGCCGAAGGAATCACTACGAGTTTGACCATTGGCTTGTCATACCGAGCTATAACGATCTCCTCTCCCGCAAGCGCTTGATCAATCAATTCAGATAGATGGGTTTTTGCGTAGTGCGTACTTACCTTTTTCATAGGTCTAGCTTAGTCTAGTTTGTTGACTAAGTCAGGATAAGTTGTTCTCGTGGGCCGCTTAGACCTAATAGGATCATGCCTAGAGTGCGGATCGTTTACCGACATCCAGGGAGCTCCTCTTTTTCAAAGTAAAACTATGACAAAAGCAAGAACAACGATTTACGTGATCGTTTCGCAAAGATCGCAGCTTAGGGTCCTACGCCCCTTTAGCTTGACCAGCCATCGACTTTTTAATAGCGCCGATGATAGCGATAATTATCGCTCCTCCAACTCCACCACCTGCGAGATCAGCAACGATAGCCTCTAGATTCAGGCCAGTTCCAGCATTGGCTGCGAGCCCTGATGCTCCAAGCGCTGAAAGGATCTGACCGCCTAAGCCGCCACCAAGGATTCCGGCAATCGAGTTCCCAAGGGTGCCCAAGTTGGCGTTCTTCATCTTTGAGCCAGCAACGTTACCACCAACGGCACCTGCAACGACTTGAACTAGTAAGTTAGCTATATCCATTTTATCTCCTGTTGGTCGCTCGACTAGAGCTCGAGCGACAGTTGGTACTCCCTACTGCAAGCGTCTAGCGCCGCAGATGGCTGACCTCCCATTATTGGGCGTCGGACGAGTTATGCCACATTTTGAAGAGCTAGCAAAATAAATTTCTTGTAACTACTCCCCGAATTTTAAGTTCGTCGCTGCAATTTCGTCGCTAAATGGGCTGATTTTGGCGGATATCTTTTCTTGCTACCCCCAAAGTCGGGGGTGCTCTTTTTAGTGAGTAGGTACAATTCCTTAATCCTGGTTACGGTTTAGCTAAAAGCAGTAAATCTCTAACGTACCCTCACCGCAGCAGCACAAATCCCAGCAGCAGGCCGATAAAAGCCCCACCTAAGTGCGCTGTTGAGCTTACCTGCGGTACCATCCAGTCAAATATGACCTGTAGCACCAGAATCTGAATCATCGCTGAAAGCTGCGCTTTGGCTGCTAGGCTTCCAGAGGTGCGGTAGCTCCGTCTGGCGATCGTTACTTGAAGTCCTACGAGCCCCAACACACTTGCAGATGCGCCGAGAAGGATAATTGCTCCCGGATCAGGCCCAAAGGTCGCACAGGCCCAAGCTAACAGCATTCCACCAGCTCCACAAAGCAGGTATGCCACCAAAAACCTAAGCGCGCCTATGGTGCGCTCGACTAAGGGCCCTAAAAACCAGAGCCCGATCATGTTAAGCGCAACATGAGCAACTCCCCAGTGCAGAAATTGAGCCGAAAACAGCCGCCACCACTGACCAGCTTCAAAGAGCGGGCTAAACATCGCTCCTGCTGCGACCATCATCACTGGATCTTCTCCTGCACCTAAATAGAGCTGATAGCCGAAGGTGGCGATGGTTATCAGGATCAGTGCCTTGGTGCACGGTGTATCTGATAATGCCCTTTGGACCCGACCTGAACGACTCTTAAGCTTAATCATGGCGATATATACAGCGAGAACAGCAAGCGAGACCGCCCCTGAGTGCGGAGCAAGCCAGATGCGCGCAGCAACGCAGAGTACCAGGGCCACAACATTGGCTGCTGGTATCCAGCGTGGGATTTGGCGTCTAAACCTAAAAATATTGAATAGATCCCCGACTAGGTTAAGAACAGCGATCAGGAAGAGTATCTGGTTAGTATCCATCTAGGTTTGTATACACTGTTTATTGCGCATACGCCTCTCCCCGTGTAGAAAAGGATTGGCACGCGCTGCCCTCGGTAATCCAAGGAACTATCTGATATGAGTCACAATCTATTTTCATCTCTCTCTGAATTTACCACAGGAAATGGAAAGAAAGCTGCTTTCTATTCGCTTCCGGCTCTTGAGAAGGCTGGCCTCGGCGCGATCTCAAAGTTACCCGTGTCGATCCGTATAGTTCTTGAGTCTGTGCTTCGTAACTGTGATGGCCAGAAGGTCGAAGAGCGCAACATACGTGAGCTTGCCGCGTGGAAGGCGAAGGCAGAGCGGACTGCGGAGATCCCGTTTGTAGTTGCTAGGGTGCTGCTCCAGGATTTTACCGGAGTGCCGCTCGGTGTTGATCTCGCCGCGATGCGCGCTGCAGTTAAGCAGCTCGGAAAGGACCCGCAGATCATAGAGCCACTGGTTCCAGTAGATTTAGTAATCGATCACTCAGTACAGGTTGATTACTCTAATCGCAGCAACGCTCTTCAATTAAACATGGAGACGGAATTTGAGCGCAATCATTCACGGTATCAGTTCTTGAAGTGGTGTAAGCAGGCTTTTACCTCCTTTAGCGTTGTGCCTCCGGGATTCGGTATCTGTCACCAGGTCAACTTGGAGTACCTGGCGCAGGGAGTGTTGCAGCGCGATGGTGTCTACTTCCCAGATACGCTCGTTGGCACCGACTCACATACAACGATGATTAACGGACTCGGTGTTGTGGGGTGGGGAGTTGGCGGCATAGAAGCTGAGGCTGCCATGCTCGGACAGCCTGTGTATTTTCTCACCCCCGATGTCGTTGGCTTTAATATGCACGGCAAACTCGCGCCGGGCGTGACAGCAACAGACCTCGTCCTGCACGTAACAAATGTTCTGCGGAAAGCTAAAGTAGTTGGTAAGTTTGTTGAGTTCTTTGGTGAGGGCGCGCGCTCGATTCCAGTGACTGATCGAGCAACGATAGCCAATATGGCCCCTGAGTACGGCGCGACTATGGGGTTCTTTCCAGTCGATGAGCGCACCTGTGACTATTTACTCGCTACTGGCCGCTCGCAAGAGCACGTTGATACATTTCGCAACTATTACCAGGCGCAAGGTATGTTCGGGATTCCCAAAGAAGGTGAGTGCGAGTATTCAGAGGTGTTAAATCTCGATCTGGCGAGCGTCAAACCGAACATCGCTGGCCCAAAGCGGCCGCAGGATAAGATAGAGCTCGATGTAGTCAACAAGACCTTTGCTGAATTGCTGTCAAAGCCGGTAGCTGATGGTGGCTACGGCAAAGCCAGTGAAGATCTTACAAAGAGATTTACAGTTTCGGTTCCAAAGGCTGGAGTTGGTAGTGACGCTGCTAGTGCTGGTGGCGCATCGCTTGATGTGAGTGTGCATCACGGAGAGGTTTTCATCGCCGCGATCACATCTTGTACTAACACCTCAAATCCCAGCGTTATGCTGGCCGCTGGATTGTTAGCAAAGAAAGCGGTGGAGCGAGGCCTTAGGGTAAAACCCTTTGTAAAAACATCGCTCGCCCCAGGATCGCGTGCGGTCACTGAGTACCTGACAAAGACTGGACTTCAGAGATACCTCGATACACTTGGCTTTCAAGTGGTTGGGTACGGCTGCACTACGTGTATCGGCAATTCCGGGCCGCTCGATGCGCACGTTGAGGAGTGTATTGCCAAGAACGATTTAGTTGGAGCGGCGGTACTCTCTGGTAACCGTAACTTTGAGGCGCGAGTACATCAGAACATCAAAGCTAACTTTTTAATGAGCCCGCCGCTGGTTGTTGCCTATGCCTTGGCTGGTACGGTGCGGATCGATTTTGATCACGAACCTATCGGAGTAGATTCGAGTGATAATCCGGTGATGCTAAGCGAGATCTGGCCTAGCACAGATGAGGTCTTAGCTCTTATACCACAGGCATTCGACGCAGCTATGTATCGCAAGCTCTACAGTAATGTTACCGCAGAGAATCCGTTGTGGGATAAAGTTCCCGCGAGTGCCGGAGTGGTCTACGAGTGGGATACGAGCTCGACATATATTCAGCAGCCGCCATACTTTGAGGGCTTTTCGCTAACACCACCGAAGCAGGTAGCGATCCGTGGTGCGCGTGCCTTGGCTATCTTTGGTGATTCGGTCACTACGGACCACATCAGCCCAGCTGGAGCTATCAAGAAGGATTCACCAGCTGGTAGCTATCTGCTTGGGCGCGGGGTAGCGTTCGAGGATTTCAACAGCTACGGCGCGCGACGTGGTTCTCACGATGTAATGGTTCGCGGAACTTTTGCCAATGTGCGGATTAAAAATCTGATGGTTCCAGGAGTTGAAGGAGGCGTTACGATCCACCAACCAAGTGGCGAGAAGTTGTCGATTTACGATGCTGCTGTAAAGTATGCGCAGAGCAAGACGCCTCTGATTGTTTTCGCCGGTCAGGAGTATGGGACCGGAAGCTCACGCGACTGGGCGGCTAAGGGAACTATGTTACTCGGTGTCAAAATCGTGGTAGCAGAGAGCTTCGAGCGTATTCACCGTAGTAATCTGATCGGTATGGGAGTGCTTCCGTGCCAATTTAAGAGTGGGGAATCAGCTGTGAGTCACGGATTAACTGGCGCAGAAGAGTTTGAGATACGTGGCACCGAACATGGCATCACACCGGGCCAGGATGTCACACTGGTAGTTACGCAAGCGGGAGGTGCTACTAAAGAGATTACGGTAAAGCTTAGGGTCGATACATCAATTGAGGTAGAGTACTTTAAGCACGGTGGGATCTTACCGTATGTTTTGCGTTCGCTCGTCAGCCAGGGGTAGTTGCAAATTCGTTAATTCACTACGGAGATAATTCTATGAAGGTAGAGAGGAAGAGTAGGATAGCGGTTCTTGGGCTTATCGGTATGACGCTGGGGGTTGCTTTGCCGGTCTATGCAGGTGAAACAGGAATAGCTACTGTGAATCTTGTAACTCCTCACGGGATCGGTGCAGCGATAGGCACGATCACATTTACCGACACTCCTGCTGGACTCTCTATTGCGCCTAAGTTAACGGGACTTCCCGCGGGAGAGCGCGGTTTTCATATCCACGAGAATCCAGATTGTGGCCCTAAGGAGAAGGATGGGGCGATGGTGGCTGCGCTTGCTGCGGGACCGCACTACGATCCAGCACACGCTGGCAAGCACGCTGGCCCGCACGGAGGTGGGCACAAAGGCGATCTACCTAAGCTTGATGTATCAGCGGATGGAAGTGCAACAAAGCCTATGGTGTTAAGAGGGGTCACAGTGCAAGACATTCGTAACCGGAGTGTGATGATTCACGCTGGCGGCGATAACTACGCTGACGAGCCAGCGCCTCTCGGCGGTGGTGGAGCGCGGATTGCGTGTGGGGTCGTGCGCTAGGCGAGCGAAGTAGCCGCGTTGTAGAGCTTAGCAATTCTCCCGCTATCTACTGGAAAGGACTGGCATTCCTGATAGGGATA
>JBBALZ010000163.1:0-5953 GCA_040402735.1 Bdellovibrionota bacterium
GTGATTTTGAGTAGATGCGCCATTTTCAGACCCGCAACTGCCGAATTTAGGATTAACTCCACCCCGCTTAGCGCTTCGAGAACTGAGGACGTTTACGAGCTTTGTGACGTCCGTACTTCTTACGCTCAACCTCTCTTGAATCCCGAGTAAGTGCACCGATCGCCTTAACTGCTGGTCGCAATGCTCCATCAACCTGACAAAGAACACGTCCTAACGCCATCTTAAGAGCCCCGGCCTGACCACTCTTGCCACCGCCTGAAACGTTTGCAAGCACGTCATACTTCTCGCCCATATCAGTTGCTATAAGTGGGCTCCTGAGGATTAAATCTAAGCTGATTCGCCCAAAATACTCGCGCGTCTCAAGGCCGTTTACCATAAACTTACCCGAACCCGGACGAAGATACACCCGAGCAACTGCTGACTTACGACGTCCTACTGCGTGAAAACCGCCACCTTTAATCATGTCTACATCTCTCCTTGCAGAATATCTCTTTAGTTCTTCTTAGTGCTCGTTAGCGCTCGCGGTGCTGGTCCCTGTGCCACATGTGGGTGGTCACTACCGCGATAAACCTTTAGCTTGCCATTTAGTCTGTGTCCAAGGATCCCCTCTGGAAGCATCCCTGCTACCGCGCGCTCGATAGCCCGCTCTGGGTGATCAGCAAGCATCTCTTCACCAGGAACACCTTTAATTCCTCCAACGTACCCAGTTACGTGATAATACACCTTGGTCTTGGGCTTGCTGCCGGTCAAGACAACCTTTTCAGCGTTAACAACAACAACAAAGTCGCCGCAGTCACAGTTGGGAGTGAAAGTTGGCTTGTGCTTACCACGGATCAGGTTAGCTGCTTCGGTAGCCAGACGCCCAACGGAAACTCCCGCTGCATCTATAACCCACCACTTCGCTCCTTCACGAGCGGCTTCTGTTGAAAGAAATTTGGTACTCATAACTACTTAACTCTACGATATCTCCCCGCTTAAACTTTTGGGAGCTGGGAGAGGGTAGCACAATCAGGATAGTGGTCAAGGGCTAGCCACATCTAAGTGTTAGCTACTTCCTGCTTTATAACTTTTGAAGCAAATTCAACATATTGAGATACTGGCTCAGATAGTCGCATGGCTATCGCTATGGCATCTGGGGCTAGTAGCCTAGCCGTTTCCCAGAGATCACTCTGGCGCAAATCGTGCTCGGCTCCAGTCCAAACCGCATCCACGTCAAACAACAGGCTGCGTGCCGCCTCTGCCCGACCCCAAAGGTCTACCAAGGCATCACGAATCCCTGATAGGTCATCTCCCCTGCCACCAAGTCGCTTAATCGCCACAGCAGCACTCACTGAGGTTACCTCAAACAGATTGAGCAGATCGCCTAAGCAAGGCTGCTCTGCAGAGATCTCACCGTGCTGAATTCGGCTCGCTGCCGCATCAAGCGGAAAACGCGATGCGGGTACCGACGACTCCAACTCTTGGCGCAACGCAGTGACTACCGCATCCCTCTCTGTCCTTGTCATATTTTGAATCTCCATTCGTATAAGCCGAATAAATTACCGCTTAAGATCAGGGCGAAGGCGCGCTCTCGCCCTGACTCTCCTCATCACTCTCTGAGATTAATCCGGTTCGCAGCATAGTTATCTCAAAGCTCTGTTGATCCTGAGACGCAGCTACATACGTGCGCTCTTCTGGCCTTTTGTTCGGCACACCTTGTCTTACTCCCTGCCACTCCTCACGCCACAGACCGAAATAACGCAAACCCCGACGCATAGATTCATTGAGGTAGTTTGTGAGCTGCTCTGTTGTTGGTCCAGTTCCATCGCCATCAGGATAGCGAAAACCTACACCATCAAGAGAGTATCCATCTCCCGTTTTAAGCATATCAAAGCGTTCGAGAGCGTGCTCCTCGCGTGGGTCTCCAAGAGTTATATCGTCGTTGCCTGGAACGCATCCCAGACATGGATTGCGCACAAACCCAGCCATCGTACCCAACTGCTCTGCTGCGATCTCTCGTAGCGCGCGATATGCCAGAACATCCAGATTATCCTCCAGCATGACGATCGCAACATTTGAATTCCCAGCACCCGCATTGGTATTATAGGCAAAGACATCTTTGGCTTGTAACACAACAGCCAGAAACTCTGCGCGCAGGGCCATATTTCTGCGGATCTGCAACCTAAACTCCTCAGGACTAATCCGAGCGAAAATATGTTGATCAATCGGCGTCACCTCCCACTTACGCATCGTAGGCCCGTTGGAGAGATACAGCACTAACGTGAGCGACCTATCGTCTTCTGAGAGTCGTGCGATGATATCTTTAAGAAATGAAAAATCCCTCCCGAATGTACCATCAATAAGCACCCCAATGTATGGCTCTCTAACTCGCGAGCCCAGTAGCGCCTGAATATTCGCCTCTACTACTGGCCTAGCCTCTGGCTGCATCGCGTACAACATCGTGTAGCCACGCGCTTGTCCACGAACCCAACTGCGTCCAGTCGGTGTAAGCTGCGGGGTAACTACCATTTGAGCTGCTCTTGGAGCGCGTATTACTACCCCACCAAGGGGATCGGTGACTTGACTACCTGGAGTCGGTTGCAGCTCAGAGAAGACACTCCGGCCATCATCAGGATCAAATTGGCGTTGTCCTTGCGCCTCATCTCTGGTCTCAACTGATGTAGCGCTAGGCAAAGGTGTTGGAACAGCTAAGTCTCGATTACCCTCCTCTAGCGTACCAGCGCCTCCAGAATCAGCCGCGAGTCGCCGCAGATCGTCCTCAAACGGATCGCGTGTTGGCAATGGAGACTCACTGCCTACGATACTATTGCTATTAGTAAGATTAAACGAGGCTAACGTTTTATCTTGAGGGGGCTTAAATATACCCGCTCCACTTACACTCCCATCGCTCCGCACCCCCACCTCTCCCACAACCAATAGGGCTGAGAGAAGCACAAGGAGGGTCAGATAAACCCAGATACGCTTTATTAAACGGGGTGCCATCGCTCCATTATTACACGGCAGGCGCTCTGTGGTAGAGTCTTTTTAGGGTGTCCCCGGAGGATTTGAGGTGATTGGATTGGGAAGGTTAGGGCAAGTCTTGGTTTTGCTGCTCCCGCCCTATCCCCCGAATAAACGCATCAATAATCGAAACCAATTTCCGTGGCTCACGCATCATCTGGTGATCGTCGTCTAACGACACCAAACGTGCTACGGGAGTCTGACCAACAAATTCAACGCTGTGCCTATGCGGAACTATCTCATCCCGCATCCCATGTACCACTAAAGTCGATACACCAACTTTCGGCCTCTCTTTAGAATAGCTCTTTAGGTCGACAAGAAACTGATAGTGCACCGGCCCTAAAGCAGCCGATGCACCCTCCTCAATCGGGAATACCCCTGAGCGACGCCACGCCTCCTCGGTAGCTGGCGAAACAACGGGACACTCTGCGTGAAACGGATAGATAACCGGGGCCAAGAGCACCAATCCAACTATCTTTTGAGCTTCTGACTCAACGAGTCCCCCCAGAGCATGCAGAGCCAAAAACCCTCCAAAGCTGCTGCCAACCACAACAACAAAGGCAGCAACCTGGGCCGCATCTCTAATAGTCTCAACCACCCGACTAAGAGCCGTCTCAATCGATAGGTGTTGCAATGTCGGCAGGGTAAGCTCTGGAACATAGATCCTCCAACCCTGTGCTACTACGTAACTAGTCAAAAGGGCGGCCTTGGGAGAGCCCGGCGAGGACCCTAAACCGTGCAGGTATATGACAGCCAACCTCTCTTTCATCTCAATAACTTGAATGTAACTACTCACCGGATTTTAAGATCATCACTGCAATTTCGTCGCTAAATGAGGTGATTTTGGCTGATCCTTTTTCTTGCCACCCCCAAAGTCGGGGGTGCCTTTTTTTGGTGAGTAGTTACACTTGAATATTCCTTTCGAAGGTACGTCATGTATGATACACGATAAAGACCAAGACAAGAGGCCGCAAAGTCCACTAGCGCCTGGCGTCTATACCGCTCCTTTGTTAGGGCTTGTAGTAACTTTGCGACTATGTCCCTCTGTTAAAGACTATGTCCCTCTGTTAAAGACTATGCCCCTCTGTTAAAGACTATGCACCTCTGTAAAAGAATATCCACCTCTGTGAAAACTGATATGAAAACAAACACACATACACCTTCTTTACTACATCTTAAAGGGAGCTTACTAAGACACCGTTTCAGTAACTGTGCGACTGCCGCTATCCTTGCTACCTCGCTTTTTATAGCAAACTTAAGCCTGGCACAGGACCAACTTCCAGGAACCCGTTTAGCTGAAGAGCTCTCACAGGCGTTTGAGCGTGTTGCCGAGACTATTACACCCTCCGTAGTCACCATCTCGACTGAAAGTAGCCCCAAGAAGACTAAAGCAAAGCAGGGAGACGACCCGCTGCGCAAATTCTTTGGCGATGACTTTTTTGACAAGATGGCCCCTACGCCCCAACGTGGTCTCGGAACTGGGGTTATCGTTGATGAGCAAGGTCACATCGTCACCAATAACCATGTAATTGGTGACAGCACAGAGGTAAGCGTCCGCTTATCGAACGAGCGCACGGTGAAAGCTAAGGTCGTTGGCACAGATCCTCGTACCGACCTTGCAGTGATTAAGATTAAGGTTAAGGAGGAGCTTCCGAAACCAGCAAAGCTTGGCGATTCAGAGAAGCTCAAGATAGGCGAGTGGGTGGTTGCTGCTGGAGCAAGCTTTGGTCTCGATAACACGATTACTGCTGGGATCGTTTCCGCCAAGGGGCGCGCTTTGTCAGGAGGCTCGCAGTATGAAGACTTTATCCAAACCGACGCAGCTATCAATCCGGGAAACAGTGGCGGCCCACTGGTGAATCTCCGTGGAGAAGTTGTCGGGATTAACACAGCTATAGTTTCTAAGTCTGGTGGCTATATGGGGATCGGATTTGCCATTCCGATTAATATGGCCAAGCAGGTGCTCAATAGCCTGATTGCGAACGGTAAAGTTACGCGTGGCTGGCTCGGTGTTGGCATTCAAAACCTAAACGAAGATCTAGCGCGGTCATTTGATTACGATGGTACAGAAGGTGCGCTCGTTGGTCATGTCGATCCGAAGGGGCCGGCAAAGAAGGCAGGGCTGCAACAGGGCGACATCATAATTCAGTTGGGCAAGGACAAGATCCGCAATGTAAACCAGCTACGTAATTTAGTAGCTGGAATTAAACCGGGTACAGCCTCTGAACTTACTCTTTTACGAGCTGGCAAACGAGAAACACGCTCTATCACCATCGGCGAGCTACCAGCCCAAACTCAAGAGACTGCGGTCGAAGAGGATGATTCAGTAGAGGACCTGGGCTTAACCGTAGAGGAGTTCGATGAAACCTCTCAGAGACGTCCGCGAACTGAGCGCAGCCGTGGTCTCTTTATCACTCAGATTGATCCGCAGGGAGTTGCAGCAAAGGCTGAGCTACAGCCGGGTGACATAATAGTTAGCATAAACGGACGAGAAGTATCCTCAATCGAGGACTTCCGAGCAGCTACAGCTAAAGCTGATCTAAAGAAGGGCGTCCGTTTCGTTGTCGAGAGTCAAGGGATGGAGCGCTTTGCTATAATCCGTGAGATGCCAGAGGAGGCGGAGGAGTAGTAGTAGTCCAACCCCTATCCACAGTTTAAAAGAGCGCGCCTAAGACGCTCTTAGATACAAATATGGCGCAAGCCTTCAATTACACGCTGCCCAATACCGCCACGGTGCATGCTTCGAAAAAGCCCGCTAATTCATGCGGCGTAGTTGATGAGGTAAGCGAATAAACCACTCAGCCTGAATTCAGGTCTGGCCTAAATCGTTAGCAATCCCCCCTCTGCCCAAGTGATAGCGGTTGGAGCGATTCTGATTACAATACATTCACGCTGCATTCTAAAGTTCCCCACTAATCATTGAGTAGCAAAATGTCATTTTCCTCCGAATAGC
>JBBALZ010000164.1:0-5942 GCA_040402735.1 Bdellovibrionota bacterium
AAACAGTATTGCCCACGAGTTATCCACAGGGGGCTACGCTGCGGGATTGATTTTGAGATCCCTCCGCTTCGCCCCCTATGGATAACTCTACTCTTGGCTCTATCGTTAGGTCGTTGGGCTTTAAGTACATCTATCGAAAAACTTAACTTAAACCTCTCTACATTTACTAACGCATAACACTCTTAGCGCCGGATTCCCGCCCTAACGGGACGGGAATTAGATCCAGCGCTTTTGTCAGCCCCTACGGGGCTGCTGCTTTTAGCTTCTCGTTCTACAAAGTGTTGCCATTTTTTTAAAAATGACTGAGGCCGTATTAGAGATGCGATTGAGGGACTAGAGAGTGTCGTCTTCGTAACACTCAAGCGGTTTACTGAAGGCGAACTAAGTAGGATTAAGCACTATTACGCGGATTAGAATCAAATCTTGCTCGAGTATGCCTTACTCCAGATCCGTGCTCACGTTTAAGAACTTGATCTAGCTGTTTGCGTGCAGCCTCACAAGCATCGCGCATAGCTACGTAGATATCTTTGTGCGCGTGATTCCGTTCGGGATCACGACTTACGATTACATCAATACCAGGCACATGAAGGCGTAGAGCCACATGATAAAGATTGCCCTGACGGTGGTGATGATGTCTCCCCTCAATCGTCATAGAGCCGCGCATAATCGCCGGAAAAAAGGCAAGCAGCTTTTCCATAAGGTGCCGAGCCCGCGCTTCAACAGCCTCAGACGGGGTTACGTTATGAAAAATTATCGTTATACGATCAGATATGTCGTTGCTCTGCACCATACGCGAGAATTACTATCTCACATATCGCGATACATACAGTATGCGCTGCTTCATGCAGGCTATTTCCCGCTATGCCAGCAGATTTATCCGCACCCAGCTACCACCTGGTCGAATCTCGACAAAACTCTATCCCACGAGTACTCACGCTCCACATAAATACGACCTCGATCGGCAAACTCAGTCCTATGGCGACTATCTTCAGAGAAAAAACGGGTGACTCCTGCTAGGTCACTCGGGGAAGAGATGTAAAGCCCGCCGCCGGACTCGACCACATGATGCCTGGTCACTGCACATTCACCGTGCACTACTACAGGTGTGCCGACCATCCAGGCCTCCATGAGCACGATTGAAAAGGATTCGTTGGTTGATGGCTGGCACAAGTAGAGCGCATGGCGCAGCAATCGCTGTTTTTCTCGTTCCGCAACGTGCGGAAGATCGATTACATCGTCTCTGAGTACCGCATGTTCCCTGTGTAGGTCAGAGAAACTGCCGCCTCCTAAAATGACTAGTTTCGTGCTCGGATCTATGAGTCTGCGATCCTTTATCTCAGAGAAGTAATCAATGAGCGTGTGCGCATTTTTACCCATCTCCTTGCGCCCAAGATAGAGTAGATACGGAAACGACCGATCAAAATACGGTTCCAAAGCCGCGACCACATCTGGAGTTGGAAGCTCAAAACCCATACCAACTACTCCTCCGTTAATTTCTCCGTAGAGTGAGCGCGCCAGCTCCCTTTCGGGTGCCGCATTAAACATGCACCCTAGAACATTTCTAAACATAGTTGCGATTACATCCAGATATGCATACGACTCATCGTGCAGACACGGCACAAGGATACTTTTGGTCGGATGGATCTGCGAACCCCAAAACGTAGTCCCAAAAAGATATGGGCCAAAAAAAATATTATCAAATGACCCGCCATGCTCAGCTAAGTATCGATACAAAGCCAGCGAATTAACGCTCTCCTGCATCCACGTTATCTGATCGAGAGGAGGCACGATCTTACCTTCATGAATCGCGCACTGAACCGGCACCCAGGCCTCTAAATTACGTTGATCAACGGGAAAGCGGATGATTCGCATCCCTGCAACCACATCTTCTCCCGCTGCGATTTCGTTGCTCCAGGTGCGATTGTCACGAGCACAAGTCGCTAATAGCTCTACGTAATCACCTCGCTCATGGAGTTTGGTGGCGAGCGCGCCTAGAAGCGTCTCCGCGCCCCCGGCGATACCTTCAAAAAATCGCGGTATTACAAAACAAAAACGTTTGCGGTCCATGATTATTACTTACTGATAGCGCCTAGCCTTGCCAATATAAAACCCCACCCTGCCAATATAAACCCCAAATATAAAAACTTTGTAACTACTCAGCAAATACTGCCTCAACGACGTTAGCCCCTATTAAGGGGCGGCTTTGCGGAGCAAAGCGAGGTGGAGACAATCCTAAATTCGGCTCTTTTAGCGACAAAATTGCGGCGACGAACTTAAAATCAGGTGGGTAGTTACAAAACTTTGATGCACCTCGGAAATCCTTACATTTCTGCATGTTAGCAGGATCAACTTAACTTAAGGTCACATACCGACAGGTGCAAACCATAACATTACTAAGTGTGCAGCGCGAGTGAGCTGTCGCTACAAAGAAACTAAAAAAACAAGGAAAGGTTATGACAAAGGCACCACAACCGCTGCTGTTGACTGTCAAGGAAGTTGCCAAGCTTTTACGCATTCATCGGCCAAAAGTGTACGACCTAATCAAGGCTGGAACGATCGAGGGTTTTAAGCTTGGCTCCGATTGGCGCGTAAAACGTGAATCGATCGAAAAGCTGATAGGCGATATCCCTGAGGAATTCTTCTCAAGCCCGAAGAGCTCTCTTAAGAAGGTCGCTGCAAACTCATCAGATCACGTTAAGCTTGCTTCGTAGTTTGATGGCTGAGCGCATCCGCAAGCGCTGCAAATCCTGCTATATCAATCTGCTCGGCGCGCACGTCGGGAGAGATGCCTGCAGTTATTAAGGCGTCTAGCAAGATCTCACGATTCCATCGACCACACGAAAGGAGGCTGTTAAGGACCTTTTTCCGGCGTTGAGAAAAGGCTGCTCGCACCACAACCTCAAAGTACACTGGATCCGGCAGCGTTACCCGTGGCTCTCGTAAAAACGATATCTTCATCACCCTAGACTGCACCGAAGTTGGCGGATGAAATGCATCTCCTGGCACAATCGGCCCTAATTGCACATCTGCATAGACCTTTACAGCAACTGAGAGACTTCCGTACTCTCGGCCACCTGGATTAGCAGCAACTCGTTCGGCAAACTCACGTTGTACCATCAGCACGGCATGGCGAATCACACTCCTGTACTTTAAGAGTTGGAAGACGATCTCAGTCGAAAACACATAGGGAATATTGCCGAAAACAAAGAGATCTGTTCCGATTGAGGAAAAATCAACACTACGTGCATCCTGCTGAACAATCGCCGCAGCAGGATACTTCTGACTCAGGTATGCGCAGAACTTAGGCTCGATCTCAATAAGAGTAAGCCTTTCGGCACCCGCTAGATGAGTCGTTAACGCACCTGTGCCTGGCCCTATCTCAACGATATGCGCACCCTGCGGAACATCGCCAAAAGCAACAATAGCTTCGGGCACCTCAGTGCGTATCAGAAAATTCTGACCACGCTCCTTCGACGGTCGCACATCGAGATCTCGCAACGTATCTTTTGCTCTTGGTGTTGCTCTTTTATCCCTATACCTGTTCTTACTCACCGTCTACTCCATAGAAGGCGGTAAGTTCCTCCACCGGCCAACGTGAATGAATTTCTAGTGCTGGATGTTGATAACCACGCGCTAAATAGCGCGCCGCAAGGTAGGCGATCATCGCTCCATTATCAACACAGTGACGAATAGGCGGAACATATACCTGGGAACACTGTGCTCTAAGACGACGTATGAGCTCTTTATTAGCGGAAACGCCTCCGCAGACCACGAGCGGCAGCCGCCGCGCAGCTACTTCCCTTGACGTTCTATGCACAAGAGCATCGACAATCGCATCTTGAATCACCCAACAGATCTCTCCGCGCGCTGCTGGATCACTCTCAAGCACCTGAGCGTTTCTCTTTACTAAAAGCAAAACCGCAGTCTTTAGTCCAGAGAAACTGAAGCTAGCGATCTCTCGCCCTATGCGTGGCAACGAAAACCGCGGCGAACCACCGGACTCATCGGCCATTTTCGCGAGTACGGCGCCGCCTGGGTACGGCACACTTAAAAGATTAGCTGATTTATCAAAGGCCTCCCCCGCTGCATCATCGAGCGTACGGGCAACACATGCGTAGCGCCCAAGATCTTCCACCAGAACTATCTCTGTGTGACCTCCGGATACAACGAGGGCCAAGTACGGCGGCTTGAGATCACCAAAGTGCATTTCAGCACTCATTATATGGGCTTCAATGTGATTAACCGGAAAAATAGGAGTGCCGTACGTTGCCCGCACTCCCATCGCAAAGGTGACCCCAATCAGGAGGCACCCTTTCAATCCAGGTCCACACGTAACGCCTATAGCATCTATATCGGAGAGCTTAATCCCTGTCTGAGACAGCAACTCTTCGAGTAGAAGCGGCATATTTTTCATATGTTCGCGCGAAGCAAGCTCCGGAACGACCCCGCCGTAACGTTCATGGAGCGCAACCTGAGATGCGAGAACCTCACCGCGCAGTCGCGGATTTCCACCCGAATCTTCGACCTCGACGATCGCTAATCCAGTCTCATCACAACTTGATTCAATTCCGAGAACGAGCATAAACTTTTAAGAGCACCTAAATAATTCGCCGGAGCTAATTCACCGGAGCTAATCTACCGCCGGCACGGTCCGAAGGTATGCCACCACAGCCTCGATCTGCTCTGGTGGTGCTTTGGCATAAAACTGCACAGGACAAAACTTGCTATCAATTTGGCCTCCCCCAGGTGTCTTACCTGAGTGCAGGTACTCCGTAAGCTCCGCTTCGCTCCATCCACCTATTCCAGAGGTCTTTGATGTAGTGATGTTAGGGGCGACCTTGTATTGATCATCGAAGGATATCGCCCTGCCACCCGCCATGTACTCCTCGCTAGCGATCCATCCGCCTGGCCTTGTGTGGCAACTACCACACCGGGCAACATGATCGGTGAGATACTGCCCATATTCTGTTTTAAATTGCGCACCGAGCGCCGGTATGTAGCCCTTAACTTCTACGCGAGCCTCAAGGAGTCCTGTCGTATTTCTCTCAAAAAAAGATATGCGGCGGGGCGCAGGCTCGCGCTCAATCGCAGGCAGAGATCGGATGTATACCGTAATCGCCGTAATATCGCTGTCTGCGAGCCACTCAAAGCCCCTGTGCATCCGCGAACCAACCTCGGATCCATCGGGACGGATGTTTGCACGAAGGACCCTCTTAAAATCACCTTCGGCCCACTCGCCTATCCCCGTAGCTGCGTAGGTAATATTAGGTCCTACGACATCACCGTAGGAATCTCTCATTAGCCGCCCACCTGACAGAGGGCTGGTGGTCAAACCGTCCATGGAGTGGCAGAAGCCGCACGCACCTAAGCCAGCAACTATCTGCTCACCTCGCACGGCCGCACGGCTGAGATCCACAGAGGGATGTGGTGGCAAAATTGGGTCTGGCGTTGTGCAACCGAGCATAAGCAAAGGGATGCAGGATGCGAAGCAGAGCAAGAATCCGATATATTTCATCCGTATAGACTACAACGGCTGGGGTTATGACAAAAGCATCTCTTATCGCTTTAAGAGCTGCGGACCTGTACAAATGCCTCAATTTTATTGGCAAAAAGAGCATTCGTAACTACTCAGCAAATGCTGTCGCAATAACGTTATTGCCCTTATTAAGGGCTCACTATTACCCACCAGTAGTGATGAGAGGGGTTGCCGTGTGGAGAACATTCGGGCCTTTATCTCTATTCCACTGTGAATAAGCCCATTCCGCCAACCTATTGATTATACAATTTTTACAGCAGTAGCGTTGGGTCGATACCAGTCAATTATTCTATGTATAGGTTGTTAACACTGACCAAGATCCGCATTTAAACGCCGACTTAGCATAACCAACAGTACCCCGCTCCCCCGCCCGGTTCATCTGAACCGTACCCCGCCATACCCCGCG
>JBBALZ010000165.1:0-5909 GCA_040402735.1 Bdellovibrionota bacterium
CGGCTAAATCCCGTTAAACTCATTAAACACAGTAGGTTCCGCGCATTTTTGGCCCCATTTTAGAGAAGAGAATTGCGATGCCCTAGCGTCGCCGTGAGGCGGGCTGAGGAGGAAGCCGGATTGCTGAAGGTAAGAGTCGGCAGCAGGACAAAGATGCCAGGTCAGGGACACGAAGGCGATAGAACGAATAGTTGCTCAGGAGAATGTGCATCGGGCGTGGCGGCAGGTGAGGCGTAATCACGGAGCCCCCGGCGTCGATGGGATGACGTGCGAGGAGTTTCCCACATATGCCCGTACTCACTGGCAACAGATTCGACAAGACCTACTTGATGGCAAGTATCGGCCATCGGCTGTCAGGAGGGTTGAGATCCCAAAACCTAACGGCAGCGGAGTGCGGAAGATCGGGATCCCCACGGTCATTGACCGTGTAATCCAACAGGCGATCGCACAGGTACTGACCCCAATCTTTGACCTTGAGTTTTTCAGAGTCAAGCTTTGGGTTCCGCCCCAAACGCTCTGCGCACGATGCCGTGCGAAAAGTGAGGGAGCATATAAGCGCCGGCTACTCCACGGCTATCGAGGTTGACCTAGCGAAGTACTTCGATGGTCTGGGCACTGAAGAAGCTAGGCGGCGATGTTAAAGCCATTGTTCGCCTAGCTTTCCAAAACCGCGGCCCTTGGTGGTGTTCAGATACCCGCGAAGTCCAGTTCGTGCTACACAACAACTACTTCCACAAACAGCTAGGTCTTCTCTCGATGAGAGCACTTTGGATTCAGGTGCACTATCCTTCTTGAACCGCCGGATGCGGACCCGCACGTTCGGTGGTGTAGGGAGCTGGAACCGTCAATCTTGGCGGTTCTTACTTACCCGATTATCCATAAAGCGCATGGATTACATTTGATATGCTCTTTAAGGTCGGATTTCCCTCTGGCGAGAGGATCCTGTGCAGGGTACGACGAGAAATCTTTGACTTACTGGCTAATGACCCCTTGTTTACCGCATCCAAGTGACCACGCAGTATGTCCTTGAAAGATTCGATATCTTTATCAACAAGACACTGCCAAAACGCCCGAAAAACGAGCTCCTGGTCCCGCAATCGCTTGGCACTGCTTGCCTTGACCGTTCCCGAACCTGCCTTAAGTCGGCGAATCGGAATATCGTTCAAGGAGAGCTCTCGCTTTTTTGATGTCGTTTTTTTGGGCATTTTTTCCTCCGCCGTGAATAAGCAGAACAACTCGTTGGCCAACTCTGGCAAAGTACACTCTGAGTCCACTCCTCCAACGAAGCTCAGATAGCCCCTCGCCAAGATGCTTTGCATCACCAAGGTGATCGTAGTGCTCGATTCGAAATACTCGCGATTCCACTAGTGCCTGAATTTTGGCTGACTCGCTTGATAGCCAAATTTCAAACTCTGGAGTGCGAATTACTTGCATTGCTTAAGTGTGCCATATATGGCACACTTAAGCAATGTGGAATCTTACACCGTCATATGTTTTGACTCTGCGCAGCCAGTCAGAAACACAGGGCTTCTTTGCTCGACACGAAATCATAGCCTTCGCCAACAGGATCGTTGCGTCGTAAGCATTTAGGGAAAAGGTAGACGGGATCTTTCCCAATCGCTGAGCCAGACGACTTCGCACCTGTAAGGACACTTCTGTACCATTGGGGTCGTAGCTGACAAAATGGCGCAATCCGTCGCCGTGCCGTCCAGCAGCTGACAACACCGACTCGTCCTCTGCTTCGTATACTGAGAGAATCTGTTCCCTCACCCCAAGCTCTCGGGCTTGCCGGATCGTCAGCCCAAGAAAGTGCCCGAAGGTTGCCGCAAATATAGCATCAGGCTGTGCTGCCCTTACTCTTGCTAGCTGCGTGCGGTAACCGATATCTCCAAGCTGATAACTCTCATCAGCGACAACGCTGCCGCCGAGAGTCTCAAAAGCCGCTTTGAAATGCTTGCGATATTCGATTCCAAAGTTCGTCTCAATCGTGACTATCGCGACCCGATGGTAGCTGGAGTCAAAGGCGTACTTCGCCATCCGCACAGCCTCGTCCCGTACTCTAGTATTAGTCGAAAACAGAGATCCCTGCGCCGCGGACAAAATCTCGTCATCCATCGCGGCTGTGTGCATGGCTACCGCATGGGACTTTGTGAGAGCAGGTGTCATAGTCAACATGGCAACATTCGAGAAATTACCCGCGATACCGGCAACCTGCAGCGAGTCATTAAGCCTACGGAATGCCGACAACACACCAGGACCACTCATGGGCGTGTCCTCAAAGTGCAGAACAAGATTGCCACCCTCAGCTTTCAGGTCCGCAGCCGCCAACTCCATGCCGTGACGAATCTGGTCTCAATAGGAGGCAAGATTGCCGCTTAGCGGCAACGTTGCTCCGAGATGAATTGCCTCTGCCCGGTTCTCCGCTGTGCAGGGCAGGAGGGGCAAGAGGCAGGCGAAAATACTCGAAATTAGCCGGAGGAGGTAATCATTCATTTCAGAAACGATACGTAGACCGGACTATACCATTCAAGAGGATAACGATAAGGATGACTTGGGCAAAAACTCCGAGTTTATTGCCTCAAGTCCATCTTCTTGTTATCTCTGATGAATTTACTGAAAGCAAGATAATTGTTGTCGAGAGTGCTTGCGAGCGCTATGATTAGTGTATATACACTAATATGTGTTTACATGGGATGCTAATAAGGCGATCTCAAATTTTGAGAAACATGGTGTTTCCTTTGAGGAGGCTGCCACTGTCTTTAGCGATCCTGACGGCCTGCACCTGGAGGCGAAACACGTCGGGAAGGAGCTTCGATTTTTCAGAATTGGAGAGTCGAGTGAGGGTAAAGTTTTAATAGTTGTATTTACCGTAAGGAAACTTGGCCGTGACAAAGAAACGATCAGGATCATCAGCGCGAGGCAAACGTCCAAGAAAGAGCGTGAGGCATATCGCAGACTCAAAAATTGACTTTAGCGATATCGCTGAACTCAGTGATATACAACTTGGAAGCGCTCGCAAGGTAGGTAGACCGAAGAGCGACAATCCAAAGCAGCTTATAGCTGTACGCCTATCACCCAGCCTATTGCAGAGTCTGAAACGCTTAGCCCGTAGAACTAAGAAGCCATATCAGAGAATAATGCACGAAATGCTAGAAAAGGCAGTAAAGGAAGCGGCCTAATACGTTTTTGCTGGCAGCCTGCAACGAATTTAGGTGGCTAGTCGTGAATCCAGGTAGCTGCTGACTTTATGTGGGGAATTTTACTCCGCCCCTACAGTCGTATTACGGCATCTACCGATGCCCTGTTCATGATAAAGTAGGAGACATCAAAGGTGGCAGCAACGGAAGCCTTAAAATCTCGATAGCCTGCTGGGTTTCGGTGCGAATCCCGGATTGCAGAGCGCTTCAGAGCCTCCTCTGCCGGAGCTTCAAGAAGTACTACCTTGTCAAACAACGGTCGCACGGCAGGGTGCGCTAGATATATTCCATCGCAAAGCACCACTCCGGAGGAAGGAAGCTCAATGGTTACCTCAAGGTCTTTATCTCCGGTTGATTGACGCCAAAGACCGCTGCGCTTTAAGTGACCAGTATCCTTAAGCTGCTTCAGGTCAGCCTGGAATACTGACCAGTCGTACCAGTTAGTAGGGTTCTTCCAGAACTCGATGTCTGCCCGCGTTCCCTCAAGTGACTGCAGAATCGCGCTCTGACGGACTCGACTAGAATGCGTAAGATACCAATCGAGTTCAAAGACGACGTATTTGGAGTTTGCAGCCTCCGCGACTTGACGACAAATTGTTGACTTCCCAGTACCACCAAGTCCGCACACTGCGACTGCAGTCCGCTGATGCTCAAGCCTTAGCTCATTGGATATTTCATTCAGGGTGTGAGAAGCAACTTGGAAAGATCTCATGTAAGATAACGTTATGAGCCAGCTGGTCGAGGCGCGCCAGCGTCCGAGACTCTACCTGGGCATTCTTGTTATCCTCTAATCAACAACAACGCCCCGCCCATTCCCTATCCGTTTGACATGAATAGGATACTCAAAAAAGCTACCAGTGCTCTCAGTGCTTGTAAAAGAGAAATCTCCCAAAACTCCCTTGCGCCTCGATACCTTGCGAAGAGCATCAATCACGCCTGGTCCCTTTATGCTACGCCCTTGTTGCAATACTTCGCCCATCAAGACTGTCATGTCGTAAGCGCTTCCCGCAAACGCCAATTGCGCCTCATTACCATACTTGCCTCGATAATCGCTCCGGAAAGCCTCCGATGCCTCGTTATCGGCATAAAGGCAGCCCTCCAGAAGACTAGGATCCCCTGCCAGTTTTGCCGCACTTTCACAGAGGTCTGTCCCAAAGTAAGAGGCCGAAAACCCCAGCCAGCGCGCCTGCTTTAAGAAGGCGATCAACGATTCGGGGAATAAAAACAATCCCACCGGTTTATCTCTATAGCTACGAATCTTCAAAATCAAAGGCCGAAAGTCAGTTTCGGTGGGGAGAACTGTGGCAATTTCTCGCACTGGATACTGCCGACCGAGCGCGTCAGTCAGACTCCGAGACATGGCCTGAAGAAAAGGATGCTCGCCAACGATTACTGGATAATCGCCGCTCTTTTCCCGATTAATGAGATGGGAAGCTAGCGCCTGCTGGTATTGACCTGTGTGATTCATAGCCCGGACTACGAGAGGTTTCCCAACGACGGAAGAAGCTTCAAAATTAAAGTTGATAAAAGGTATCTTATCTCTCTCCACATACGGCCAGAGAACATTAACCATCGCCGGACCGATGCCAAATAAAACGTCGATGCCTCTTCCGTTCGTCAGCTTTCGATACGCAGAGATATCAAGCTTTGGATCACATTGGTCATCTTCATATCGGAAATCAATCATCTGCAGAAGTTCAGGCCGCTGATGTCGGGCTAGCTCGATGCCATTTCGGATGGCAGTACCGATGGTTGCATTGGGGCCTGAGAGGAAGGTAATAACGCCTATCCTAGGATTCTGGTCCTCGCTGACTGCAGGGTCAATTCTTACGGCTATGGCGAAAATAAGGACAAATATGAAATAAATGAGTTTCATAATGGATTATAAAGCATAACGTTTTTATCAGCGGGCGCATCTGCGCTCTGCTGCATGATTTGGTTATGCTGCTTTACGAGTTACAACTCGATAATCGTACCCCAGCGTCGTTAAAATACTGAAAATCACATCAAAGCTGATCTTTGTTGTGCCCACCCCTCTTTCGATCTGGGCCACTCGCGCCTGGCTGACTCCCAGCTTTTTAGCCAAGACCGACTGTGACATCTTTTTGGCCTTCCTGATCTTGACGATCATTTCGATAAGGCGCTGTTTTTCTCGCACCTCTGAAACATTAGCCCCCAGAGACTTTGCGAGCTGATCAATACTGATTTCTTTCCAAGGCATACTATATCGCCCGAATTCGTTTCAAAACTATATCAAGTTCCCTTTGGGGAATATGCTGTGTCTTTTTCCTAAAAGCATGGATGAGATATATGGCTTCACCCCGCTTCACATAATAAAATACTCGAACCTACCCGTTACGGTCTTTGACCCGTAGCTCATGTAGCCCAGACCTGATGCCCGACAGATTTCTACTGAGTGGCATCGAAAGGACCACGCCATTCTGCAAAAGCGTAATAGCATCAAAGACTTCCAAGCGAGTAGACTCCGGCAAGTCTACCAGGAAATCCTCTACCGGGCTTCCACCACTTGGCGTTTGATAATACCTGATCTTCACTTTGGTATTATAAGCTACGTATTATAATAAGCCAAGACTTATAATTGGCGCCTAGGGCATCGCAATTCTCTTCTCTTAAATGGGGCCAAAAATGCGCGGAATCTACTGTATTTAATAGGTTTAACGGTATTTAGCCGCGCATTTTTATCCCTATCAG
>JBBALZ010000166.1:0-5881 GCA_040402735.1 Bdellovibrionota bacterium
TTATCCTAAATTCGGCAGTTAAGGAGGATGAAAATGGTGCAGGTACTCAAAAGCACGAAGGATTTTGAATTTTTCGGAAGCGCAGCCCTGGCACCGTCAGGGTGAGCACCGAAAATTCAAAAGCCACAGTGATTTTGAGTAGATGCGCCATTTTCAGACCCGCAACTGCCGAATTTAGGATTATGCCCGTAATCCTGATGGTATAATTGACAGATCGAAACTTTAGTAACACTTTAGCACTTTGCTAAAGTATTGATTAAAAACAGTAGTCCCGCAGGGGCGCGACTCCTGGCGCGACGCGCTGGAATCGCTGATGATCTTCGCGGCCTTAATGTGAGGCTTGGCAAACTGCTAAACTGTTACAAAGTTCAAGGGTCTCTACAGTGTACGATTATTTACTTAAACCGCTACTTTTTAGCTTGGATCCTGAGACCGCGCACGATCTCATGCGCAGCGTGTGTCGGGTTGTCAACTGGCCAGCGTTGTCGCAGCTTGTCCGGTCGCAATTTGCTGTTGATGATGCGCGACTTAAAGTTAGTGTGGCCGGTCTCTCTTTTGATAATCCTGTCGGCCTAGCAGCTGGGTTCGATAAAAATGTTGAATTGCTCGGTCTTTGGAACGCTATTGGATTCGGGCATATTGAGTTGGGCACCGTAACATCCCTGGCACAACCGGGTAACCCGCGCCCCCGTATCTTCCGACTAGTAAATGATAAGGCGCTGATCAATCGCATGGGCTTTCCATCAGGTGGTGCTGACGAAATTGAGAAGCGCTTGAAGTTGATTCGAGGACGGTTCTCATCGTTGCCAATTATCGGTATGAATATCGGCAAGTCTAAAGTGACTGAGCTAGAGAAGGCGGTGGATGACTACTGTTGTTCCTTTTCGCGCGTTCATCACTACGTGGATTACATAACGGTGAATGTTTCTTCTCCTAATACTCCTGGACTCAGGCAACTTCAGGAGCGGGATCGATTGCTTGAACTACTTAAAGCTCTTCAGAAATTGAACGCATTGCGGAAACCTATCTTCGTAAAACTGGCACCAGATCTTACGTTTGAGGCGATTGAGGAGGTGCTCGAGTGTTGTTTCGATAGCGGTATGGCCGGAGTAATCGCCACAAATACAACGATAGGTCGAGCTGGGCTTACAACTCGAATCGATCAGGCTGGTGGGCTCTCAGGAAAGCCGCTCTTTAATCGTTCTCTTGAGGTAGTTAGATTTATAGGGGAACGTTTGCAGGGCCGCATGGCGCTGATTGGAGTAGGTGGTGTGTCAACCAGTGACGATGTTCTCGCCATGTTGGCGGCTGGAGCAGAGCTAGTACAGGTCTATACCGGACTAGTGTATGGGGGTCCTGGATTCGTTAAGTCCTTGAATTTAGGGCTACTATCCTTTATGGGACAGTACGAATGCTCTTCTCTCCAAGAGGCGGCTTTAGTCTGGAAATCGCTCAAGTCTGGTAACCTACATCCTCGGGCCGCCGTTTGACGACCAGGGGCATAGTGCGGTATCATCCGCCATCGGTGGCAGTGGATAAATCGTGACGCTTAGAGGGCATACGCCACTAGTTCACGATTTTAAGAAACACAGGAAGTTCGTTGCGTGAACGAATTAGCTTCTAAGAGGCTAAGTAAGTGGCGCGATTTCTTTCATCAGCCATCCGTCCTAATGGAGGGGTAACGCCTTGAAATCCAAATCTTCAGGTTCCAAGTCATCAAAAGCGACAACCAGTAAGGCAAGATCGACGAGCAACGTCGTGCGTCTGGGAACTAAACCCTCCGGCACGCGCGCTAAATCGTTAAAGCCAACGGCTAAGCTTACGGAGGTTAAGGGGCTTACGGCGGTTAAGGGGCTTGCGGCGGTTAAGGGCGCTAAAGTGACAGATAGCTCTCCTAAGGCGGTTGTTGCTACAAAGGTGTCAGTTGCAGAGCGATTAACCTCAGCGCGTTTGGTAAAAAAGGCTGAAGTAATTGCACTCAGTAGTAAGAGCAGCTCGCTGACCCTGGTAAAGAAGGTTAAATCCAAGGTAGATCCTGTAAGCAAAGTTCCAGCAACTAAGATAAGCCGCTCAGAGCCATCATCTGTTGGTAGTAAGGTAATCACTGGGAGATTTTCGGTGGAGAGCACGCCTGCTGCCCCGGTGGTGTCGACAAAGAGCGGTGCAGATAAGGTTAGCGTACAGCAGAGTCAGTCTGGCAGTGCTATTACCTTCAAAACAGGTGACAAGATAGTGTACCCTGGCCACGGTGTTGGCGAGATTGAAGGGATTCGAACAACTGTATTAGGCGGTCAGGAGCACCATATCTACAATATCAATATCCTCGACAGCGGAATGAAGGTGATGGTTCCGGTATCGCAGGCAGGTGCTGTAGGATTACGGAAGATCGTTGATAAGAAGGCGATTGAAGAGGTCTTTTCGATTTTGAGAGATCGTGATTTTAAGATCGACACTCAGACCTGGAACCGACGATTTCGTGAGTATTCACAGAAGATTAAAACTGGATCAGTATTTGAGATCGCCATAGTACTGCGCGACCTGCTCGTTCTTAGCGCAGACAAGGAGCTGTCTTTTGGCGAGAAGAAGATGCTCGATACGGCAGAAGGTCTGCTAGTATCAGAGATTGCAATAGCTAAAGCTCGGCCACACGATAAGGTTGTTGGAGAGCTCCGCGCGCTTTTTGCCTAGTTTGTTGGTATGCGCTTCGCAGTAGTAATACCAGCGGCCGGAACGGGAAGCCGCATGGGGTCTGCTGTTCCTAAGGTACTATTGCCGATATCTACTGGCACTTTTAATTGTTCTATTCTGCAAAGGACAGTCACTGTATTCGCCGATGATCTGGACTGTATTCAGATTGTAGTGTGTGTTCCTCGCGCTTGGAGACAGGATTTTGAGCGAGCCTTAGAGGGTATTCGTGCTGTATCAATCGTTGAAGGTGGTGATACCCGTCAGGATTCAGTGCGGCGCGGTATCGAGTATCTGGCATCGCTTGAGGGAGCCTCTGCGGGCTTGCCGGTACTTGTTCACGATGCGGCTCGATGCTGTGTGACAAGTGAGGTAGTGTCTCGGGTAGTGCAAGGCGTGGAGGAATACGGAGCGGTAACGGCTGCTGTACGGGTGCTCGATTCGACGTGCCGAGTCGATTCCGCTGGGCAGGTCGCAGAGTACGTAGATCGCAAATCGCTTTGGTCAGTTCAGACGCCGCAGGGATTTCTCTTAGGCGATCTGGTGCGCGCACACCGAGACGCCGAGCGCTATGGAATTTCAGCGCTGGATGATGCATCTCTAGTTGCTCGAATCCGCCCGGTGCGCGCTGTTGTGGGTGACCGCCTCAATATAAAGGTAACAGAGCCGGGAGATCTCAAAATGGCCGAAGCGTTTTTGGACTCTAAAAGCTTAGGCTAAAAGCAAAACGCCAGCGCGTTTCCGGTTGAACTGCAGCGCCCCCCACATCGAGAGCGACCGGGAGATCCATAGCTAATTGAAGAGAAAGGGCGTTGCTATTTGAATAAAAGAGCTCTGGGCCTAGGTATAAGTTGTTAGCAGAGGTCTTCGGAAGAGGATCTCCGTCAAGCCGATCCTCTCCTTTGTGCTCGCCGGACATGACTACAGAGAATGATAGGCTCTCCTCTTCTCCCAGAACGAAAAGGTAGCCCGGCGCTGCATTCCAGACAAAGTCGTTTGCAAAACGATATTCAGCCGCTCCTTCCCCACGCATCGTATACTGTGTACTTGTAAATCCAACGAGCCTTCCCAGGCGAGCATAAGAAACGAGACCAAGAGGAATATCTACGGATCCGGTTCCAAGAGTTAGGCCACGACCCTGTATGCGCTGATCGGCTGTGGAGGGATCGTCCGAGGCTACGCGCGTCAGAGAACCAGTATCACCAGTAGGGAGTTTAACCCCTCCAATCGCCGCAATAAAGACACGACTGTCTACGTCGCTATGCGAATATGGAGCGTAGGTGGCATTGAGGCTCATATCGCCAAATCCGGCTTCGGTTTCGTTTACTCGCCGAAACCTCTCAAACGTGTCGTAGTTGCGTATGATAAACGGCACATTTACTTGAGCCGCTACTGATTTACTTAGATTGTATCCAGCTGAGACCTGCGTAACTGATAACGTTTTAATTAACTCTAAGTCTCCTTTAGTGGTTCGTAGGTTGTTTTCACCGCGCACTTTAAATGTGCTCAGTTGTTGTTGCATCCCCAGGGTAAACGATCCAGCGCACAGGCCGGTTGACCTCATAGTGTTAATTAATCCTGGAACCTGCACCGAATTATGCAGCCCACAGGGGTCGCACGCTGATGCCATAGTCGCCTTGAACGCACAGATGGCGAGAATTATCGAGGTGAGGCGGCTATTCAGTGCCATGTAAATATTTCGATCAGTGCTCGTGGTTGTGACCTGTGTGATCCTCGCCATCGATTAAGAGCTGGCTAACGGTGATTATATTCCCATCCCTTCCCAATTCAATCACAACTTCACGCGCAGTTTCTGGCAGAAAAACACTTGTCTGTGAGTCTATACCATGGCCGTTGACCGTTACTATTACTTCTCCACCAGGCAAGTTATCTACGTTTACTCCCCATTGTCCCTGGCCATCAGTAATTGAGCATTCGGATAAGACGCAGATTTTAACATCTTCTATCCGCTCACCGGCCGCGTGCTTTGCAGACAAGATTGCGCTGTGACCTAATCCAGTTTGAGTTAAGGTTCCTTGAATCACTGTCCCTTCTGAGCTTTCGCCGCCGCCACTACCGCCGCAGGCTGCACAAAGAGTACCGAGGATAAGAGTGATGAGGATATTAAGAATGCTTGCAACTCTCATATTATGCTCCTTAAAACTTACAATTCGAGCTGAACTTTAGCAGTTTGCCAAATCTTTTGCACCTGCACTTCTGTGAAGGTAGCGCGTAGCATTCTCACCTCTAAAATGGGGCCAAAAATGGGCGGAAGCTACCGTATTTAATGAGTCTATCGACGCTTAGCCGCGCCAACACGTCGTTTTTAACAAGACATCGCGAAAGCGAATTTTTGCCGGCTTTCCGTAGCAGAATAATCAGCAGTTTCGAGCAGATGTTCGGCTAACTGAGCCGCTCGGAATGCAGGGGCATGTGCTAGTGCAAGCCTGCTGGCAAAGTGTTAGGCTCCTCGAAGGTAAGGTGTTCCGTATATGAAAGATCTACGTATAGGCCATGGAATCGATGTGCACCCTTTTAAAGAGGGGCGCAACTGCATTTTAGGTGGTGTGCAGATTGAGAGCCCTAGAGGTTTAGACGGACACTCCGATGCCGACGCGCTTGTGCACGCTCTGATCGATGCGTTATTGGGTGCTACCGGACAACGCGATATCGGTACGCAATTCCCAGATTCAAGTCAGGCATTTAAAAATGCCGATAGCTGCGTGCTCCTGGAACGCGTTTGGAGCCGTGTTGTGCAGAGTGGTTGGTCATTGATAAATGCCGACATGACCGTGCTCGCAGAGGCTCCGAAGCTGCAACCTCACATAGAGAAGATGCAGACTAAATTGAGTGCAATCCTGGGCTGCGACTCTGAACGGATCGCCATTAAGGCCACTACCACGGAAAAGATGGGGTTTATCGGGCGGGGTGAGGGGGTGTTAGCCTCTGCCGTTGTTTTGCTTCAGCGCTAGGGCAGAGTATTGCGATTATCTTCTAAACCCAGCCTCATTCATTTTTGAAAAAAATGAATGAGAATAGCTGGGAGAGCGCAATCTTGGCGAAGCCAAGTTGCGCCGCAGAAGACAACAAACTCCTAAGTGCTCAAGCGTGTGAAACTTAATGGGCATGAGAGACTTTAGGTTTCAACCTAAATTCGGCAGTTGCGGGTCTGAAAATGGCGCATCTACTCAAAATC
>JBBALZ010000167.1:0-5837 GCA_040402735.1 Bdellovibrionota bacterium
CCGCCCCTTAATAGGGGCTAACGTTATTGCGGCAGAATTTGCTGAGTAGTTACCAATAATCTTAGCAGAGCCGGCACCTACTGCTTGAAAAAATGTGTTAGACTATCGACTTGGCTCAACAAAATGAGTACAGTTAGGGGTAGCTTAAGCGCTCTGGTGTCCCTATCGTCTAGCCTGGCCTAGGACGTGACCCTTTCACGGTCAAGACACGGGTTCGAATCCCGTTGGGGACATTCCAAAACGAGAGGCAGTAACTTCTACTGTCGCCACCTCTATGACTACCGAGAGCCTCCCCACCTCTTCTGATAAAACATCTGAATCACCAAGTAGTGCCGAGCGCTTCGCAGCGGCACTCGCCCTTATTCCTGAGCTAGCGCAGGTCGAGGAGATTATCAGGGCTTCGTTCCGTTCTGATGTGGTACCTATGCGCGAGATACCGGAATACCTACTCTCTCTGGGCGGCAAGCGAATCCGCCCTGCACTAACATTACTCTGCGCTAAAGCGCTCGGCATAAAAGAGATCTCAAGTGACATCCTCAATATTGCTGCGGGGATCGAGCTTATACACATGGCAACCTTAATGCACGATGACATCATCGATCAGTCGCCGATTCGCAGGCATAAGGAATCCCCTTATGCGAAATTTGGCACGCCACTGACCCTTCTGTCGGGTGACTTTTTGTTGACCCGCGCCTTTGGCCTGTGTGCCCGTTTAGATGATACGATTATCGCCGCAACGGAACAGGCGTGTATAGAGCTAGTCGAAGGAGAGGCTCTAGAAACCCCTCTACACCATGAATTGCATGACCTAAACTCAAGCCTAATCATCGCGCAGCGAAAAACCGCCTCGCTCTTTCGACTCGCTGCCTTTTGCGCTGCCCACTTAGCAGGCGCCCCGCAAACTAGCCTCGCTCGGCTTTCTCATTTTGGAGAATCATTAGGGATCGCTTTTCAGGTGATTGATGATGTTTTAGACGTAACTTCAAACGAAGCAACACTTGGAAAACAACCTGGTCTAGACATTATTGAGCGCAAACCTTCAGTAGTGAATGTTCTCTGGCTGGCATCGGAAGAACCATCATCGAAGCGCTTACTTACACGTCCTATTCCTGGTGGAGAAGTTGTATTCGCTAAAGATAGTCTCGCCATGTTGCAACAGAGTCGGTTTATCGAAGAGGCCAAACGAATAGCTCATTCATACGGAGCTCAAGCGACTACAGCTCTCCGCGATGCTCTGGGTGAAAACCTCAACCAAGCTCAATCTAGCTCTCCAAACGACCGTAATTTGGCCGCCCAAGCTCTCCTTGCCGTGGTGGACTTTGCCCTGGAACGGCTAAGATAAGCGATCTGTTTTTCGAGCTTTTCCCCATTTAGCAGTCGTAAAGCTACAGGATTCGACTGTTTGCGACACCATTATTTTCAACCAACTGTGTTCCATTTTTTCCGAACTGCCCATAACACTTCTTAGATTAGACGGTGCGGCTAGTTCGCTCCGGCTGGTTTGATCCTCCTGTGTTGAGTTGTGCACGACTTAACGGGTGTGGTGGCGATCGGAACACCGCGCTATCACACCCGCTAAACGTATCAGAACTCTTCACAGGTTAGTTTAGCTCACAGGTTTTAGAAGCGTGCCTCGTAAAAAAAATACAGGTCTCTGCTTTCAGCCTGCTGAAATGTAGAAACGTGTAGACAGGGCATCTTCAAGGAGGAAACGTGGCTTTTGATTTCACGGAGTCTGGTGTGGGCGGTTCAGATAAATTACCTGAAATGGATCTAGCGTATCTCGGCGGGAACGGATACTCAGCGGTTAGTGAGTTAATGCGGGCGATGATTCTTCGAGCTATCGAGGATCTGCAGTCGGATTCGGAGCTTCGTGATGAAGCTATCGAGTACCTGACGAGCGACGACGACGAGTACGTCCTCTCATTTATCTCAATATGCCGTTACTTTGGATTCGATCCTGAGAAAACGCGCTATACTATCTTAAACGCCAAGTCGCGAATCCGCACTAGGCGTCGAGCAGCATAGCACCACAATCAGCACTAGCTGGTATGTGTGTAGAGGCGGGGCAGCGAGAGGCCCCGCCTTTTTTATGCGGCTTACGGCACCACAAAACTCACACACCGACCTGAAAGACCTCCATCGCGGCGGTATGAGTGAAAACGGGCCTCTGAAATAGTACACACCGAAGCAGCATGGATTGACCGTTCGTTTAGTGAACCCGCTAACTGTTTAATGCTCGTAGCTACCGTGTCGAGTAGGTACTTTCCGGGTACAGAGGGAACCGGTTTATATACGGCGCTCTCACCGATGGCATCGACAACTTCCTGCCCTACCTCATACTTATCCGCTCCGGCTGCGGCCAAGATCAGCGCCTCTTGTGGCGCCGTTAGGCAGCGTAACCCTGCCGCGATAACCCCGCCCGCAAGTCCCCTCCAACCAGCGTGTATCAGCACATAGCTGTTATCTCCACGCACAACAATCGGAACACAATCCGCCGTCACAATCCCATACAGTATCACATCGGGACTAAGTATCTGCTCTGCTGGCGCTGCAATCGCGTCACCAGAGTGGCGCCTAAGCAGATCTCCATCTGCTGCCAACATCCCACGAACATCGGCTGCATCACGAAACTCAACAACATCAGAACCATGACTTTGGCGTAGCAGGACAAGCTGTGAAACACGGAGTGAGTTTTTAACCAATTCTAAATCGCTTTCCGCAGCTGCACCCACCAGCGAGAGCTGACTGGTAGTCATGCCGTGCACTATCCCCAGCTCCCACCACGGTCGGTACACTAGCAACTCAAGCCCATTATATTTGATAAATGCAAAATCGGGATTCACTACACCTCCCCCTGCTAGCACTCTTAACTAACCCGAAACACCTCTAGCAGTTCACCAAAATCCGCCGGAAGTGCCGACTCAAACGAAAGCCTAGCTCCGGTAACTGGATGGGTAAATGCTAAGGTTGCTGCATGCAAGGCTTGACGCCCGAAACTCTCTGCTGCATCACGTAGGATTCTTGGCAGATTGGAAAAATCTCCGTACGTTCTGTCCCCGATTATCGGGCATCCCTGAGAGCTCATGTGTACCCGGATCTGGTGCGTTCGACCCGTTTGGAGACGACACGCCAAAAGCGTACCGTAAGCAAACCTTTCGATAACTCTCCACTCAGTTACCGCAGGCTTGCCTGTCTCAGTAATCGCCATAAGTGTCCGACGGGTTGGATGGCGACCAATGGCCCCACTCACTTCCCCCTGCTCAGCAATCTGGACCGGTCGGCGCGCTTTAGGTGTAGTAAAAACCAAGGCTGTATACACGCGCTCTATGCTACGCCGGGCGAACTGCTCAGCGAGCTGTGCATGAACCGGTGTAGATTTAGCTATAACAACGACTCCGGTTGTGTCTTTATCAAGACGGTGAACGATACCCGGTCTATCACTCGAACCGACTTCTCGCTGCTGCGCTCCAATGTGACTCACTACGGCATTTGCTAATGTTCTGTCACGATTTCCAGCGCCGGGGTGCATCGACAACCCAGCAGGCTTATCGACTACCAGTAGATGCTCGTCTTCATACAACACCGATAGAGCGATCTGATACGGGACTAGCTCTGTTGGCTCGTTGGCAGCCAAGACTACCTCAACCGCAGCCCCCGATTCGACCCGAAATGCCGGTTTAGTAACGACCTTGCCATTAACCTTTACATGCCCGGCTTCGATTAGCCGCTCTACCTGCGATCTACTATATGCGTGGCGCGCAGATAATTCACGTTGCACAACCCGGTCGAGTCGATCGGCGTCGCCTGAGAATGTGAAGCTACTAGGCACCACTAAACAACCTCACTGAGAACATCACGTGCCTTAGATATATCCAACGCTATCTGATCTCTGAGCGCAGCAACTGAATCAAAGCGCTGCTCGTGACGCAACCTGGTAATGAATGCTACGTGTATCCTCTGCCCGTACAGGCTACGGGGCTCAAAATCAAGGATATGCACCTCTAATCGCTCCGATGAACCATTAAAGGTCGGACGCGTCCCGATATTGGCAACTGCCATATACATTACCCCAGCTACACGCACCTTACACGCGTATACCCCACGCTTAGGTATCAAACGACTTCCAACAGCGATGTTAGCGGTCGGAAATCCGATAGCGCTACCGCGCTTATCACCGTGTCCCACCCGAGCCGATATCGTAAATGGCGCGCCGACCAGCTCAGCTGCGCTCGCGACATCACCAGCTTCGATCAACTCACGGATCTTGCGCGAACCCGCCTTTACCCCATCAACCTCTAGTTTAGGCACTGGATGAAGTGCAATACCGTAAAGTGGAAGCGTCTGCTCTAAAAAGCGCAGGTCTCCCTCACGACCTTTGCCGATCGCCACATCACTACCAACAACGAGGTGGGCTGCGCCTAAGCTCTGCACCAGGACACGCTCAATAAAGTCCTTTGCGGACATAGCTGCCACGGCTCTACTGAAATGCACAAAGTACACCAGATCAACACCGAGAGAGCCGCAAGCCTCCGCCTTTTCACGCACACTGCTTATGTACCGAAGGTTGGCCTCTGGCTTTAACACCCGTATCGGATGAGGGTAGAAAGACACAACGACCGCTGGAGCCTTTCCTGCTATATCCCGCAACGCGCCAAGAACCCGCTCGTGGCCACGATGAACTCCGTCGAAATTGCCAATAGTAACCGCTCCACCACGCAGAGTGGGCGGAACCGTTTGCGGATACCGCATTAGGGGAGCGCGTTTAACAACTGACATTACCGTAATTAACTCCGGTCACGAGATAGACCAATAGCCTAGCACAAAGCCAATTCAGATGTATCTGCTACTTGCCTAAAGCTAGGGCATCGCAATTCCCCCGCTATCTACTCGAAAGAGCTGGCATTTCTGATCAGGATAAAAATGCGCGGCTAAATACCGATAAACTCATTAAATACAGTAGGTTCCGCGCATTTTTGGCCCCATTTTAGAGAGGAGAATTGCGATGCCCTTAGCTAAAGCTGGCGCAGTCGCTCCTTGGCTTCAAGAACCTCAGGACTCTTAGGGTAATCATCAATTAACTTACGCAGGCTCAGCTGTGCTGTCTTTTTATCACCAATCCGCACAAAGACCTCTGCCTGTCGCAGCAGGCTACTGGGTGCTCGATGACTCTTAGGATACTCAGAGATACTTCCTGCGTATGCGCGCAGCGCTCCCTTGTTATCCAGCAGTCCGTCATGCGCAACGCCTAGCCAAAAGAGAACTGGTCCAGCCTTATCTGTGCCTTGAGTCTGCTCTGAGGCGTTCTCTAGCAAGGGAACTGCGTCTGCAAATTTGCCTTCTCGCATCATGCCAAGCGAATCCAAGAATATCCGCTGAGTTTCATCGTTTAGAGATCTAGCCCACGACTCATCTGCCTCAAGCTCAGCAGTTGGCACTCCTGGAGGTGGCGGCATCCTCTTTCTCAGCGCAGATAGATCATCCTTGAGCGCCGTTAGGTCAGAACCGATGCGGCGGGTAGAGGAGAATTCCAACTCTTCGAGTCGTCCTGCCACAAGCTTTAATTGACTATCGAGCGACTGCAACGATTCGCTCTGCTCAGCTTGCAGGGAGCGAAGATCAGATATGCTGCGCTCAAGCCTCGATACTTTCTTGCCTAAGTCATAAGCAGCACACCCAGAAAGACCCCACAACAAGCCCACAAGCACTAGTTTCCCAAACATGCGCCTCATATCGCCAATCTCCAAATTTCGCATATACATCGTAACTACTAACAAAATTCGTAACTACTCAGCAAATTCTGCCTCAATCACGTTAGCCCCTATTAAGGGGCGGCT
>JBBALZ010000168.1:0-5696 GCA_040402735.1 Bdellovibrionota bacterium
CGTACACATGCCACTCGCACCGGTGCTCACCCTGACGGTGCCAGGGTTGCGCTTCTGAAAAATTCAAAATCCTTCGTGCTTTTGAGCATCTGCACCAATTTTCATCCTCCTTAACTGCCGAATTTAGGTTAAACCTAGTATGTACCAGGGTTGGGACCAGGGCTGGGGGGCCGATCTTATCATGGTATTTTAAGCTGCCCTAACCCCGCCACTATTCACATACACAGTCGACCGCCCTCTTCCGCGTTTCTGGACTAAAGAGTTTTTTAGTAGCTCCGCGATAGCGCGGGTAATCGTCGTTGAGCTAACGTTCAGCTGAACGGCAAGCTGTTGAGACGTCAAGCCCGCTGAAGATGAACGCAGCGCGCTTATAATGCTGATCTGATGATCGCTTAGTGTAATTCCAGCATCCTTTTGAACGCGTGGCAGAAATCGAATTGAGAAAAAATTCGTGGCCGAGATAGAGTAGGGAGGATTGCCGTTTTGACGAAGCGCAGTTTGAATGCGGATCATGCCGGATCCGAGCTTCTCGCCGTATCCAGCTCTATATAGCAGATCGGCTAGTAACGGATTGCGACGGATGCTCCGCCCATCAAGTTCCTCAAGAGCGATACCAGCGGCGATCCCCCCAGGATTTTCTATCTCTAGCCGATCAGAGAATATGTGTATGTAGACACAGGAGTTCTGAAAACAGTAGTCCCTATGAACTAAGGCGTTAATCACAGCCTCACGAATCGCGACACCTGGGTATTCGCTAACTTCAGAGCGCTGACCGCTGTAATCTATCGAGTAGCTGACGTTGGTATGACGCTTGATAAAATCAAGACTAGCTTCAATTTGTGAGATCAGGTCTCCAGTAAAATCCTTGCGGTCGATAATCGAAAATCGATCCGTTCCGCCATACCGGACAGCTATTACTCGAGCTTCAGGGATGTAGCGACTAGGATTCGAAGATAAGATTAGAACTCCCGCATTTGTGAGTCTCGGTTCCTCTGGTCGAGATGACGAAGCTGCCGCTCCTAGGTTGATGAGAATTTCATTCACTGGAACCAATCGAAGATCGATTGCGGCTGCCATCGCATATCTGTTTAGCGTTTCCGGATCTAGTGCTTTTGATATAGGTGCTGAGGCGATCGAAGTTCCGTCAAAAAATGGACGTGAAGCGGCAAGGAGTCTCCGAATCTCATCGCCTCGCATCTTTTGCGAGTTAGGACCGTTTCGCAAAAAAAATCCCTCGCTACACTGATAAGGTTTATCAACCCCCTGTGGTATGCTAATAGCAATCACATCGTGCTCTAATGTCTCCATCTGAATTGTTATACTGGGCTCGCAATTTCTTGCGATATCCTGAATCTCACTCAGAATCCTGTTGCTGTTCTTTGCGCCAACAACCTTTCCATCATCAGATATTCCGCAATAAATAGTCCCACCCTCGGCATTCGCGAAGGCCACCATCTCACGCGCGAGAGAACCCGAAATGCGTTCCTTGAACTCAATTTTTTGGCCCTCTTGCAGCTGGGAAATTAGTTTAATAGAGCCATCTCTTTTTTGATCTTTTGCCATGCGTTAATACCTACGACGTTCATCATCGTAGCATCATTGCTGCAGATTTGCAATGCAAATGCATTGTATTTGCATTGCATTGTATTTGCAGGGCTTCGCAATCCTCCCGCTATCTACTGGAAAGAGCTGGCATTCCTGATAGGGATAAAAATGCGCGGCCAAGTCCCGTTAAACTCATTAAATACAGCAGGTTCCGGGCATTTTTGGCCCCATTTAAGAGAAGAGAATTGCGATGCCCTGCTAAATAATATCAGACAAACTTCGAAGTCTTGTTCGACTCATCCAATACGGCTGACCTATAACTTCTCTTGCCAGCCATCCTATCACTCGTTTTTGACCCAGGGCCGCTAGTTGGCGTTGATTTATATCGAAAGGAAATTCATCTCCCCACCGACCAAAAGTTTCTTCGCGCATCTTGTCCAATATCGGCTTCGTCTCTCGTAGCTGTCTAATGACCGACAAAACTGTCGGAAAATAAGCTTCGCGAGCGAGCTCGCCCAGCTCGAATAATCCAAAAGCAATATTTCTTCGCTGAATCTTGGTAATTTCCCCAACTAATTGAATTAGGCCCTTAAGTTTAGCTGACTCTCTCTGGCCTGATTCATCTTCGGGATTTGAAAGTTGAAATAGCGCGGCGTTCATACCCCATATACCGGTGATCGCCCCTAGTCCTTCCCCTATAATATGATATACCGTCCGCAACCGGGATTCAGCACGAATCTGCTCGCGTCTTGAACTGTTTTTACTGGCTGTTAATCTATCTATTAACTCAGGAAAAATTTCTTTAAAAATTCGGCAATAAGAAGGGGTTAATGCAGCCGGATCATCGTCTACGCCACCAACGTCCTTTCTGTATTGACGACATGCTTCTACTATAAATTTTGTATCAGCAGCTAACGCAGAGTAGTGGCCGCAAAACTCCGAACTTTTTACTCGACTGCATTTTTCAAGCTCTGGCAACGCTTTTTGTGCCACCTCCATGCCGAATACAAATCGAGTTAATACATGGATCAAGACCTCTCTCTGTTCCTGCCGTATTGACAACCACACAGGTTGTTCTCTTTCCCATAGCGAAGTTTCCAAAACTGGGTGGCCGTGATGCGCGCGATGCCGAAGGAAAATATCTGGAACGGTTGTAGGAACAGCAAGGGTCAACTCACTAAGATCCAATAATCTAGCACCAAGCTTTTCCGGATCTTGTCTATCTTCACGGTAATTCACAGACTTTATTCAAAAATCACAGACACTATCTCGATTAGTTAGCGACGCTGACTGCAACACCCATACACCTCCCCCACTGCCAAGCCATAAGGCTTGCGCCCCGAGGGCACTTACTTAAACACCTTCTCTATTCGCTCCAATCCCCAATCGAGATCCTGACGCGAGATAATCAGCGGCGGTGCCATGCGGATCGTCTGCACATGCGTGTCCTTGCAGAGCACACCCTCCGCCTTTAACTTCTTACAGAAGTCCTTCGCAGCGCCGGCCGCTGGGTCGATGTCGACGCCGATCATTAAGCCCCTTCCCCGAATCTGCGTTACGTACTTCGATTTCATGCCGCTTAAACGCTCAAGCATGTATGCCCCCAATTCGGCTGAGGCCTGCTCGGGCTTCTCTTCGCGTACGAACTCCAGAACTGCTAACGCCACAGCACACGCAAAGGGATTTCCCCCAAGAGTGCTGCCGTGAGTACCGGGGGTGAAAACCTGCATAATATCGTTGTTGGCCATCACAGCGGATATCGGTGTAATACCTCCGCCAAGCGATTTCGCCATAAGGTATATATCTGGAACCACCCCCTCGTGGTCACATGCAAACATCTTGCCGGTGCGTCCTAGAGATGTCCAAATCTCATCAGCAACCATCAACACGTTGTTAGTTGAGCAGATCTGGCGCAGGCCCTTTAGAAAACCATCCGGTGGGATAATCACCCCACCCTCTCCTAGAATCGGTTCAAACAGCACAGCTACTGTGTTCGGGGTAACTGCAGCCTCAACAGCTTTTACATCTCCATAGGCTACGCGAACAAATCCCGGCGCAAACGGTCCAAAACCTTTGCGGCTTAACTCGGATGCTGAGAATCCTACTATCGTCGTTGTTCGTCCGTGAAAGTTACCATCAAAAACTATTATCTCAGCCTGATTATCCGGCACACCTTTAATTTCATAGCCCCACTTGCGAACGCATTTTATAGCGGTCTCAACAGCCTCTGCTCCTGTGTTCATAAGCAGAACCTTCTCTTTGCCACTAAGCTCTGAGAGCTCTTTGCAAAGACGCCCGACGTTTTCCGCGTAAAAAGCCCTACTGACCATGGTCAGGGTATCAAGCTGCTTGTGCGCTGCCTGCACTATTCGCGGATTACAATGGCCAAAATTGAGCGAGCTATACGCGCTCAAGAAATCAAGGTAACGCCTACCTTCGACGTCCTCTACCCAGGCGCCTTGTCCTTTACTGAAAACAACTTCAAGCGGCGCATAATTGTTGGCTGAATACTTGTTAGTAAGCTCTATGATTGCTCTAGAATCCATAACCGCGCGCTGGCCCTGATTAAAACTTGGCAAAACCCGGGAATCGCGGAAACGCGATCACATCTCGAATATTCTGCATCCCTGTAATGTACATCAGCAAGCGCTCAAATCCCAGTCCAAATCCTGCGTGCGGCACTGTTCCAAACTTGCGAAGCTCTAAGTACCACCAATAAGCAGACTCATCGAGGCCCAGGGCGCGGATCTTCGAAAGCAAAACATCGTAGCGCTCTTCACGCTGGGAGCCGCCTACTATCTCACCGAGACGAGGCACGAGGAGATCCATTGCTCGTACTGTTTTACCGTCATCGTTTAAGCGCATGTAAAACGCCTTAATATCTTTGGGATAGTTCACAACCGCAACGGGCCCCTTGACATACTCATCAGTGAGGAAACGCTCATGCTCCGACTGAAGATCGATCCCCCAGCTAACCGGATACTCGAATGTCTTGCCACTCTTTTCGAGGATTGAAACCGCTTCTGTATAGTCGAGACGGGCGAACTTTGTCTCACTGACCGCTTGAAGATTATCAAGATGACCCGGCTGCACCCATTCTTGCGAGGCCAAAAACTCAAGATCCTTTGAGCTAGTTTGCAAAACCTCTTTAATCACCTGCTGAACGAACTCTTGGGCCAATTCGATGTTATCTTCTAGCTCATAGAAGGCCATCTCAGGCTCGATCATCCAAAATTCAGCGAGGTGTCGAGTCGTATTTGAGTTCTCTGCGCGAAAGGTCGGCCCAAAGGTGTATATCTTTGAGAGACCCATGGCGCACACCTCTCCTTCTAGCTGACCTGATACGGTTAGGCTCGCTGGCTCTTTGAAGAAATCCTGTGTGTAATCGATTGCGCCATTCACCCGCGGAGGATTGTCGGCCTGTAAGGTAGAGACATGAAACATCTCTCCTGCGCCTTCGCAATCAGAGGTACTGATGATCGGTGTATGAAGATAGAAGAAGCCCCGCTCGGTAAAAAAGCGGTGCACAGCAAACGCTGCCGCAGATCGAACCCGAAGCACAGCCCCCATTGTCGCCGTACGTGGGCGCAGATGCAGCACTTCACGCAGAAACTCAAGTGAGTGCGCTTTCTTTTGTAGCGGGAACTGCTCTGGATCAGCTTCGCCGATAAGGGTTAGCGATTTAACCTGAAATTCATACTTCTGGCCCTTAGCAGGTGAGAGCACAAGCTCGCCGGCAACACGAATCGATGCGCCGGTCTGTAGCTTTGCTGCGATATCGGCATAACCGGCGAGCGCCGGGTCGACTACAAGCTGCAGGTGCCCAGCACACGTTCCGTCAGTGAGCTCGATAAAAGAGACCCGCTTTGATTGACGGTGAGTCTTAATCCACCCCCCCAACTCAAGGTGCCCAAGGGCTACCTTATCTTCAGTTATATCTCTTATTGTTAACAGCTTGGTCATACGAGGCACTCTTAGATCAATAGACCCTCTAGAGACTAACATGCTCGATTTACAACCTAAAGACTTCAACATTTCCCGTCTTAACAATGAAGAGCCCCCTCCTAGGGCTTCGCAATTCTCCCGCTATCTACTGGAAAGGAGTGGCATTCCTGATAGGGATAAAAATGCGCGGCCAAGCGTCGATAAAC
>JBBALZ010000169.1:0-5558 GCA_040402735.1 Bdellovibrionota bacterium
GCGCAACTTGGCTCCGCCAAGATTGCGCTCGCCCAGCTATTCTCATTCATTTTTTTCAAAAATGAATGAGGCTGGGGTTATTTCAGACGGAGCCGCTACCTGGCTCCACTGATGTGCGAACAGATGCCCTTCGAATCTTCAAAACACCGGGCATCGAGGCTGTTGTAAGCACTACGGATGGTGTCGTCGTAGGCTCATTAGTGGCAAAGGCCCTGAAGGAACTCTCGTTTGGCAAACCGATATACTCAGTTACCGTTGACCAATCGGCTATTGATGCAGCCCAAGGGGGCTTCGAGGGAATGGAGTATTTATCATTCCTAACGCCGACTGCCCAATTTCGAACTGATTACGAGTCTCGGTTCCGAACTCCTATCGACATCGGAGCTGATTCAGCTTACGACGCCGTTATGATGCTCGCGCAGTCGATACGCAAAGCAGCCTCGTTTGATCCGACAGTAGTTGCCAAGGAGCTAGCCAGGATCGATAATTACGAGGGCGTCTCAGGCTCGCTTAAATCTGATGGCAAACGGGGCTTCCTGAAGCCATCTTATAAAATTCAACGAGTTGTTTCTGGAAAGTCAGTGGATGTAGCTCGTTGAGAGAACCCGCATAACAAATGAGCCCAGGGGAGTCTCGGACGCTGGCGCGCCGAGACCTCCTGGCAAAAACGTTATATTTCCCTATCTTATCGGAAGGCTCGTGAGAAAAATCATAAGAGCATTTTTAGTTTCCTGGACGTTGGTCAACGTTGCATGTTCCGTAGTGGTTGCAGAGTCTAAGTATCCTGTAAAGTTCGGCGCCCTGCTTGCACTCACCGGGGACGTGGCAATGCAGAACAGAGCATTTCGTGACGGGATTGAACTTGCCGTGGCAAAGATCAATTCTGGCGGAGGTCTGAGCGGTCGCCCAATAGTCGTAATTTTCGAAGACACGCGGCTTAATCCAAAGGAAGCAAATTCCGCCGGCAAGAAGCTAATCTCCGTTGATCATGTTGATGCGGCCATAAATGCGACGGTCATCGAAGCCAAGGGGGCTGGCTACGACTTTGTAAAGGCGAAAATTCCATCTGTGACTCTATGGGACGCTTCGGAGGATATTCAAAGGATCGGAAACTATGTATTCAGCATAGGGCTGTGGACACCAAGCTCTGGTGAAACGGCTTCGAAATTCGCTTCTCAAGCACTGGGCGCACGCTCGGCCGTAATACTAAATACTCAGGACGAATGGTCTGTTGGAGCCAGTGAGCATTTTACTAGCCTTTTTCAATCCAAAGGAGGGCAAATACTTAGAACGTTTACCTTCAATCCTGACGAGAAGGATTTTCGAGCGACGCTGGCTATCGTAAAAACTTTAAAACCAGAGGTCATCTACGCTCCCGTAACTCTGAATTTCGTTCCTTTGTTTAAACAGTTCCACGCTCTTAAGTTCGATATCCCTATAATCACGTCTGACATAATTGCCCAAGCTCACATCTCTTCGGAGCCCGATATTTTCGAGGGGACTTACCAGACGCAAGTCGCGGTCCCTGATAGCGCAGCGGCAAAACAGATGGCCGCGGATTACCAGAAGCATTTCGGTCGGGAGTGTGACCAAATTCAGTATGTGGCATGGGGATATGATGCAGTGAATTTACTGGCGCGGGCGCTTGTCATTGGCGGCAACAATTCGGAAAAAGTGCGGGATGCTCTTGCCTCAACCAAGGACTTTGTCGGCGCCTCTGGAGTTACTACGTTTAACGAACGTGGGGCAGCACCAAAGGTGGCGAAGATGTTTCAAATTCGAAATAACAAAATCATTGCAGTTCCAGGGGAAATATAGCAAAATTATGAACAAGATTTGCGCCCACGTTGTATAGATAGTGATTCGAAGTACAATAAGGGCGCAAACTCCTTATCCTTGCCGTTATGCCTTTGTTGTGTGAGACCGAGTAATGCGTGGAGTGAAAATTCGAAAGGCTGGCCCTTACGATGATGTCCCGTGGAAGCTACTCCTAAGCGCAGATGGCCAACGGCACGAGGTTCAAAAATACCTTGATCGCGGCGAGCTATGGGTTGCCGAGATTGGCGGAAAGATCGTGGGCGAGGTCGTTTTGATGGAAACTCGCTCTGACGTGTGGGAGGTCATGAACATCGCCGTCGCTCCCAAATTTCGCCGTAAGGGAGTCGGTACGGCTCTGTTACGGAAATCGAGGTCTGTCACTCAGCGACGTGGCGCATATCGGCTCGAAGTGGGCACCGACAATGGAGGATTCGATCGCCTCGCCTTCTATCAACGCTTCGGTTTTCGTATCGTTGATGTGGACATCGATTTCTTCGTGCGCCGCTATCACAAAGTTTTCAAAAAAGACGGAATTCCACTTCGGGATATGCTTCGCATGGTTATCGAATTCAAGGTATAACCAATCGGGGCACGGGAGCTTTACCCCGTGCGCGAACCGTTATCCTTTCGATAATTTGGAACTTCAATGAAGGTGGCTTTAGCTGGATCCGCAACGCTAAATCGTTTCACGGAGGAGATCCTTCGCGATGGGCTTCGGGCGTGCGGTTGCGATGTTCTCTTTTCCTCAGCTCAAATCTATTCTTTCCGCGTTACCCGCTACGACTGGATTGGCAATGCTGGGGGATCTTTTAATTGACGACCCTTTTTATCAACTCCCACAACTCTCGCGTCGAGTTATTCCTCACGGATTCTTTGATTTAGATACCGACATTTTATCTCGTCCAGTTGTTATCGGAAGGCATACCACTTGGGGAGAAATGCGGTCTGTAAAACGCACCCTTGCATTGCTAAAGGCTATCGCCGAGGTTAGGCCTCGCACGCCTGTAATTGGATACTTGGGCGGAACTCCGGCCGAGGCGCTATCTCGGAAATCTGTATCTGCCCATCTCGAGCACTTCGATCTCAATAAAGTATTCATTTTGCGCGACTTTAAGACGGAGGATTGGCGAGAGGAAGTTCAAACAGCAACTCCAAATACCATTTTTCTCCACGCTGGAGCCGCAGCTCCGAGTTTTGATGTTACGTTTAACGTACAGCTTTATCATTACGGTGAACGCATTCGAATTGGAGAAAGTTCCGGGTCACTACATGCTAGCGCCGGCATACCAGTGATCTTTGAGATGAACGGATCCGAGAGAATTGAAAACCTGAAAACTATTAAGGTTCCATATTCAAATCCTAATGACGCCGATGCAGCCGACATAGATTCAGCCGCTCGCCAGATCGCAACTCTGCTTGACACCGGAGAATACAGTCAAATGCTCATCCATAATCGCGAAATGACACGCGTATGGAATAACCAAGGCGTTGCGCGCCTCTATATTGATTTCTTGGAATCTTTGGCAAAATAAGGGATAACAAACGGATCGTCGCGAGCGCAAAGCGCCGCGACATCCTAAACGGTGCGGCGCGAGATCGATTTGGCTGGCGGTCAAATTTATGAGAGTGGAGAAACGGTTATTATCTCTGGACAGAAACCAGACGAAGGATAACAAGGGAATGAAATCGGACGAGTAGACTCGCCGCTTATTTGGACGTTCTACCGTTAAACGTCAATGAGCTACATTCAGAATCTTCGTCAAAAAGTTGGTTGCGAGCTATTAGAAATTCCTGCGGTAGCGGCTCTCATTAGAGATGCCCGGAATCAGTTGCTGTTCGTTCGTAAATCAGAAGATGGGGTTTGGGGACTTCCAGCGGGAGCAATCGAACCTGGCGAATCCCCCAAAGAAGCAATTAAGCGGGAAGTGTTTGAAGAGACCGGTTATAAGGTTAGTCCCACAAGAATTGCAGGAGTCTTTGGCGGCGCAGCATTTCGATATACGTATCCAAACGGTCATAAAGTTAAATATCTTGTGACATTAATTGAGTGTGAAGTAATTGAGCAGGTAGCGGCCTCTGATAATGAGATATCTGAAATGAAGTACTTTGCGGAAGATGATATGCCTAAAATTGTGCTGCCATATCCTCTCGAAGTTTTGTATGGCCACATATCTGGATGCGTCGGAAACTAGGCGGTAGAACGATACTACGGAACGGATTTACGCCTATCGACGTGATTCGGCCTAGTTGCATTCGCTTTATGTAAAGACCTCATCAGAAACATTGACTTGACAATCTCCTTGCACGGCGTCAAGTATAATTATATCATAATTATATGAGCAAGCTTCAATTCATTTGGGACGAAGGCAAAGCCCTGGCAAATGAACGTAAGCACCATGTAACGTTTGATGAACCGAAGACCGTCTTCTATGATGACAATGCAGAACTGATCGGAGATCCCGATCATTCTAGTCATGAAGATCGGTTTGTAATGCTGGGAATGAGTAGCCGCGCACTTGTTCTGATCGTGTGCCACTGCTATAGGGAGAACAACGGAGTAATAAGAATTATTTCAGCCCGGAAAGCAACAAAAAATGAGCGGGCACAGTATCGGAGGTCCATATGAGAAAAGAGTATGATTTTTCGAAAGGCATAAAGAATCCCTATATAAAGCGCCTGAAGAAGCAGATTACGATTCGTCTTGACGACTCAACAATCGAGTACTTTAAGGCTCTCGCTGAGGAAACTGACATCTCTTACCAGAATCTCATGAATTTTTACCTTAGAGAGTGCGCGTCGGAGCGACGTAAGCCGCTAACTAGGTGGGTGAAACAGGCAGAACAAGAGGCTGGATTAGACGCTCGCTCACGCTCGCGGAAATCAGCCTAACGTTATGCCATACTCACCAAAGACACACGGCCTGACATTAAGAGTAGGATGTTTTTTTCTTCTTCTCTTACTTTTGGACTTAAGTGGGCGAGTGTTTGTTAAGCACCACCAGCCTCACAAAAGTATGTTACGATCGCAGCAGCTCAGCCTTGCAGTTACAAGGAATAGGAAAACCAATCGCTTTTCTATAAGTAGCTGAACTCTGGTAGCTGTCTGAGGATCTGTCGATTACAGTGATGATGTTTCAGCCGAGATTGCCCAGAGTAGGGTCGAAAAGTAGGGTTTGCGGCCTCACCCACTGGACTCCAGTGGCTACTCCAGTGGCTCAGCAGAGCGGCGAGGGACGAGCTAAGTTGCTAAAAGTATCATTTTACCTACACTCCACCGTCTCCGTCACTGTGGAAGCGGAATTTAGAAGTCATCAGGCGCGGGTTCAAAGGAGTCGTAAGAGGGTAGTTTATCGATAGCCTCGGTGGTGTCGATGAACTTCAGAGTCGGTGGAGGCGCTCGGAAGTCAGCGATTCCTTGAGATTTTATGGGCTGACAACTCAGCGAGAAACTCTAGAGTATCGAACTCATGTGCGGCCTCGTCTTTGGTTGTGTAGGTGACGATATCGTCTTGGATTGAGAGTTTCTCCAAAGAGAGAGGAGCCCGTTCGATGTAGCGTGCGACGAACTGCTCGCTTTCTTTGTCGTGGAATGGGTCACCGAACCAGACACCGAATCCGGTGTGATCCTGTGAGAGAACTTGTACCACATCATCGTCAGTGATGAGTTCTCGCTGATGGAGCTCAAGCGAGTACCCTCTTGAGCAAAGGCCTGCTCAAGTGCTTTAAGGTCTACCTCGGTGA
>JBBALZ010000170.1:0-5555 GCA_040402735.1 Bdellovibrionota bacterium
GGGCGGCTTTGCGGAGCAAAGCGGGGTGGAGATAATAACTACTCACCAAAAAAAAAGGCACCCCCGACTAGGGGGTGGCAAGAAAAAAGATACTCCAAAATCGCGTCATTTAGCGACGAAATTGCAGCGACGATCTCAAAATCCGGTGAGTAGTTAAGTTTTTTAGTGCTTACAGCCACCTAAGCCGTTTTTCCGGTCTGCTTAAGCAGAGTTCAAACTGCCAAAAGATTCAACCACACAAAAAAATAGCCGGTATTAGAGTTTTATCCTAAAGGAAAAATCAAACTTAGCCGTAACACCTTCTAGAGCGGCATAGAGGTGTAAACGCCGAGTAGTGAGAGAAGTTAGCTTTTGTTCCCATCAAGGTGTTCAGAGTTGTTCTTCGTAGTTCCTACCCTTTGTCTTCACCAACTATCTGTTCTGCGCCTTGTCTAGCAAGGATGGACTTAGCGCTTTAAAGGATGAGCAACTATTCACGGAGGTATGTTGTATGGGAATTAGCCTAGGAGTTAATGCAGACGTTCTGCGAGCGAATCGTCAACTGGATAAAACTAAGAGTTCATTGAGCGCTTCATTTGCTCGATTGAGCTCGGGACAGCGAATAAATAAATCGGGTGATGATGCTGCTGGGCTCGCAGTTGCCGATTCTTTAGCAGTTTCAAGTCGTCTAATGCAAGTGGCAGTGAGAAACGCAAACGACGGTATCTCGGCGATATCAGTAGCTGATAACGCGTTAGCAGAGATTCAGAATGTATTGCAACGTCAATCTGAGCTGGCTCAGCAAGCTGCAAACGGTTTCGTTTCGGCTACTCAAAGATCAGTACTTCAATCTGAGTTTAACGATCTCGGCTCGGAGATCGAGAGAATAGCGGTGGGAACCATGTTTAATGGAGTAGCGCTGCTTTCAGGTGGTGCTGCTGTGGTTCTGCAGGTAGGTATCGATTCAACGTCTATATCTCAGCTAGCTATAAACGGCGTGCAGGGTACTCTGCAGCAGTTGGGGCTAGCGGCGACGGGAACGTCAGCACTTGTATATTCGTTAAGTGGAACAACAACGGCCTATGCGCAAAGCGCTGCTCAATCAGCGTTAACAGCGATAACTGGCGCGATAACATCACTATCGCAGAAGCGCGGAAGTCTCGGAGTACTGGAAACACGACTCCAGACTACATTAAGTAATCTGGCGGTCACACGCGAAAACTTCCTGGCGGCAGAGGGACGGGTGCGAGATCTAGATGTAGCAGAGGAAGCTGCTAACCTAACTCGTCTATCGATCCTACAACAGGTAGGCGCTTCGATCTCTGCGCAGGCTAATCAGGCTCCTCGTATAGCACTGACTCTGTTGCAGTAAACGGTGTGAAAAAGAAAGCGTAAACGGTTAGACTAGCGCATCTGTTCAATAACGATTCTGTTTTTGGATAGGTGCGCTAGTTTTTATTGGCCGAGCGCCTTTTGATCGAGGAACACCTTTCCGAATTCGTTAGCTAGAAAGCTATTTAATGGAATCTCTTCAACTTTGATAAACCCTTTGCGTGTGCCGAGGGCTCCGGATAAGACAAGGTCGATCGCACCACATACCCCCGCGGCAGTTGTGACCTGAATAGCCCCCAGATGCTGCCCGGCGATAATTTGGTTGTATACCGTGCTTGCATAGGTTTTCTGTGAAAATTTAGGGCCGATTTTGCCGACCGCTTCGACCAGTATTATGCACTTGTCTTGGGTGGTTGTTGGGATGCTGCGCTCAAAGATCCTCTTAAGGTTATCTCGATCGTTTGAAAACTGAAGATCCTCGAGGAGAAAAGCCATTAGATCGCGGTGGCCAGGATAACGTATGGTCTTATAGGTTAGATTTCTTACCTTGCCCTGGAGTGTTTGGCACATGCTGCCTAAGCCACCAGATGTGTTAAAAGCTTCGTATTCGCAGCCGTCTATAGAGAACCGTTCATACCCATCCAGGGGAGGAACGATCCCAGGCTTGCCGTTTTGAAGCACCTCGCATGGATTGCAGTACTCGTTGATTAGACCATCTGTGGACCAGGTCAAGTTATACTTTAGCTTATTGGTGGGATAGATCGGTAAAGCGCCTACGCGCATTTTAAGAGAATCAACGCTATCGAGTAGGGTACACAGATGCGCTGCTACTATGCTGATGAATCCCGGAGCAAGTCCGCACTGAGGCATAAACCAAGAAGAAGCAGTCGATGCCAGGTGAGATATCTGTTGGGATGTCCTGACGTCCTCCGTAAGATCTGCATAGCTGATATCGCAATCTGCAGCGGCTTGTGCCACGGCCGTATTGCATGAGAATGGTAGAGCGCTTAATACTACTGCGCATCCCGAAAGTAACTTCTTCATCTCTGCTGGATTTTTGACATTTAGCTGGTGTGCCGTGGCGTCTGGCCAGCGTTTGACGATCCCTTTGGCCTGATCAATATCGCCGTCACATACCCGGACACGATAACGCCCTGACGAGCAGAGCATAGCAGTGATAGCAGCCCCTATTTTTCCAGCTCCAAAAAGTGCAACAGTGTGCATAAAAGGCAAGGCTCCTAAAAGCAGTCTGTAACCTAAATTCGGCAGTTGCGGGTCTGAAAATAGCGCATCTACTCGAAATCACTTCGGCTTTTGAATTTGCGGTGCTCACCCTGACGGTGCCAGGGTTGCGCCTCCGCAAATATCAAAATCCTTTGTGCTTTCGAGTATCTGCACCATTTTCATCCTCCTTAACTGCCGAATTTAGGGTAATAGTTAGATACATAAACTGTCCTATTCGACCCAGGGCTTATAGAGAGTGACACAAGTTAGGTTGCTATTCAGCTCAATCTATTTGGCTTACGTAATTTCCTTAATAGGGACTTACGTTATTGCGGAGGCATTTGCGGAATAGTCACCAAGTTTACGCATTTCAAGCCGACACGGTTCAGTCGGGCTAAAACTGAATGTTATTTTCGCTTCCTTTCTCGGCGAACAGAAGTAGATTGAATCGAGGCTTGTTTTGCTGGGCAAAACAGCGGCTCGATGCGGCCGAGTTGCCGATCCCTCCCTAAGTGTTAACCGATAGCTCTAGGCGACATGATCTCAGAAAGGGCTAACTGCTCCTCTGCTTGGTCGACCGGAAGGGCATAGCGCTTCCGTGATTGAGCTATGCATTCATGCGCAAAAGAATCGGCTAGTCTGGGCTTTTTGATATCGAGGGTAGTTGCTGAAAAAACTTCTTGCACCTCACCATCAACGCTCATCTTTGTGTAGAACTGGCGCAGGCCTAGATTGAGCAGATCGTCTGGGGCGATATTCGGTTTTAGTTCATTGGCGACGGCACCTGCATCCTGCGAGCCGACTCTAAATGAGATCAGGTTAGCGATATTACCGAAAACGGTATCAGAGACTCCAGCTGGAAGCTGACCAAGGAATTGATTGGCGAAGGTAAGGCATAGCCGATATTTTCGCGATTCGCTCAATATCTCTCCAAAAGAGCTGGTCGCAAAATTCTGAAATTCGTCTATGTAGAAGTAGAAGTCTTGGCGCGCACTCTCAGGTTGGTCTGCTCGTGATAGCGCTGCTTCGTACATCTTCCAGATGATCAAAGAGCCTAGCAGTGCGGAGTTCTCCGCTCCCAGCACTCCCTTTGAAACCTTGCACAGTACTATCTTGCGGGTATCCATAAACTCTCGAAAGTCAAAGGCATTCGAAGGCTGGCCGAGAATATTACGAACCATGTCGGTCGCTAAGAGTTCATCGAGCTTGTTGAGTAGTTGGGAGATCGGCCCAGCTTCGAACTCAGCTCGATTCGCTGGGAACTCAACCTCCCAAAAACGCCTTACGGAATCGTCATTTGAACGCCTTACAACTTCGCGTCGAAAATCATCGTCAGATAGCAGCCTACGCAGTGAAACGATACTAGTGCCGGGCACATTCAGCAGCGCAATCATGGCATAGCGTAATACGTAGTCCATCCGATCTGACCACGCAGAACCTAACACGCGCTTAAAAGTATCGAGGAAGCCCAGCGCAACGCGCATTTTCTGGTCAGGCCGAATCGGTATCATCGGATTAAACGAGGGCGGATTCTCCATATCGCTTGGATCAAAGATGACCACATCGTTGACTCTATGTTTCGGAACTAAGCGCAGGATGTCGTCAACTAGATCTCCGTGAGGATCGATGATTGCACAACCGTACCCCTGTTCTATATCGCTCTTTACCAGTAGCTCAAGAAGACACGACTTTCCCGTTCCTGATTTGCCGACGAGGTAGAGATGGCGACGCCGATCAAAGCGGCGTATTCCGAAATCCTCAAGCGATTGACGGTAATTCGTCCGACCAAAAAAACTCACCTGGGGATCACCTATGGTCGTCGGTAAGGTGCGCGGGGGTGCCAACTTTTTGGTGAGTACCCGTGTTGTATTTGGAAGAGTGGTGACAAAAGGTGGATGCCACAGCGTTGCAACCTCTTCGTTACACAGTTTGTATGGGCTATGGAATCGGCGCTCTTGGACCTTTTTCTTGATATTGTTACCGTACGATATCGGACCCAGTCGGAACCGATTTTCGTGAGTTGTGTTGTAGACCTTCGCTGCGTTAGCGATCATGATAATACTGTTCTTTAAACGCAAACGGGCTTCACGGATCTGCTGAGAGGTAGCGTTTGGGGGTAGTTGCGTGTGAACGCTGATGCGGTAATTGGCCCAATATAGCGAAGAAAGTCCCTTGGCTTTAATAGCGTCAGCTGTACTTTTCTGCCCCTGGACCCGTAGCCATTGGCGCGGGCGAAATAAGCGGTACACCTTGTCGAGCAGGCGGGCGATGTATCGCTCAAACTGTAAAAGCGTGCTGTCGGTTATAGGACGAACAAGCACTTGGACAAGAGCCGTATCTGTTTCCGCGATTCTCCCAAGGGCAGTCAGAACAGGAGTCAAAGAACTCCAAGCCATCGGCTTCCAGTTTTCAAGTGGATATATATCTGGTAACTCCAGATAAAGGTCGGCGCCGGCAACCAGGGTCGATTCTTTCCACTGGTCCGTGTAGTCGGGGATTGGATGCACCTCAAGATCTGAATTGTAACCGTAGATCGTGCCAGCGATATTCATCACCGTCGCGTTCTCTCCGGCCAAGCACAGGCTGATGCAGTTATCTTGAGAAAACATCTCCATCGAGAACGGCTCAGTGCTACTCGATTGAATATCTTCTATTTTTGCGCAGAAACTAAAGGCCGGAGATACGCCCCACTCGATATCAATGATGGCACCTTCGAGGGTTTGTACGCGGCGGGGGAGGTGTAGTCTGACAACAAACATGAGATAAAAAATGATAGGAGGTCGATACAACCCACTAACCTCATCTGGCGTAGATGGTTGTTAGTAAGGGTACCTGTATTATGGTACAGCGTTTAAAGGTCTCTAACAATTTACCAAAAGACGCGATCCTAAAGGATAGGAAAGGGTGAAAAATAGGGGATCGCAATTCTCTTCTCTAAAAGGGGGCCAAAAATGCGCGGAAGCTGCTGTATTTAACCTAAATTCGGCAGTTGCGGGTCTGAAAATGGCGCATCTACTCGA
>JBBALZ010000171.1:0-5552 GCA_040402735.1 Bdellovibrionota bacterium
GAAAAGACTGGCATTCCTGATAGGGATAAAAATGCGCGGCTAAATCCCGTTAAACTCATTAAATACAGTAGGTTCCGCGCATTTTTGGCCCTATTTAAGAGAAGAGAATTGCGATGCCCTACTGCCGAATATAGTTTTAATCAAAGCCTCGGCAAACTGCTAAAGTGTTCCTGCAAGAGTTGGCATTCCTAATAGGGCCAAAAATGCGCGGCGAAATCCCGTTAAACTCATTAAATACACCAGATTCCGCGCATTTTCGGCCCCATTTTAGAGAAGAGAATTGCGAAGCCCTATGTCCTATGAAACCCCGTTTCCAGCGCACCGAGTCTTTTCGCACTTGCATCAGTTATTTGAAGGCCCCACAAATAGTAGCTAGCATTTACGCCAGGCACCTACGTGTAGCATAGAGACTTTAGGAGTATCGTGACAACCGCACCATCAGCCATCAGAACCCCTCGCAATCGCGAACCACAGAGCCTCTCGCTGGTCATTCCCTGCTACAACGAAGAGGATGTGCTCCCGGAGCTCAGGCGTCGTTTGTGCGACCTGGTGGGCCTATACTCCTGCCCAGTTGAGGTGGTGTTGATTGACGATGGTAGCAAAGACGCTACCTGGCCGATGATTCAGCAGTACGCCCGCGAGGATGGATTCATTAAAGCAATTCGACTCTCGCGTAACTTCGGTCACCAGACCGCTATAACCTGCGGACTAGATCAAACTCGTGGCGAAGTTGTCGTTATCCTCGATGCAGACTTGCAAGATCCACCAGAGCTAATACCTGCCATGATAGCCGAGTGGCGCGATGGTTACGATGTAGTTTACGGACAACGCCGGGTGCGCCACGGAGAATCTATGGCCAAGAAATTCTTCGCCTTCTCGTTCTATAGGATCTTTGAAAAGATCGCCGGGCTTAAAGTGCCGCGAGATACAGGCGACTTCCGCCTTATGGATCGCCGCGCAGTTGATGCACTGCAATCACTCCGTGAGCGACACAGATTTGTGCGTGGAATGGTCTCGTGGATCGGCTACCACCAGAAAGCTTTACCGTACGATCGTCCTGAGCGATTCGCCGGAGTTACTAAGTATCCCTTTCGAAAATCGCTGTTTCTGGCTATCGATGCGATTACTTCGTTTACTTATGCCCCGCTGCGATTGGCTTCTTACCTCGGTGTTGCCACTTCGCTCTTAGCGTTTCTGTATATTTTAGTCGTGGTTATGCTGAAGGTACTCGGCATAAACTTTCCAGGATACACCTCTATTATGGCGTCGATCCTGCTCTTAGGAGGCGTTCAGCTTACGGTCTTGGGAATCCTCGGTGAATACGTCGGAAGGATATTCGAGCAGGGCCAAGGTCGCCCTCTCTATCTGATAGACACCATTCAGGGCGAACCCCTCGGTCAACAACAGGGACCGTTATAAGGTAATAGGCTACAGCGGCTGATCACAAGCAGACTCACTTTGCACTACTTAAAGGAGATCGTTATGACACAATCCAATACTTCACAGCGCGAGGTGGTCGTTATCGGCGCTGGCTATGCTGGCCTTTCAGCAGCATTTGACCTGTGTAAAGCTGGGTGCAAGGTAACGATCTATGAGAAGGACTCAGACATCGGAGGACTCGCTGGAACGTTTGAGCTATCTCCTGGAGTTAGAGTCGAGAAGTTCTACCACCACTGGTTTACAAATGACGTCGATGTGCTTGGACTAATTGATGAGCTTGGATTAAGTCATCTTAAGCGCTACTGCGCATCGAATACAGGACTCTACTTCACTAATTCAATTTTCCGGCTCGCCAGCCCACTTGACCTACTCTCATTTCCCGGAATCCCCTTTATTGATCGTATTCGCACCGGAATTATGGCGCTCGTTGCTCGTCGTATAAACGACTGGAAAGCACTTGAGGATATCTCTGCCGAGGACTGGCTGATTAAGATTGGCGGCAAGAAGGCCTACGATGCTATCTGGAAGCCTCTTATGCAGGGCAAGTTCGGCGTTGAGGCCTCGAACGTTTCAGCCGTTTGGATCTGGAACAAACTAAAGCTCCGAGGTTCTAGCCGCGACAAGAAAGGGGGAGAAAGTCTCGTGTACTTTGGCGGTGGCTTCGGCGCCTTAACGAGCGGCATACGCGCTGCACTTGAGGAGATGGGAGTTTCAATAGTGCTAAATACCGGCGTTAGGCAGATCCTAACTGAAAACGGCAAAGCAGTCGGTGTAGAAACCGAAAGGGGCACCCATCGCGCAGATTGTGTGCTGTGTACCGTACCATTGCCGCAATTTGTTCAGATGACTACAGATCTCCCAGCTACCTATCGGGCGCAATGTGATTCGATTCGCTTTCTCGGTAATAGCTGTCTGGTACTACGGCTCTCGCGCTCTCTATCGAGCACCTACTGGTTGAACGTTGCCGACCCATCCTTTCCTTTTGTAGGAATTATCGAGCACACCAATCTCGACGCTAAGGAGAATTACGGAGGAGACCACGTAGTCTACCTCTCAAAGTACCTGCCAACGAGCGAAGCTCTCTTTTCATTCTCACCCGATGAGATGCTTGATTACTGCATCCCTTTTATTCAGCGGATATTTCCCGCCTTTGATCGCTCATGGATACTTTCACACCACGTTTGGAAAGCGCACTATAGTCAGCCGGTTATAACCAAACGATACTCAGAGAGCATACCCTCACTTAAAACCCCGATTGGTGGGCTATGGCTCTGCACGATGGCTCAGATCTATCCCGAAGATCGCGGGACTAACTACGCAGTTCGATACGGAAGGAGGGTTGCAAAGGAGATTCTTGCGCGATTTGATAGTAGTAACGCTTGTAACGAGCCAGAGATACTTCTTGTAGGTAATCGTGGTTCTGGAGCTTAAGTATATGTCGAAACATTCAACTCAACCTGCATCAAAGAGCACTAATCAGCCGTCATCTTCTGAAAACCATGACACCGGCGCACTCGAAAAGCACCGTCTAGCAAATACATCCTCAACAACCCCAGCGCAATCTGCCAAAGACTGGACTAACTACTTCACTCCCGTTCAATGGGCAATCTTTGCTGGGGTTGTAATCTTAGGAGTGATCCTGCGCTGGACGATGCTCGATATGCGCCCGTATCACCACGATGAGTCGCTGCACGGCATGTACGGCCGCTACTTCTACGACTTTCCAAACACAAACTATTACAAGTACGACCCGATGCTTCACGGGCCGATGCTCTATAACTCGATGCGCTTTATCTACGCTATGTTTGGCGATTCGCTGTGGGCGGCGCGCACACCGGTGTGCATTATGGGTTCGCTGTTTATGCTCGTACCCTTTCTCTACCGCCGATACCTCTATCCAGCCACAACACTACTTATCACTGGGTACATCGCACTCTCGCCAACTATGATCTACTGGTCGCGCTTTTTACGCGAGGATTATTGGGTGATATCCGGAATGCTGCTTTCGTTCTTCGGATTTACCATAGCTCCAAAAGGCTGGAAATCGCTGCTAGTGCTGCTAGGCCTTACCGTTCAGTGGTGCACCAAGGAGAATGTATTTGTAACCGTTGCAGTAGTCGCTGGATTCTTCGTATTTGAGGCGTTTTTCCAGCTATTTATTATGAAGACGCGGGACACGTACCTGCACCGCGTTGGTCGTTTTGTTAGGTCTAACTTTCCGCTCTTCTGTATAAGCCTTGTAGCATCCGGTGTGGTATACTCGTGGTTCTACGGAGCTGGATTTCGCTACCCTAAGGGGATTATCGATGGACTTGGTGGTAAAGCGATCGATTACTGGGCAGCTCATCACTCGATGGAGCGCATCAAGGGGCCGTTTAATTTTCACATATATGTTACGGCTTGGTATGAGCTGCCGATCTTTGCCGCATTTATCACGCACCTAGTGCTCTTCTACCGACGAGCGCTTCCGCAGATTCAATTCTTTGCTGGGCTGGTGATTATGGGGATTATACTCTCGTGCGTTGCAACCGATCCAAAGACTATAGAGCAGAACGCTCTCTGGAAGCCGTTTAAACTAAAGAATCACCTCGATATTATCGGCCTCTTTGTATTGCTGTGCCATGCACCACTGGTAACGATTCAGCATTTCCTAAGAGGTGAGCGAGTCTTGGCGACCGCAGGCTATTTCTTCTCGGCTACATTCTTTGTCTATAGCTATCTGGGCGAGAAGGTGCCGTGGTTATCGGTATATCCGCTAATATACTCCCTGCCGTACTTAGCGCTCTTTTACCAGGACTACTTTAAGAAGTATCCGTTTAACTACAAAGCTTGCTCGGTTTCTCATGTGCTAATCTGGGTGGGCTCCACTTCATCGCTTTTAGGAATACTCTTTATCGCCGAGCAGTGGAGCGATCCAACGCAACGCTTCTCTGGAGAGAATCTGGCTTTTGTTATATTCGGAGCGCTACTTATCGGAGCAGCATTAATCGCTCGGATCGATGCTTCTGGGCGAAATGCTAGTCAAACGTTCCTTGGGACGATGCACCTTGGCCGTTGGGCTACCGTGATAACGGCGATCTTTTTACTTCGAGCTGCGATTCAGACTAACTACCTCTACGCTGGCAAAGAGACCGAGTATCTCAGCCAGGTACACACCACCTACGAACTAGCTGAATTCGCCAAAGATATCATCGATCGAGTGATCTATGAGCGAAACGGTTTTAGGCCGAAAGTATACGCTACGGGAGAATCTACCTGGCCACTTACTTGGTATTTCCGTGTTATACCGCAGGAATATAAGTTTTCAATTAAAGACAAAGAGGAGTTAAAGGATTTCGCCTACATCTTCCTCTCCTGGAAAGAGAAGCACGAGCCATCAGAGATTCCTGAAGGGTACATTCAGCGCCGAGTGAACCTGCGCGGTTGGTGGGTGCCTGATTTTTCGCAGATTAGCCTAAAGAAGTTTCTACGGTATTCGATTAACCACTATCCGTGGAATACCTCCGGCTTCTCGTATGCAACAATGCTTACAGCCAAGGATATGGAGAGGTTTAGGAATTAGGTAACACGTAACTACTCAGCAAATTCTGCCGCAATAACGTTAGCCCCTATTAAGGGGCGGCTTTGCGGAGCAAAGCGGGGTAGAGATAATAACTACTCACCAAAAAAGGCACCCCCGACTAGGGGGTGGCAAGAAAAAAGATCCCCCAAAATCGCCTCATTTAGCGACGAAATTACAGCGATGATCTTAAAATCCGGTGAGTAGTTACGGTAATACTTTAGGGAAGCGAGCAGAGTGCGTCTCTTCAGGTAAAGACTGGATAGCATGCAGAGGATGTTCAAGTGCAGAGAGTTCTTTATCAGCTAGAAACCGCTCTCTACGGGTAGTCTTACTATTCGATGCCCAGTTTAGTTTAAGCGAATATTCTCTGTGTCATGCCGCAGATCGTATCAGCTTCTGGCAACAGCAGCTTCTACCTAAGCGGCGCAAACGCGCCGTTTTTAACGAAATAAACCCGGCCTCATTCATTTTTGAAAAAAATGGATGAGAATAGCTGGGGTCGAGTAGCTAGGGGAGGTTACCCTCCCCCGGCTCTCACGGAACCGTACTT
>JBBALZ010000172.1:0-321 GCA_040402735.1 Bdellovibrionota bacterium
TAGTCCCTAACCCGTCATCCGAATCTTGGCCTTTGCCAAGTTCGGATAGGGGAAATACTGGAGGCCCGAGCCGGATTCGAACCGGCGAATGACGGTTTTGCAAACCGTTGCCTTAGCCAACTTGGCGATCGGGCCCCAAAGAGTTGCTGTGGCTCATTTAAAAGAAGCCACAGCCTTCGAGGGTCACTGTCTAACCAGGTATTAGTACCTTTAGGGGAGAAAAATATCAACTGCGTTGTATATGACATAGGGCTTCGCAATTCTCCCGCTATCTACTGGAAAGCGTTAGCATTCCTGAAAGGGATAAAAATGCGCGGCTAA
>JBBALZ010000172.1:421-5329 GCA_040402735.1 Bdellovibrionota bacterium
ATCCGGTTAAACTCATTAAATACAGCAGGGTCCGCGCATTTTTGGCCCCATATTATAGAAGGGAATTCCTACTGGAAAGCGTTAGCATTCCTGAAAGGGATAAAAATGCGCGGCTAAATCCGGTTAAACTCATTAAATACAGCAGGGTCCGCGCATTTTTGGCCCCATATTAGAGAAGAGAATTGCGATGCCCTACAAGCCCTGCAATCCCCTTTTGGTGTATATCTTTTTCGTGTACTATCAAGCCTATAGCAGCAAGTAGGCGGACTGTACTAGATGTGGCAGATATTTCTTTAAACTGGGTTCTTTGGTTTGGAGGATCTGTTGGTGGCTTGCGCTATAAAAATAAAAAACGGTTAATCGCAGAATTGTTTAGAGAATAAGACCCATGGCTTACGTTGTTACCCTTAATTGTCTTGGAACCAAAGATCGCTCGTGTGTTGAGGTTTGTCCGGTTGATTGTTTCTATAATATCAAGAAGCGTAAGTATAACACCCGATTCAACCGCGATCCAAAGCGTGAAGATGATGAGGGTATGTTAATGATCCACCCGGATGAGTGTATCCACTGCGGGGCCTGTGAGACTGAGTGCCCAGTGGAGGCTATCTTTGAGGATTCCGGGGTTCCTGATGATCTTAAGGAGTTTGTCGAGATCAACGCCTCGGAGACTACAGCGATGAGTGCCGCAGAGCTTGATGCAGTTCGGTGCACTTCCAAGTAGGTCGCTAGGTGTGAGTCAGTGGTAAATCCTTAACCACGTAGTTTGTGACGTAGTTGGCGGATTGAGAGATTGCAGTAGTGAGGTGTTGTCTGAGCTTCTACATAGCCTTTTGCATGAGCTTTTACATCGGCCTATCGCGTCGATTATCCCATGAGCATAGTCTATCTCTGGCTCTTGGGCGCGCTACGTCTCTGAGTGTCTTGCTTTCAATTAGGTTGCTATCGACCTTTGTTTTACTGATTCTTGCTTGCTCAAGTACTGCTTGCGCTAACCCTGGCGTGGGGGCTGATTTGGCGCTGAGAGCTAAGATCCGCCCGGATGCGAGTGGCGGGCCATTTTCAGTGCCTGCCAGTCTTCGCCCGCGCGTTGATTTTTGGAAGGATGTATTCGCCAAGTATGGAGCTGGTCACTCGGTGATCCACCACAGAGATTTTCCGCAGATCGTTTTTGGCGTAATTGACCTATCGCGAGAGTATCAAGCGATGTCGCAAACTGCCTTTGAGGCGTACAAAGGTGAGGTAGTTAAGCGTACCATAGAGGATGTTCAGAAGCAGTTGCTAGAGCTGGCTGATGGTGCTGAAGCGCGGACCCCATTTCAGGAGCGCGCGCTCACGCATTTAGAAGAGCGCGGTCTGCGGCGAGAGGTGCTTAGAATCTGGGTAGAGCAGGATCTGATTAGAACCCAAACGGGGATTCGCGAGCGTTACGCTGAGGCCGTTCGGCGCGCCTGGCGATACTTGCCAGTGATGGAGCAGATATTTGTTCAGGAATACGGATTGCCGAAAGAGCTGACTCGGTTACCTTTCGTGGAATCGTCCTTTGATTATACGGCATATAGCAGTGTTGGTGCCGCAGGGATCTGGCAATTTATGCCGCGAACTGCGCGAAGTCACCGTATGTTAGTTGGGCGCTTCGTTGATGAGAGACGTGATCCGATTAAGGCTACGAGAGCTGCCGCTGAGTATTTGCGCTCGGCTTATAGCTCTTTGGGGTCTTGGCCACTTGCGCTTACTAGCTATAACCACGGTGTTGGCGGAGTGCGTTCAAAGGTGCGTAAAGCAGGAACTGACGATCTCGCGGCGATTCTTGAGGATCCAAACGAGCGCTATTTTGGTTTTGCATCGACAAATTTTTATCCAGAGTTTCTAGCTGCTGTTGAGATTTTTGAACAACACGCCAAGTACTTTCCAGAAGTCGATGAGGCGCAGCCGCTCAGAGTCGTTTCATACCCGATACAGCGGTCTGTGGCTGCTTCAAGTCTGGCGGCACGGTTGGGAATCTCAACTGAAGAGTTGCGCGAGGCGAACTACGCGCTGCTTGATCCGGTATGGTCAGGTCGCGCTTCAATCCCATCGGGGTATACGCTGCGAGTACCGATTAGTTTTAAGGATCGCGCCGACAGGCTTTTTGGATCGGGTGCCGGAGTGTTTCCGTCAGGAAGCGACCCAGGAGGAGCATCAGAGCCGGCGCGTATCATTCCGGTCGGTAGTATCGCCTCCGAGTCGGTTTATACGGTAAAGCGTGGAGAGACCTTAAATTCGATTGCTCGAAAGTTCGGCGTGGCTCCGGCCGACATCGCTCAAACTAACACCTTATCGTCAGCAAGAGTCAGTTCAGGCCAGCAGTTACGCATCGCAAATAGCGCTCCATCCACCCGCCCAGCATCAGTTAAGGGGGGCAAAGTTAAGGTGGCTGCACCAACTTATGTTACTGTTAAGAAAGGCGATACGTTAGCAACAATTGCGCAGAAGCGGGGAGTTTCTATTGAACGTTTAAAGTCAATTAATCGCATGCGCAGCAACACTATTGTCGCGGGGCAGAGGCTTAAGCTTCCTTAGGGAAGAGAGGTGAAACTTCGCTTAGGCCAGTTTTGCTCAAATTAAGTCACACAAATCACCAATTCGTGCATATCTCTTTTGTTAGTCGTTAAGGGACCATAGGTTATGTCACTCGATAAGTTTGTAATGAGAGGTTTTACTGGAAGTGTGGGATCGGGCGAAGGGCGCTGGGTGGCTACGTCGGGGCAAACCACACAACAGGCAGCAGCGACAGCGACCCAACATCCTACCGGAAGTAGTTTTGTTATGGGTGGCGGCGGGCTACGCGCGCGTCCTGCGCCTAAAGCCGGTTCTAAGGGCGAACACAGCGAGTTCGACTCATCTCAGGGTGAGGCGATGGGCGGCGGAGATCGCTATTCGTATGATCCAAATAAGGTGCGCGACAATGGTACTCGGCATAATTATGGAAAGCACCCAGGATGTTTCGGGAGTCGTTCACTTAGCGATGCGATTAGCGCCAAGCGTGGCCATCAGATGATGGTAGGATTGGTTTTATACGGGATAGCTTTGTTTATTCTGATCTTTTGCATCATCGCCATGTTCGGCGATGGCAAGAACGAGGATTTCTATACCGGTTCTCCGTCCTTGCCCAGAAAGGCTAAGCCGATGTGGGCTAGGGAGCGCTAACCTCCCCCGCAAGTCGCCGCAATAAAGCTACCGATCCGCTGCGTTAACGCAGTTCCACCTTTAACTACGCAATTAACGTGATCCGCTTCGGGAACTATTACAAGGTGCTTGGGCTCACTAGCACAAGCATGTAGCGTGTGCGCCATACGGACTGGAACACGTGTGTCTTGGTCGCCGTGAATTATAAGTTTGGGTATATCAATCTGACCTACGCGGGAGTCGTTAGTGAATCGGCGTGGTAGAAAACGGGTCACAGGTAAGTATGGGTACAGAAATGAGGCGACCTCATGCGAGTTGGTAAATGTGCTTTCGGTGATCAGACATCCGGCTGCAACGTTGCTGGCGAGTTCCATGGCTACTGCTCCTCCAAGAGAGCATCCGTAGATCGCTATCTGTTTCTCGGTAAAGCCTAGTGAGCGCACAAGATGCGAGTGAGCTGCCCTAGCGCTCGCGTAGAGAGCAGCTTCTGAAGGGCGTCCTGCGCTATTACCATAACCAGGATAGTCGAATGTTAGGCACGAAATGCCTAGAGCCTCAAAGAGCGCGTAATGGTCGTAAAAACGGGTGATATTGTGGCGGTTGCCGTGTAAAAAAAGCACAACTGCCTCAGAGTTGCGTGGAAACCACGCAGCGTCTAGGGCCAAGCCAAACTCTGAGCCTAGGATTAATCGAGTATGAGTCAGACGCTCAAGGGCGCCATGATTAGATCTGTTGGGTTTAAAGGTAAGGAAGTGTTCGAGGATGGAGAGCATGTAAGCTGTTTTCAGTAAGATGCTAGAGCATGAGACGCAGGGCGGCAAACTTAATTCCACCCTGCGTCCAGCGCTACTGCCTACGCCTCAGCTTCCACTGAACTATCTGCCGCTGCTTTGAGGCTCTCAATATTCTTTGGCCAGAGGCATATGATGTCCTCTCCCGGAACTTGGAATATCCCCAGTTCGTCTCCATCGCGACGGAAGCCGTAACGAACAGCGCCTCCGTTGTCGCGCAAAAGATCTCGACAAGCTTTATCCTGCCCGGTAAACCAGAGTTGTTGATAGCGCTCTAACAACGATTTGTCATCGAGTAGTTCGCGATCAAGCATCGCTAAACAGCGAGTGTCAACATTGATTTCACCGACATTATCCGTGGCCTCTTTGACTATCTCTGGAGCGCCCTCCAGATCCTCCTCCTCAGGATGAACGATGATCGTGTAAGCAAAAGGGTCGCGCTCAATGCGGTATGTGCCACAAGTTACGTTAATTACCGTTCCGCCGTACTCTCTAATCAGATCCGATTTTACCTCGGCACTCTCATCGAGCGCTGCTGATATCTTCTCGATGAATTGAGGATTAGCCAGCATAAACTGGTCAATCAGAACTAAATCACCACTCTCTACGGCGATACGCTCACGTTGATTGCCGCTCTCAGCGCTCTGGCGTGGATGACGGCGACCGTGTCTCTGGCCTCTTCCTCGCGACGACCTGCCACCACCACCGCGGTTGGAGCGTCGCTGGCCTCCTCTTTCTCTTCTCATACAAAAACTCTTCCGTTCGAAACTAGACTTTGTTTTTAAACTCCCTGTTGAGGCTGTTTTGATATGAGCCCAACTGGTTAAGAATATTAGGGGAACTATAGCAGAAGGTTGGAGGCGTGTCACATGGCACTTAGAGAGCTGCTAGGGCCTTGCAATTCTCCCACTATCTACTCGAAAAGACTGGCATTCCTGATAGGGATAAAAAT
>JBBALZ010000173.1:0-5259 GCA_040402735.1 Bdellovibrionota bacterium
GCTCGCCCTGCTATTGCGAGTGATTTTCTTTCAAAAATCACTCGCGCAGGGTTTATCTGATCTTGTGACAATACTTTTACAAATCTTGCACGCATCCGTGACAAATCGTTAAGCGGTGTGTGGCAAAGTGCGCTCTGTCAGTCGCCAATGCGACTTTTTATATGGAGTACACGATGAACACAGAGGTAAAAAATCAACAGCAGGTAGAGAGCAACAGAAACAACACCCTTAGAGCACTCTTTGGCCTCATTTGTGAGGATAACGAGTTCACCCTGCTGCGACAGACTCTGGAGCTGTACTGTGAGGAGATCGCCCGTAAGGGAGAGTAGGGGGCTCATGCGAGATAAGGCACTGCCTCCACAGATAAACCCTGCGCGACCGATGTGCCAGCTTACTGTGCCAGCCTCGAAGGGGCGCCACTCTTTGCGTGCTGCATTAGAATCACCAACGATCCTCGCTGGTACCAACGCGGCTGGCCAGAGTCCAGCCATCAATGTGGATTTTGGCAAAGTGCTAAAGTGTTACGGGTTTAGTAATGCGCGAATTCTCAGAATCCTTCCAAATTCGTATGCATTACCCGCAGCGCCACTCGCTCGGCAAAGCTTTGCTTTAGGTGCTGTGAGAGCTGCTCGGCGAAGAAGACTGATCGGTGTTGGCCTCCGGTACAGCCGTAGCTAATAGAGAGAAGTTCAAAATCACGGCTGAGATAGTTCTTAACTGCATCAGTAGCTAGCCCAAAGGTTAGTTCGCGAAATCTCTGCACCTCTGGGATATTTACCAGGTACTCTATAACCTCCCGGTCGCGTCCTGTCAGGGTTTTATAGCGCTCCTCACGACCAGGGTTCGGTAGGCACCGACAGTCGAAAACAAAACCACCGCCGTGGCGACCACCTTCGAGCGAAAAGAGGCTGGGTGGTAGGGGCCGTTTATATGAAAAGCTCAAGAGCTCAACGGCCAGTATTTTTGGTGTGGTGTCAGTCATAGTGTTTATGTCCGTGAAAACAATTCAGCGAGCTGATCAACGCAGTTGCGCAGTGCCACTAAATTCAGCGGTAGAGATTTCTTGTGAAGTTCATCACGGAGCGTAGTAACGGCTCCTGGAATACTGTTTATAAAGTAAGGCTTGCCGGCACCTAACCCCTGACGTCCGTAAACTCCAAGCACTTGGAGCATTCGCGCAACAATAAAACCACTAAAGAAGTGATAGAATTTCTCTTGGTCGATCTGTAGATATGTAGAGGCAGAAAGTATGTAGTGCTTAACGAGCCGTTCACGAGCTGCTTCGGGGATCTTTGCGCTCGATTGATAGAGCAGTGAGACCACGTCGTACTGCAGAGGCCCACGCTTACCACTCTGAAAGTCGATAAAATACGGTCCCGACTTGTAGTGCATAATGTTGCGTGATTGAAAATCTCTGTAGACAAAAAAATTGGCGTCGGACTGTCCAAGGAATGAGATTAGTTTGGCGAAATCCGAGTTTAATTGAGAGATTTCGAATTGGGGCAGGACTCGAGTCACAAGCTGGGCTGAGAAATTAGCGCAATCTCCGGTGAATGTACCGGGGAGCAGATCGCGCTCCGGGTAACACAAGGAAAAATCGAGATCGGCCGCACTCTCAATCTGAAATCGAGTGAGATATTCTAGACTTCTCCGGTAAAGATCCTCAACTGACTTTGGAAATGGATCATTTGGATTACTAGCTCTGGCGTTAGCCAGTAGGTCTAGGAGGGTTTCATCCCCTAGGTCCTCCTCGAGATACAGATTTGAGTCAGGTTCATAGTGGTAGATCAATGGTACGGGGAGTCCCAGGGAATAAAAGTGTTTCGCGAGCGCAACAAACACATCGTTTTCACGGCGACTCGGATTCAACACACCAATCATTCGCGTCGAGCCCGATACGATGCGAAAGATGCGACGTTCGGATGCGTGAGGATGAAGCTCAGTAATAGAATTTGGCTCTTGGCCGGTTACCTCTTTAAAGCATCGCCCTAACCGTTCTTGTTGAGAATCTGTTGTCATCGAACTAAGCAAGTATACACCATGCACCGCCTAGTCAATAGCGGGTCTTATGAGATTTAGGGCTTCGCAATTCTCCCGCTATCTACTGGAAAGGACTGGCATTCCTGCTAGGGATAAAAATGCGCGGCTAAATACCGTTAAACTTATTAAATACAGTAGGTTCCGCGCATTTTTGGCCCCATTTAAGAGAAGAGAATTGCGATGCCCTATATGAGATTCGATTAAATCAAGGTAACTACTCACCGAATTTAGGATTATCTCCCCTCCCGCGCTGCTCCGCGAATACGCCCACTTAATAGGGGCAAACGTTATTGCGGCAGCATCTGCTGAGTAGCTATAAGTCAAGTAAATACAGGCAGATGCGAACATTGTAGGCGGCCCTTGCAATACTAGCGACCTTATTCGCCACAACATCATCTTAACTTCTTGCAATTAATCAAGGAAGGCAAGGCGATGGAGAGGGAACTCACAAATCCAGAAAAAGCAGCGCTTACATTACTTAGTCTCGGTAAGGAGGCAGCAGCGCAGATTATGCAGAATCTGAGCGAAGATGAGGTCAAGGCGATCTCGCGCGCTTTTCTAACCGTTTCAGAGGTAGATCGAGAAACGCAGTTAATCACATCCAAGGATTTTTTGCGGATGTTGAGCGGATCCGATAAGGTTGTGGTCGATGGACGTGAATTCGCTAAGAGCGTTATTTCGTCCGCCTTTGGTCAGGACAAGAGTGTTGGGCTGCTGGAATATGTTAACGGTACCCGCAAGCAGCCGATCGGTAAGATTATCGGCAGCGTTCCCGAGAAACTTCTCTTAGGCTTTGTCGCTTCTGAACATCCGCAAACGATAGCCTTCCTGATGACGGTGATGAATCCCGACCAGGCGGCAGTTGTTCTAAAGCAGATGCAACCAGAGATGCAAACTGATGTGTTAATCCGCATCTCGAACATTAGCAACGTAAAGGCCGATGTAGTTGATGAAGTTCGTGAGGTTCTGCAGGTGCAGCTCTGTGGTGATGGCTCCGCTGATGAGGATATCGGAGGACCAAAATCTGCTGCTGACATCCTTAACTTTATCGATCGCTCAAGTGAGGAGCGCATAATCGCCGAGATTGAAGAGACCTTCCCTGACCTCGCTGAAACTATTCGCAATCTGATGTTTACCTTTGAGGATATTAAGAAGATTGATGATCGTGGAGTACAAACAGTGCTTAAAGATATTCCACGTGAGCAGCTCGTTCTAGCGCTCAAGACCGCATCTCCTGAGCTCAAAGACCTTGTCTTTAGGAACGTTTCTCAAAGAGCCGCAGAGATGATGAAGGAAGACCTTGAAACGATGGGCCCAGCCAAGCTCAAGGATGTCGAAAAGGCGCAGCAATCGATAGTCGATGCTGTCCGTAAGCTTGAGGAGGAGGGTAAGATCGTTATCAGTGGTGGTGGTGGTGGCGACCAGTTGGTGTAGACGCCTCCCTAATCTTACTCTAGGCATCGCAATTCTCCCGCTATCTACTTGGAAGAATTGGCATAGCCGACAGGGATAAAAATGCGCGGCCAGGCGTCGTTAAATTCATTACATACAGCACGTTCCGCGCATTTTTGGCCCCATTTAAAGAAGAGAGAATTGCGAAGCCCTAATCTTACTCATATCCCTTCAATACCAAAGTAGTACGGTAGCTACAGAGCTTGTCCTGAAAGTGTCCGGCAGCTCTATCGGACAAACAGTTAGTACGAGGAATCGACTATGAAACTACCAGGGTGGGAAAAGGTTACCTCAGCAGAGCAATATCGCCAGATGATAGAGGCTGAGTATTACAAGCTACAAGCTGAACGCTCTACCCAGCTTGGCAACGGAATAGGATTAGAAGAGATTAAGCTTCGCTTATTTCTCTCGCTCATTGAGAGGCCCGTGAAAAATACAAATCAAATAAATAGAGTTGATAGTCGAGCTAACCTACTCGACGAGAACCAGGCCCCGTCCGATCAAGCTGCTTAGCAGGTCAAAAGCAGACTTATCACGCAGCAGCGTCTTGGCGCGATCTGCTGGAATCACTACTCTATCGGCAATTTCGCACGCGAGAGCCGCTGCGGAGCCGGTTAGGTCTGTGCGCTCGCCGTTTGCGTAGAAGTGAATCTCACCACGTTTTGTGCCATTTACGTAAGCAAAACGAGCCCCTTCGGCTCGGATGATAGCACAGCCTGAATTAATCGCTCGTTTGAGGGCGCTTGAATTCGGTGCCCTCCTCTTCGTCCGTAACTCAACGTCGCAGTAGCTCTCTGTTACATACCTTCCAAGCCACGCTTCGATACGCTCAGAGCTGGCGACGTGCTTGGTGATGTAGCTTTTTAGCTTTTCTATAGCAGCGGGAGCTATCTCGCCAGGAGACTGCGCGGATAGATCAGGGTCGCTATAGCGAAGCGCGTCATCGACGTTAGCGAGCGCATCAGTTACAACACCGTTGATTAACTCAGAGATTGATGGGGCTCGAAAACCCACCGAAACCGTCATGCACTTATCGCCACGGGCGATTCCGTGGTGCGGGAATCGTGGTGGTAGGTAGAGGATATCGCCAGGCTCAAGGAGCCAGCGATGGGTAGGCTTGAACTTTTTCAACAACCGTATAGGTAAACCCGGTACAAAGTCATCTTCAAGCCTTGGGCTATCTTCGATAAGCCATTCGCGAGTGCCGTGAGCTTGAACGAGAAAAACATCGTAGTTATCAACGTGCGCTCCGACGTTGCCCTTATCGTATGCTACGCTAATCATCACATCGTCTATTCGCCAGAATGGGATAAACGAAAACTCATCGAGAAACGCGTTTACAGAGGGCACGAAGCGATCCACGCCATTGACGAGTATCGTCCAGTGGGTCTTGGGTAGCTTCGAGAAGAGGCTGGGCTTAAATGGCCCCCGACGTAACTCCCACGGGGTCTTGCCGCCCTTCTCAAGTATGAGCCGTGACTCTACTCGGGGGTCACAACTAAGACCAGCGACTTCATCGGGTGAGATTAAGTCAGGAAAAGGTGCGAGTGCGCCCTTCATCAGCAGGGGCTTCTTTTGCCAAAACTTTTCCAGGAATTCCCTTTGTGAGTGTTTGCCAAGAATCGGCCAGGAGATTTTTTGTTGCGCTCTCATAAGTGGCGGCAATCATGCGTGAAAGTGAGGGATGGGGCAAGTAATCAGGGCATCGCAATTAAAAGGGGGCCAAAAATGCGCGGAACCTACTGTATTTAATGAGTTTAACGGTAT